>CBDTVN010000123.1:0-8364 GCA_965364195.1 uncultured Sulfitobacter sp. | reverse complement strand
GAGGCCAAGATGGAACCGCGTTTGGGGTTACGGTTTGAGGAGGAGGGGGCGACGTTGGAATCGCCGCTTGATATCGGGCGGCGGGTGCACTGTGCCTATGCTGATTTGCCGAAGCGCCCTGAGCGCGTTTCAACCTTCCTTACCCGTCACCCCGAACACGCGCTGGCGGTGGAGCGAGTCACGTTGAGTGCGCGCTACCCCTACGCTGAAATCCGCGACAACCTGATTGCGCAAACTTGCCTGCCGATCGACATGCTGCGCTGCAAGCTGTCGTTCTTTGGGGCATCCAAGTTTGATCCCAAATCCGACCGCTGGACACGTATCACCCTGTGCCAAGGCGCGCCTTTGGCGGATGAACTGGGGCAGGGCGGCGATGACTGGTGGCTTCCGGTGTTCGCCGCGTGACACGCTCCGCAAACGAGGTGATGGTGCTGGCAACAAAAGCGGCACGTGGGGCGGGGGCACCCCCAGCACAGGCGGCACAGTTCGGGGCGGCTGTTGTTGCCCATTTGACGGCAGGCCGCGATACTGATGCTCTCGATCGTGCGCTTGAGGCATTGCCAAATGGCCCCATTGTTGACCTCCCCCTTGCATTGACGCGCATTGCTGAGAAGCAGGTTGAAGGAATAGCGGAGGGCACGCTTGATCATGCGGAACACGCGCTTGCGAAAAGCTATGTTGTGGCCATGCCTTGCGTGGCGGATATTTCTGACGATGGGCTTTTGCACATTGATCTTAACCGTCCCGCGCCGCGTGCTGAGGTGCAGCGGATCGATCTGCCTGAGACAACTTACACAGCTTGGACAGCCCTTGCCGCCAAATTGCTGGTGCAAGAGAGCGAGGCCTCGCGCCTGTCAGGTGCGGGTGCAGGCCTGACAGACAACGATTAGTCGAACAGCGGCTTTGGATAGGTAACCTGCGCAAGATAGAGGCCGTGCGGCGGGCAGACCGGACCACAGGCAGCACGGTCGCGCGCATCCAGTGCCGCCTGAACATCCTCAGGCGTCATAGAGCCACAGCCCACCCGCTCCAGCGTGCCAACAAAGCTACGTACCTGATTGTGCAGGAACGAGCGTGCACGCACGTCGAAATGGACCTCAGTGCCATAGTCGGTCTCGACGCTGCTGATGTCGATGCGATCCACAGTTTTCACAGGGCTGGCAGATTGGCAGATCGTTGAGCGGAAGGTCGTAAAATCATGCCTTCCGACCAGCACATTGGCGGCAGCGCGCATGGCGTCGAGGTCCATCTCCTGCTTTATCTGCCAGACATAGCCGCGCAAATGCGTCACGGGTGCGCGACGCGGCAGAATACGGAACAGATAGCGCCGTTCAAGCGCGCCGAACCGTGCGTGAAACGTCTCTGGCACCACGGCGCAATTCACAATCGCCACGGGGTGCGGTTTGAGATGGTAGTTTAGCGCCTCCGACAACCGAAACGGGGTCCAGTCGCGGACCATATCGCAATGGGCAATCTGCCCCAGCGCATGCACGCCCTTATCCGTGCGCCCTGCGGCGGCGATCTTGTGGGGCCCTTTTTCCAGCTTGGTCAGCGCGTCTTCAATCGCCCCCGCAACCGAAGGGAAATCATTCTGGCGCTGCCAGCCGTGGAACGGCGCACCGTCATATTCAACTTGAAGAGCATATCTAGGCATAAAAGGGGCTTTATCGCGGAGGCTGGCCTGTGGCAATCCCTGCGCGTTGCTCCTATGTAGGAGGATGTATTAAGGGCAGAGGTGCGCGTGGTAATTTCGAAAATCGCTGATGGCATCTGGCGGCAGATCGAGGCCGTGCAGGATAGTGTGTCCGAGACATTCTTCGAGCCGGTGATACGGCTGGGCGTGACCGGCCTTGCGCGCTCAGGCAAGACGGTTTTCATCACTTCGCTGGTTGCCAATCTGATAGACCGTGGGCGCATGCCGGGTCTGGTGGCCGCAGGCGAGGGGCGGATCGAGGCCGCGTTCTTGCAGCCCCAGCCTGACGATACCATTCCCCGTTTTGAGTATGAGGCGCATCTGGCCGCGCTCACCGCGAAAACGCCAAGCTGGCCGGACAGCACCCGTGCCGTGTCCGAGCTGCGCCTGAGCCTTCGCGTGCGTCCCAACGGGCTGCTGTCGGGATTGCAGGGGCCGCGTACGATCCATCTGGATATCGTCGATTACCCCGGTGAATGGTTGTTGGATCTGGGATTGTTGGACCTCAGCTATGATGAATGGAGCGCGCAATCGCTGTCCCGTATCGCGCCGCGTGCGCAGGCGGAGGCATATCTGGCGCTGGTGGCGGCCACTGACCCCCAAGCTGAGCTGGAGGAAACTGAGGCCAAAACATTGGCGAATGGCTTTGCGGCCTACCTCATTCAAGCGAGGAGCGACGGTTTCTCCGATTGTACACCGGGGCGGTTCTTGTTGCCCGGTGATCTGGCCGGCTCTCCTGTGCTGACCTTTGCGCCGCTGCCCGCCGCTGACGGGGACGGACGCAAAAGCCTGCGGCGCGAGATGGCACGCCGGTTCGAGGCGTATAAACGTGAAGTGGTAAAGCCGTTCTTTCGCGATCATTTTTCCCGCATTGACCGTCAGGTTGTGCTTGTCGATGCTTTGGGCGCGATCAACGCAGGCCCGCCTGCGGTGGAAGACCTGCGCGCCGCGATGAGCGAGACGCTGGGGGCTTTCCGTCCGGGCCGCAACAGTTTTCTTAGCGGATTGTTGGGCGGGCGACGGGTCGAGAAGATCCTTTTCGCTGCAACCAAGGCGGATCATCTGCACCACAGCCAGCATGCGCAACTCACTGCGATTATGGAGGCCCTGACCCGCGAGGCGCGCGAACGTGCGCGCTTTTCTGGTGCCCAGACCCAAGCACTGGCCATCGCCTCCCTGCGCGCCACGACCGAGGACACTATGACCCACGAGGGCACCGCATTGGATGTGGTGCGCGGCACGCTGCTGGATACGGGCAAACAGGCGGCGTTTTACCCTGGCGCGCTGCCCGATGATCCGGCGCATCTGCTCAGCCCTGCACGGGCGGGGGCCGAAAAATGGCTTGATGCGGATTACAAGATCATGCGTTTTGCGCCCGCGCCGCTCAGTTTGCGACCCGGTGATGGCCCGCCACACATCAGGCTGGACCGCGCTGCAGAATTCTTGATCGGAGACCGGCTATGAACCCTGTGATAATCCGGCCTGCGGGCTTAATGGGACCCAGCGAACTTGCCGATATTCTGGCCGCCGCCAATGAGCAGCTTGAATGGTTGCCGCAGCTCTACAGCTCTGCCGAGGAAATCCAGCTGATCGGCGATATGATTGATGCGGGTTGGGTGCGAGTGGCCCATCTCGACGATGAGATTGTGGGCTGGATTGGCCGCAAGGGCACGGAAATACACGCGCTCTGCCTGCGGCCCGATATGCAAGGCAAGGGAATCGCCCGCGCACTGATGAACGACGCAAAGCGGAACGCGAAAAAGCTGGGGTTGTGGAGCTATCAGGCCAATGATCGTGCCACGCGGTTCTATGAGGCTGCCGGATTTCTCGAGGTCGAGCGCACAGACGGCGTGGGTAATGACGCGAACCTACCCGATTTACGGTTCGAGTGGTTGCGGGAGCAGGAGTAATGGCAAAAGGTCCAATTCTTTTTGACTTAGAAGAAGACAGCGCACCGCGTCCTTCCGTGAGCGATGCACCGATGGTGATGGATGACATCGTACAAGATACTCCAAAGGGCCAAGCGATGCAGATCGCGGCACGGCTTGCGGCGCGTAAACCCTCATTGCTCATGCGGGTGTTCTGGGGGTTGGCCGGCATTCTGGTGGCCGCATTTGTGTCGCTGGCGGCATGGACCTTCATTAATGATCTGATGGTCCGCTACCCACTTGTCGGGTTGGTGATGTCAGTGCTGATGGGGGCGTTTTTGGTTGTCCTAGCGCTGATAGCGCTGCGCGAACTGGCCGCCTTTGGCCGTCTGGGCCGCCTCGACGGATTGCGCCACAGCGCGACAGAGGCCTTGGCACATGATGATCTGGCAGCGGCGCGCGATGCGACGGACCGGTTGGTGAGCCTTTATAAAGGGCGTGAAGATACACGCTGGGGACGTGAGCGTTTGGCAGAACTACGCGGCGATCAGCTTGATGCCGCTGGTCTGTTGGGCGTGGCCGAGCGTGAAGTGCTGGCCCCATTGGATGTAGCAGCACAGCGCGAGGTCGAGGCGGCGGCGCGTCAGGTGGCCACTGTCACTGCGCTGATTCCGCTGGCGCTGGCTGATGTGGCCGCAGCCCTCACCTCTAACCTGCGCATGATCCGCCGCATTGCCGAGGTCTATGGCGGGCGCTCGGGTTTTTTCGGAAGCTGGCGTCTGACACGTGCGGTGCTGTCCCATCTGGTAGCGACGGGTGCTGTGGCCGTGGGCGATGACATGCTGGAACCGATCCTTGGCGGATCGCTGCTGGGCAAGCTTAGCCGCCGATTTGGCGAGGGTTTGGTCAATGGTGCCCTCACCGCGCGCGTGGGCGTAGCGGCGATGGAGGTCTGCCGCCCGCTGCCCTTTACCACCGCACAGCGCCCCAAGGTGCGCAGCATTATCACCGCCAGCCTTGGTGGCCTGTTTGGTAAGTCCGACACATGATACCTTTGCACCCCAGATTAAGGTTTTCCTTACTGTGAACTATTGCACCGCGCAGATAGGGTGACGAAAATTTGACGATGTAGTGTGGAGTTTCGGTTGATGGACGGTCTTATTGTGATTGCCGGGCTAGTGGTCCTGGCCATTCCTGTGATCCTTGTCGTGCTGGTGGTCGCGCAACTCGGGCTGCGCACGCGATTGACCGAAGCCGAGCGTAAGATTAGCGAATTACAGGCTGATTTGGTCGGGCTGGGCGGAGATACCTTTGCACTGTCCAAGCGTTCCGCAAGGCCAGAGTCGGCGCAGGTGAAGGCACCTGAGATAGCTGAGAAAAAGACGGCCGCGATTGTGCCGCCGGTGCCACAAGCTGAACCACCGGCCACCATAGCACAAACCACGGCGTCCCCAACTGTGCGCGCAGAACCGCGTCCGCAGTCACCCGTTGCGAAAGCATTGGCAGATTTCGGACCATGGCTTCAGGAAAATTGGTTCTACGCTGTCTCTGCCGCGTCGCTCGCGCTGGCAGGGATATTTCTGGTGCAATACGGGATGGAGAACGGCCTGTTGCCGCCGCGTGCGCGAGTGGCGGCAGGGCTCGCGTTTGGGGCGGCTCTCATCGGTGTGGGTGAGTTTATCCGCCGCCGCTTTGGCGATGGCGCGCAGTCAGCGACCGCCTATTTGCCGTCCGTCTTTTCAGGCGCAGGGATCGTGACGTTGTTTGGTGCGATCTTATCTGCGCGGATGCTTTATGATCTGATCGGGGGTGGTGCCGCGATGAGCGGGATGGTCGTTGTCGCACTTATTGCCGTTGTGCTGGGCTGGATGCATGGGCCGCTGCTGGTGGCAGTGGGCGTGATCGGAGCCTATGCGGCCCCTGTGGTCCTCAGCAGTTCCAATCAGGACGCGAGCCCACTGTTCGGCTACTTTGCGATTATCGCGGTGCTGGGCTTGGGCGTGGATACGATCCGCCGCTGGGGATGGATTTCGGCGCTTACGCTGGTGCTGGCCTACTTCATGGGCTTTGTTATCTTTGCGGGCGGTGGGGGAGAGACATCTTGGACAGGGTTGCTCTACTTCGCGCTGCTGCCCGTGCTGGCCATCCTTATCCCAGCGCGCAGCTTTGCGCCGGATCATGCAGGGCCTCCTGCGCTGCTCGGTCTGATTGGCCGCATGACCTTCGGGGCGAAAGAGCGCGGCGTGGCGTGGCCTGCATTCCCGACAGTACTGGCATTCTCCTCCGTCGCGGCAAGCTGCGCGATCATCTTCATCAGCTGGAAGCCGGGTGCCTACGAGATATGGCTCAGTGTCGGTTTGCTGTCGTTGCTGGGCGTGATGCTGATTGTTTGGTCTAACCGCGCGCCTGCCTTGCAGGATGCCGCCCTCCTGCCGCCGCTGACGCTTCTGCTGTCGGTTTTTGCACAAGCTGAAAACCGTCGTGTAACCTACAGGACCTTCACCCAAACCTACGCAGAGAACCCCGATGCATCATTTCCTTGGGTGATAACACTCTTGATCTTGTTGGGCGCTGTGATCTCGGTTTGCGCACTGTGGCGCGCAATGCGCGGTGGGCAATTTGGCGTGCTCTGGGCTGCCGCCGCAGCCGTGTTCGCGCCTGCGATGGCGATCGTGCTTGAGATGGCGTGGCAGCCCGCCGTCGTGATCGGCAGCTACCCTTGGGCGCTGCATGCGGCAGGGCTTGCCGCGCTGATGGTGTTGTTTGCCGAGCGTCTGGCGCAGGTAGACGGGGAGGTGCGCTTGCGCGTGAGCTTCGCCGTAATGTCGGCGCTGTCGTGTATCGCGTTTGCCTTTGTGATCGTGTTCAGTTCGGTGGCACTCACGGTGGCGCTGGCCGTGACGGTGGTTGCAGCCGCTGCGCTGGACCGTGTGTGGAACCTCAAGCCGCTGGGCTGGTTCATCGCCGTAGGTGTGGTCACGCTGGGGTACCGCCTTGTTGTCGATCCGGGTCTTGAGTTTGGGGCGACGGGGCCGCTGCCAAGTGTTCTGCTCGCCTATTTCGGCACGTTGGCGGCTTTCATTGCGTCGCTCTGGTTGCTTCGCCCGCTAGCGCGCCCCACGGCGCAGGTCATGCTCGATTCCGCTGCATGGTCCACGGGCGGCCTGACGCTCAGCTTGCTCACTCTGCGCTGGATCGAAGCGGAAGTGGGGGCAGGCTATGTGGATACGCATTGGAGCCTTGGCCTCAACGCCGGGATCTGGCTTGGTTTGGCGCTGGCTCAAGTGCAGCGGACGCAAGGGGGAACAAAGGCGTTGTTGGATAGGCTGCGCTGGATGCTTGCGGGCGTTTTTGCGCTTCTAGGCGGTGGTGCGCTTTTGGGTGCGCTGACGGAGGCGAACCCTCTGTTGGTGAGTGGGGCAACGAATTTTGTGTTCGGGCCCATTGTTATCAACACACTCGCGGCAGCCTATGTTGTGCCTGCTCTTGTTTTGCTGGGGGGCGCGTGGCGCTTGGTGCAGATTGACCGACGATTGCGCGCGGCGCTTATGGCCGCCGGGGGCGCATTACTTGCCTTCTGGGCCTTTGCCACGATCCGCCATTTCTGGCAGGGGGACGAGGGGATGCGCCTAAGCAACGGCATATCTCAGCCTGAGCAATACACCTATACCATGGTGCTGCTCGTGACGGGCGCTGCGCTATTCTATCAATCGCTTGCGCGACGCTCCGCGCTGCTGCGCAAGGCCGGTCTGGTGGTGATTGGTTTGGCCGTAGCCAAAGTATTCCTCATCGACGTGACCGATCTGGACGGACTGACGCGGGTGTTCTCGCTTTTGGTGCTCGGTCTGGCACTGGCTGCCCTTGCATGGCTGAACCGTTGGGCGCAGGATCGAGACCGCGCCGAGGCCACACCACCGCCGATGCAACCAGCACCCGATTAAGACGCGCTTGCCCCCTCTGGGGCAGCGGCCTATAAGCCTGATCAACATGACAGCACACCTGATCATACAGCGAATTACTTCCCCGGCGCTCAGCCTCATCTGAGCCGCCGGGCAAAGGTGTTTGAGCCCCTCGCACCGCCCCCCATATCCCTGACATATCCGATCTAAAAAGGACGCCCCTCATGTGCGCCGATACCCCAGAGAAACTTGACTATAAATCCACGCTGAACCTGCCCAAGACCGACTTTCCCATGCGGGCGGGCCTGCCCAAGCGTGAGCCTGAGTGGCTGGCGCGTTGGGAAGAGATCGGTATCTATGATCGCCTGCGCGACAAGGCCAAGGTTGAGACACGCGAGCCGTTCACCCTGCACGACGGTCCTCCCTATGCCAACGGGCATCTGCACATCGGTCACGCGCTGAACAAGACCATCAAAGACATGATCGTGCGGTCTCACCAGATGATGGGTCGCGATGCCCGCTATATCCCGGGTTGGGATTGCCACGGGCTGCCCATCGAATGGAAGATCGAAGAGCAGTACCGCAAGAAAGGTCGCGACAAAGATCAGGTGCCGATCAACGAATTCCGTGGCGAGTGCCGCGAGTTCGCCGCAGGCTGGGTCGATATCCAGCGCGAGGAATTCAAACGTCTCGGCATCACTGGCAACTGGGAAAACCCCTACCTCACGATGGACTTCCACGCCGAGCGTGTGATCGCGGAAGAATTCATGAAGTTCTTGATGAACGGGACTTTGTATCAGGGCTCCAAGCCTGTGATGTGGTCGCCTGTTGAGCAAACGGCGCTGGCCGAAGCCGAGGTCGAGTATCACGACAAAGACAGCTTTACCGTTTGGGTGAAGTTCAA
>CBDTVN010000122.1:0-8506 GCA_965364195.1 uncultured Sulfitobacter sp. | reverse complement strand
AATACCCTGCCTCCGGCTCGACAGCGCCTGCTTACGCAGGCGCGTCGTTTTACCAGTCTTCGCGTACAATCACGCGCGTTTTGATCGGCAGCTTCATCGCTGCGAGGCGCAGGGCTTCGCGGGCGATGTCGTCGTTGACGCCGTCGATTTCAAACATTACGCGGCCAGGTTTGACCTTGCATGCCCAAAAGTCCACGGAACCTTTACCTTTACCCATCCGTACTTCGACAGGCTTGGAGGTGACAGGTACGTCTGGAAAAATACGGATCCAGACGCGGCCTTGACGTTTCATGTGGCGCGTCATGGCGCGACGTGCAGCTTCGATCTGACGCGCTGTTACACGCTCAGGCTCAGTTGCTTTGAGACCGTAAGTACCGAAGTTCAGGTCAGACCCGCCCTTCGCAAGACCCTTGATAGAGCCCTTGAACTGCTTACGAAATTTCGTCCGTTTTGGCTGTAGCATCTATCTACTCCTTAACGCCGACCGCCTGCACCGCGAGGTGCTGGGCCGTCTTGAAGTTCCTGTAACTTACGATCATGCGCGGAAGGATCATGTTCCATGATCTCGCCTTTGAAGATCCACGTCTTGATGCCGATGACGCCGTAGGCAGTCATAGCTTCAACATGTGCATAGTCGATGTCCGCACGCAGTGTGTGCAAAGGAACGCGACCTTCACGGTACCATTCCGTACGCGCGATCTCGGCGCCGCCGAGGCGACCCGCGAGGTTCACACGGATACCAAGGGCACCCATACGCATGGCGTTCTGTACCGCACGTTTCATAGCGCGGCGGAAAGAAACCCGACGCTCAAGCTGCTGTGCAATGCTCTCACCAACAAGGGCTGCATCCAGCTCTGGCTTGCGAACTTCAACGATGTTGAGGTGCAATTCAGAGGCGGTGAACGCGGCAAGTTTCTTGCGCAGACCTTCGATGTCTGCACCTTTCTTGCCGATGATCACACCAGGGCGCGCTGTGTGGATCGTGACGCGGCACTTTTTGTGCGGACGCTCGATGATCACACGGGAGATACCCGCCTGATGGCATTCTTTCTTGATGAAGGCACGGATTGCGAGGTCTTCCAGAAGAAGGTTCCCGAAATCCTTTGTGTCGGCATACCAGCGGCTATCCCATGTACGGTTAACCTGCAGGCGCATGCCGATTGGATTGACTTTATTACCCATTATGCTTGCTCCTCAACCTGACGCACGACGATGGTGATTTCCGCAAACGGCTTCAAGATCTTGCCGAAACGGCCACGCGCACGTGGACGACCACGCTTGAGTGTCATGTTCTTGCCTACATAGGCTTCGGATACGATCAGCTCATCCACGTCGAGGTTGTGGTTGTTCTCGCCATTGGCAATCGCGGACTGAAGGCATTTCTTCACGTCAATCGCGATACGCTTTTTGGAGAAGGTCAGGTCCGTCAGGGCCTTGTCGACCTTCTTGCCACGGATCATAGCGGCAACGAGGTTAAGTTTCTGCGGCGACGTTTTCAGCATGCGCAATTTTGCACGTGCTTCATTGTCTGCCACGCGGCGGGGATTTTTATCCTTGCTCATGGCTTATTTCCGCTTCGCTTTTTTATCAGCCGAGTGGCCATAATAGGTACGTGTCGGTGAATACTCACCAAACTTTTGACCGATCATGTCCTCACTGATGTTTACTGGGATGTGCTTGCGACCGTTATAGACGCCGAACGTCAGGCCAACAAACTGTGGGAGGATCGTGGAACGGCGCGACCAAATCTTGATCACTTCGTTACGACCGCCTTCGCGGGAGGCTTCGGCCTTTTTGAGGACATAAGAGTCAACAAAAGGACCTTTCCATACTGAACGAGACATAAATTAACGCCCCTTCTTCTTGGCGTGGCGCGATCTGATGATCAGAGCACTTGACGCTTTTTTCTTGTTCCGGGTTTTTGCACCCTTAGTCGGCTTACCCCAAGGAGTAACCGGATGACGACCACCAGAGGTCCGACCTTCACCACCACCGTGTGGGTGGTCGACCGGGTTCATAACGACACCACGAACACTCGGGCGGATGCCCTTGTGACGCATGCGGCCCGCTTTACCGTAGTTCTGGTTCGAGTTGTCGGGGTTGGACACGGCACCAACGGTGGCCATGCATTCCTGACGTACGAGGCGAAGCTCACCGCTGCTCAGACGAATCTGGGCGTAACCACCATCACGACCAACAAACTGAGCGTATGTACCAGCAGCACGGGCGATCTGGCCGCCTTTGCCTGGCTTCATCTCGATGTTGTGGATGATTGTACCGATGGGCATGCCGGAGAATGGCATTGCGTTGCCTGGTTTGATGTCTGCCTTGGCAGATGCCACGACCTGATCACCAATGGCGATACGCTGTGGAGCAAGGATATACGCCTGCTCACCATCTTCATATTTCACGAGCGCGATAAACGCGGTCCGGTTCGGGTCATATTCAATGCGCATGATCGTCGCGGTGACGTCCATTTTGTTGCGCTTGAAATCTACGATACGGTAGAGGCGCTTTGCACCACCACCTTTGCGACGCATTGTGATCCGTCCGGTGTTGTTCCGTCCGCCGTGCTTGCTAAGTCCCTCAGTGAGGGCCTTTACAGGGCGACCTTTCCAAAGCTCCGAACGGTCAATCAGTACCAGCCCACGCTGGCCTGGCGTCGTCGGTTTGTACGACTTGAGTGCCATGTTCTCTGTCTTCCGTTTTGCTTGTATGCGTCCCCGTAGGTACGCTGTGGTTAGAGGCCCCCGTAGGTGCCAGAGTAGCGTGCAAGGTTTGAGCCGTGCACAAAGACGAAGCCCCAGACGAATCTGGGGCTGTGCCGATAGGGTCGTTTAGGGTGTGGTGGGGGTAGGGTCAAGGGCCGTAAAGCTGATAAACTTCCAACTGAGACGGAGCTTCGGAAATACGCCCTAAGAATCACACATGCGCCGATACGCCCGCAATTACTCCGAACACTTATGTACAAAACCAGGCAGCTGGGCGGCTGCGCTAATATACTGTCACAGAGTGGAAGCGACGCATCACCCCTACCTCATACGCCCTCACAAACACTTCTTGTTCACAGGGTCGTTGATCGTGGGCTACCGTAGGGTCAAATTTCCAATTGAGGCGCGGATCGCAGTTTTTGTATCATCGCTGTCGCCGGATACTGCCAAGCCGATAAGTGCGCCTTTGCTACCACCGAAAGCGCGGGCATAATCTGCCGCTAAGTCGATATTCTCAGTGTGCGCTCCAGTGCCTGCCTGCCTGAGCGCGATAGTGACACCCTGCCCTTTTGGACCGTAAGGTGACGGAATGATTTGCCCCCTTTTGGCGTTGCCACCCCAAGCATATTGAATAATTCGCACGTCGCTGTTGCCCAGAAGGTTGCGGATATTTTTACCGTCTAAGCTCGGCGCGATACTCTCGGGCACAAAGACGAAATAGAGTGAGATATTCCGGTCATCGCCCCCCTTATTTGCAAGGTTTGTTACCGGAACGGACTGGTCTACTTTCCAGCTCCATGAAGCACCCGACGTACCCCAGTCGGCTTGCCCCACGCGGGTCCAAGCGATGGATACAGAACCGTTCGATACAAGACCAAGGCTTTTCCCGAAGCTATAGTCGTTTGAGGTGAAAAGTGACAAGCGCTGTTCTTTCCAACCGTTTGAAAAGCTCACGGGACCTGCTGATACAGTCGTTGCGAGAAAACTCAATAGTGCAGCTGATACTGTTAAACGCATTTCTACCTCCTCTGATGACTTGAGAAGTAGGTCAGTCGAAACCGCATTGCCAGCGCGTGCCTGTCACATTGCCGTCAACACGAACTGACATCCCAACGCCGCCTGTGAGACACTCACCCTTGCGTCTTGATACCGAACTTTTGTGGCACGCTGTCCTTGGACTGTCAGGGCTTCAGACCTTAACGCCATAGATTTTCCCGCGTACAAAAAAAGGCGCAGCCTCACAGCTACGCCTTTTCAAATTCTCTAAAACCTCAGCTCCACACGGAGCTGAACCAGCTTATGCCAGTGCGATGTTTGTCGCAGATTCGCGACCGTCACGGCCGGCTTCGATGTCGAAAGTAACTTTCTGATCATCGGACAGACCTGTGAGGCCTGCTTGCTCAACGGCGGAGATGTGTACGAATACATCTTTGCTGCCGCCATCGGGAGCGATAAAGCCGAAGCCTTTAGTTGTGTTGAACCATTTTACTGTACCAGTGGCCATTAGTGTATTCCTTAAATTAACTGCCCGCGAAATGCGGCAGGTCGGCTAAGTCGTAATAGATCGTCAGACTGAGCCGTAAGGAGCAGTAATTCCGATAGATATAGAAACGTCGCACGCACCATGTGCCCCTTTGCAGCGCCAATAGCAAGGGTTTTAAACGGCGGGGCCCCTTTTGCGCGAAGACTTGCCGCTACGTCCCCTGCCCTGTCTGCGCCCAAACGCAAAAGGCCCCCGCAAAATGCGAGGGCCCTTCAGTAGCGTTAACCTGTCTGCTTACAGACCGGTGGACACGTCGATGGTGTTACCTTCTTCGAGCGTCACATAGGCTTTTTTCACGTCTTTGCGTGTACCCAACTGACCGCGGAAGCGCTTAACCTTGCCTTTGGTGATGGACGTGTTCACGGCCTTCACCTTGACGCCAAAGAGAGCTTCAACAGCTTCTTTGATCATTGGCTTGTTGCTTCCAATGGCCACTTCAAAAACAACGGCGTTGGCTTCAGAAGCCATTGTTGCTTTTTCCGTGATCAACGGCTTGCGGATGATGTCGTAATGTTCTGGCTTCGCGCTCATTTCAAACGGGCCTCCAGTGCTTCGATACCTGATTTTGTGATGACGAGTGTATCACGCTTCAGGATATCATATACATTAGCGCCCATTGTCGGCAGGATATCCAGACCTTCAATGTTGCGCGCGGCTTGCAGGAAGTTCTCATTCACGGTTGCACCGTCAATGATCAACGCCCGCTTCCAACCCAAGGCAGATACCTGCTTGGCCAGTGCGGATGTTTTACCGTCAGACATGGCATCGTCGATGATGACCAACGCGCCGGCTTTTGCCTTTGCGGAGAGCGCCATGCGCAGACCCAGTTTGCGGAACTTCTTTGTCAGCTCGTGGCCGTGGCTACGAGGTGTTGGACCCTTGTAGATACCGCCCCCACGAAAGATCGGAGCCGAGCGTGCGCCGTGGCGTGCGCCACCGGTGCCTTTTTGGCGATAGATCTTCTTGGTGGAGTAGCTGACTTCGCGACGTGTCTTTACCTTGTGAGTACCGGCTTGTGCGTTGTTACGCTGCCAGCGGACCACACGGTGCAGGATGTCAGCGCGTGGCTCAAGGCCGAACAGTGCCTCGTCCAAGTCGATCGATCCGGCTTTGCCGCCGTCGAGTTTGATGACATCTAGTTTCATGCGTCACCCTCTTTCTTTTCTGCATCAGCACCAGCATCCGTGGATGTGTCTGCTTCTGCGGCTTCCATTGCGGCTTGCTCTGCTGCGGCGGCCTCGGCTGCTGCTGCTTCTGCTTCGGCTGCTGCGGCTGCTGCTGCTTCTTCGGCTGCTTTCGCAGCTTCTTTCGCGGCAGAGGCCAATGCACCAGGAACGATAGCTGCGTCAGGGAACGGCTTTTTCACCGCATCCTTAACAGTAACCCAGCCACCTTTGGAGCCTGGTACCGCGCCTTTGACCATGATCAGACCACGTGCGGTGTCAGTTTTGACAACTTCGAGGTTCTGTGTCGTCACGCGGGCGGAACCCATGTGACCGGCCATTTTCTTGCCTTTGAAAACCTTGCCGGGATCCTGACACTGGCCCGTGGAGCCGTGTGAGCGGTGAGACACGGAAACACCGTGTGTCGCACGCAGACCGCCAAAGTTGTGACGCTTCATCGCGCCCTGAAAGCCCTTACCGATGGAAGTGCCTGCAACGTCGACGTACTGGCCTGCGAAGTAGTGATCAGCAATGATCTCTTCGCCAACGGGAAGCATCGCATCCGCGTCAACGCGGAATTCAGCCACTTTACGCTTTGGTTCAACCTTTGCTGCTGCAAAGTGACCGCGCATCGCCTGAGACGTCCGCTTTACTTTTGCCGTACCTGCACCAAGCTGAACAGCAACATAGCCGTCCTTCTCGATGGTACGCTGTGCAACAACCTGAAGGTTATCGAGCTGAAGAACGGTCACAGGGATCTGCTTTCCGTCTTCCATGAACAGACGGGTCATGCCCATCTTTTTTGCAATAACGCCTGAGCGCAACATAATATTACCCTCCTACGCTTATGACTGCAGCTTGATCTCGACGTCCACACCAGCGGCGAGGTCGAGCTTCATCAGCGCGTCAACGGTCTGGGGGGTCGGATCAACGATATCCAGCAGGCGCTTGTGCGTGCGGATCTCAAACTGGTCACGGGATTTCTTGTCAACGTGGGGACCACGCAAAACAGTGAATTTCTCGATTTTGTTCGGCAGCGGAATGGGGCCGCGAACGGAAGCGCCTGTGCGCTTGGCGGTGTTGACGATTTCCTGTGTGGAGGCATCAAGCACCCGATAGTCAAACGCCTTGAGGCGGATGCGGATGTTCTGGCTAGCAGCCATAATACAAATCCCTTATCTTCGGGATGGAGTCGGAGAGGAGGACGCATGCTCATCAGGAGCCCTCATCGCGCTGTCGTCTAACGAAAGCAGGGCGTGCAAAAGGCACACCCCGTCGAATAAGTGGCGTATAGGGGGAGTCGCTTTGTCTGGCAAGGGCCGATTGGCGAAATCCGAACTCAATTCGAAGGGTATATTTTACCGGTCAAATCCCCGCTTTTATTTGGCTGCCGAGCGATCTTTCTCGCTCTATACCTCTGGCACCCACGACATGCCTCAACACGACCCTATGGATTTGCACGGGAGTGATAATATGACGCACCTGTGCGAAGCCTCCATTTTGAAAGAATATGCGCGTAAAAATGCAAGAAACGTGGCAAAATTCACAATAATTGTGCTTTAGCGCCGTCGATTACGAAATCTTAAGACAGATGCGGCCATTATGTATTGTTCCGCGCGGGCATTGGTTTATCAAGGCGACAAAGAACTATAAGAGCAGGCATATGAACCAGCATTCCGGACACTTCGATCCACTTGTGGATAAAACAGTCGAGCCAGCCCGCGCACGGGACTGGATTAAGGTACTCTCCAGCTACCGTGAGCCGAGCACATTGCGCAGCTCTTACGAATTGGGCGTAACTCTTGGACCCTTCATCGCCCTTTGGGCATTGGCATGGTGGTCTCTGTCCATCAGCGCATGGCTCACTCTGGCGATCTCGCTTTGCAACGCGGCATTCATCCTACGCCTTTTTGCGATCCAGCACGATTGCGGCCATGCATCATTTTTCAAGAACCGTACGCTGAGCGACTGGGTTGGTCGCGCAATTGGCGTTTTGACGCTTACGCCATACGATGTCTGGCGTCGTGCACATGCGATCCATCACAGCTCGTCCGGCAATCTGACGCGCCGCGGGATCGGTGATGTGGATACACTTACTGTTGCCGAATATGAAAAGCTGACGCCTTACCGCCGCTTCCGCTATCGCCTCTATCGCCATCCGATTGTTTTGTTCGGCTTGGGGCCTGGGTACCTGTTCTTCCTTGAGAACCGCCTGCCCTTTGGTCTTATGGCAAAAGCGCGGTATTGGGTAAGCGCTATGGGAACAAACATCGCAATCATCGCGGCCCTCACGGTTATTTGGTACTTCGGGGGGCTTATGCCGATTCTCTTAATCTTCGTCCCCTCTACTCTGCTTGCCGCGACAGCAGGTGTTTGGTTGTTCTATGTCCAGCATCAGTTTGAAACGACCCATTGGGAAGAAGAAGCCGATTGGGACATGCATGATGCCGCGCTGAAGGGCAGCTCTCACTATGTGCTCCCGTCCGTGCTGCAATGGCTGACGGCGAACATCGGCATCCACCACATTCACCACCTCTATAGCCGTATCCCCTTCTATCGCCTTCCTCAGGTTCTGAAGGACCATGAAGGACTGGCTAAAATTAACCGGATGACGATCCGAGAGAGCATCGGGAATGCGCGTCTTCATCTCTGGGATGAGGACAGCAAACGACTGCTGTCATTCTCTGAGGCCAATGAGGTGATGATTGCGCGCTAGAAAGCCCGCTTAGCCTCAGGATTGCTGATAATTTTAGGCCACTCCTTCCGGGGTGGCCTTTTTCTTTGTAAGTGGATGCCGAGATAGGCCCTCTTAAATGGCCTAACTCAGTATGCAGACGATGCCGCTCAGTTACAGGATTAGATGTCTGGCTTGACTGCGCTGGCACCTGAATAAGAGCCTTCAACGGACCCCACTGATCGATCTGCTCTTCAGCGCCAAAGCAGAATCCTGTCTCAAGAGAATGACCAGTAAGTTAAGGCTCTGCGAAGAGCGATCAATCGCCGCACACATGAACCATGACATACCAGAGTTACGCCAATCGCCGGATGTGCAAAAGGCCGCCCCCGAGGGAGCGGCCTTTGTAGTACCG
>CBDTVN010000121.1:0-8625 GCA_965364195.1 uncultured Sulfitobacter sp. | reverse complement strand
TCTCCCTGGCCGAGAATACCGACAACATCGCCAAATCCATCGCCCATATTGTGGCGCAGGGGCGTGAGGCGCTGTTTGATGCCGAGCACTTCTTTGACGGGTACAAATCCAACCCCGCCTATGCGCTGGAGGCGATTAAAGCCGCGTATGATGCCGGTGCGCGCTGGATTGTGCTGTGTGATACCAACGGCGGCACGCTGCCTGCGCAGGTCGGGCGGATCACGGCGGAGGTCATTGCATCGGGGATTGAGGGTGACCGCCTTGGCATTCACACCCACAACGACACCGAAAACGCGGTGGCCTGTACGCTTGCGGCCGTCGACGCAGGCGCGCGGCAAATTCAAGGGACGTTGAATGGGTTGGGCGAACGCTGCGGCAACGCCAATCTCACCGCCATCATCCCGATCCTTAAGCTCAAAGAGCCCTATGCTAGCTTGTATGAGACGGGCGTGAGTGATGCCGCACTCCAAGATCTCACCCGCACCTCGCGGATGCTGGATGAAATCCTCAACCGTGTCCCGCTGCGGCAGGCGGGTTTTGTCGGCTCAAGCGCCTTTGCCCATAAGGCTGGTCTGCACGCATCCGCGATCCTAAAAGACCCCAGCACCTATGAGCATATCGAGCCATCGCTGGTCGGCAACACGCGGATCATCCCGATGTCCAATCAGGCGGGCCAGTCAAATCTGCGCCGCCGTCTTGCCAGTGCGGGGCTGGTGGTGGAAAAGGGTGATCCCGCGCTCTCGACGATCCTCGACGAGGTGAAGGCGCGTGAGGCCGAGGGCTATAGCTATGACACCGCGCAAGCCAGTTTCGAGCTGCTGGCACGCAAAGTTCTGGGCCAGATGCCAGAGCTCTTTGAGGTCAAACGCTACCGCGTGACCGTCGAGCGCCGCAAAAATAAGTATGACCAGATGATCAGCCTCTCTGAGGCTGTGGTAGTTGTCAAAGTTGACGGCGAAAAGCGCCTGTCTGTCTCTGAGAGTATGGACGATACGGGCAGCGACCGTGGCCCCGTGAACGCGCTGAGCAAGGCACTGGTTAAGGACCTCGGCCAATACTCGGCGCTGCTGGAGGACTGGCGGCTTGTCGACTTTAAGGTGCGCATCACCCAAGGCGGTACCGAGGCGGTCACCCGCGTCATTATCGACAGTCAGGACGCGCAGGGCCAGCGCTGGTCGACGGTTGGCGTGTCGGCAAACATCGTGGATGCGTCTTTTGAGGCGCTGCTGGATGCCATCAGATGGAAGCTTATTCGGGATAAGGAATAACGCGATGTTTCTGAGGATTTTGAGGCAAGTTCTTTTCTCTGTCGTCATCACGCTGGTGATTGCAACGATACTGGTTTTCACCCAGAGCCCCAAAGAGATGGAGGGCGAGGGTGGTCTTGATTTCGCCCGTCTTCTGGAGCGGGATGTCAGCACGCCCGCGCCTTTGCAAAGTGTGCCGATGCGCGACGGCTACGACCTGAAGGTGCGCACCTATGGCGGCGCGGATAGTGTGCCACTGCTCGTTTTGGTCCATGGATCTGCATGGCATGGTTTGCAGTTTGATAGCCTTGCCAGAAACTTGGCGGGTAAAGCTGATGTGATTGTACCCGATCTGCGCGGTCATGGCACAGCGCCGGGACGGCGTGGCGATATCGACTATATCGGGCAGTTCGAGGATGATCTGGCCGATCTCATCACAGCTGTTGCCAAGCCGGGGCAACCCGTGCTCATGGCGGGCCACAGCTCTGGCGGCGGGTTGGTTGTGCGGTTTGCCGGCGGAGAGCATGGCAATATGCTGGACGGAGCCGTGCTGATGGCGCCTTTCCTCAAGCACAATGCGCCGACAATGCGCGAAAACTCTGGTGGCTGGTCCAATGTACTGACCCGCCGTATCATTGGCCTGAGCATTCTCAATACCTTCCAGATCAAGGTATTCAACCATTTGCCGATCATTCAGTTCAACATGCCAAAAACCGTGCTTGATGGCCCCTTGGGCGACACAGCAACGACGGCCTATTCATATCGCCTCAACACATCTTACGCCCCGCGCAATGCGTACCTTGATGATGTTGCGGCATTGCCTAAATTTATCTTGCTCGCAGGCGGCGCGGATGAGGCGTTTGTCTCTTCGCAATTTGCGCCGACGATGGGCGCGGTCACAGACAAGGGACGCTTTGACATGATCCTCGGTGCGTCGCATCTGGACATTGTAGATGATCCCCGCACGCTTGGCATTATCGAGGGGTTTCTGGATGAGTTCTGATCCAAATATGGATGCATTTTTCCAACTGCACCGCGATTTGCCCCGCGAAGGACCGGGTGCGCCGCGCGATGTTGCGTGGGTGGCTGGATTGTTGGGCCTGTCTGCAAAGGCGCGGATTGCTGACGTTGCATGTGGTCCGGGTGGGGATATCGATGCTTTGCTCACGGCGGCGCCCGAGGGCCATGTTACTGCACTCGATAAAACGCCGCACTTTGTGGAGGCTGCACGCAAGACATGGGGGAAGGACCCCCGCGTAACCGTGCTCAAGGCGAACATGAAGGTTATTGCTAACCCGTATGATCTGATCTGGTGCGCTGGTGCTGTATATTTCATGGGGGTGGAGGCTGCACTGCGGGCTTGGCGTAAGTCATTGCTGCCGCAGGGTGCAATTGCATTTTCCGAGGCATGTTGGTTTACCGATAGGCCCTCGGAACGGGCCAAGGCCCTTTGGGACAAAGAGTATCCGACCATGACAGACGAAGCAGGCATGACGGCCCAAATCAAGGCAGCAGGTTACCGTGTGATCGGGCAACAGCGCCTTGGTGATGCGGCTTGGGAGGCCTATTATACCCCGTTGGATGCACGTATTGCATCATTGCGCGAGGGGGCTGATGCGGCTTTGACGGTTGTGCTGGATGAAGCTGTGGAAGAGATGTCATGCTGGCGCGCGCACCGCGACGAATTTGGCTACCTGCTCAGCGTGGTTGCACCTGCATGACGTGGTCTGATGATCTCATTGCCTGTGCCGGAATTGTCGAACGGGGCGATCCGCTGCGGTTTCGCACCGCGATGCTGGCCCCCGTGGCACAGCGTGGCGCGCTGTTTGCGCTTTATGCGTTCAACGTAGAGGTCAGCCGCGCCCCTTGGGTGACGCAAGAAAGCATGATCGCGGAGATGCGGCTGCAATGGTGGCGCGATGTGTTGGAAGAGATTGCCTCTGGCGGCACAGTGCGGCGGCATGAAGTGGCAACGCCTTTGGCGGCGGTTCTGTCCCCTGATCAAGCCAAGCTGTTGGACGAGTTGGTGGCCGCGCGCAGGTGGGACATCTACCGCGACCCATTTGAGGATGCTGCCGATCTCACCCGCTATATTGACCAGACCGCAGGGCATCTAATGTGGGTTGCCGCATCGTTTTTGGGCGCAGCGAAAGAAACAACTGTGCGCCGTGCGGGCTATGCGGCGGGGATCGGCGCGTGGTTGCGCGCAATTCCTGCGCTGGAGGCGGCGGGGCGTGTGCCGTTGCTCGACGGGACACCAGCGGGGGTGGTTGCTTTGGCGACAGATGGGCTGGCCGCATTGGCGCAAGCGCGTCAGGGCAGGTCGAACATTCCGAGCGCTTGTGTGTCTGCTTTGCTGTCTGCAACCGCGGCGGAACCCGCTCTGACTTTCGCTCGTAAGCATCCTCAATCGGTCATTGAGGATGAGCTGCCGGATACCGGGATCGGCTTTACGCTACGGGCGGCAACGGGGCGCTGGTAGGGGCCTCAGGCCGCCGCCATACGCTTGTCGTGCAGCATCAGCCAGATGAGCGACCCGCCTGCAAGCAGCAAGAACGGGATCATCGCATAGTTCACGGCCGCCCAACCATCCGCAGGTGAGCCGCCAGAGCAGTTCATCAAGCCACCGGAGGCCAGCGAGGCTACGGTGACACCACCGAATACCAGAAAATCATTGAGACCCTGCATGCGCCCGCGCTCGTGCGGGGCATGAGCACCGGCAAGCATTGTGGTCGCGCCGATAAAACCAAAATTCCATCCGAAGCCGAGAAGCACAAGCGCGATGAAGAAGTTGCTTAGCTCGACACCTTGGAGCGCCACAAGACCAGCAACCCCGAGGATCGCAATGCCAAGGCCCACGATCCGCTCAACGCCGAAGCGGTTGATCAAATGACCCGTGAAGAACGAGGGCGCGAACATGGCAAGTACGTGGCCGGTGACCACAAAGCCCGCAATGACCTTGAACATGGTCGACGTTTCCTCGCCTGCGAACATATCGGCAAAGAAGGGCGGCACAGAAGTATCACCTGCAATGCCACACCCGACTACGGCCAGTGGGGTGGAGGTCATCACAAGGTTCATCAGCGCATAGGATACCATCGCACAGATCACGGCCACGGCGATGCGCGGGGTGCGCAACAGCTCCATCCGGCTGCGGCCACGGGGCGCGTCGACAGACGGGACAGGGGGCTTCGGGATGTCGATGAAGAAAAACAACATAGAGCCTACAATGTTGAGCACGGCAACGGCGACATAGGTGCCGACAAAGGGGATGGCCGTGAGGCTTAGCGACGTGGCAGAGGCAAGCTGTGGCCCGATGATTGCGGAGACAAGGCCGCCTGCCATTACATAAGAGATCGCTTTGGCCCGGTATTCATCCGAGGCGGTATCAGCCGCTGCAAAGCGGTAGAAACCCTGTGCAGACATATAAATCCCTGTCAGGAACGATCCTGCGAGGAAGATTGGGAATGATGATATATAAAGCCCGTAAGCGGCGATCAATGCCCCTGCGGCACCGCCAGCGGCGCCTAAGAAAAAGCCCGCACGCCGCCCGAACCGTTGCATAATCGCCGAAACGGGTGTGGCTGACAGCATGGATCCGAGCACGATCATCGAAATCGGCAGGGTTGCAAAGCAGATATTGGAGGCCAGCGATTGCCCCGCCAATCCGCCCACAAGGAAAATCATCGGCATTTGGGCGCCAAGGAAAGCTTGGGCTGCAACCAGCACCATTACGTTGCGCTTGGCGCGGGTGTCGTCAATCATCGTGTCATGTCCTTTGTCCTGCGCCATGGCTACTCCTGTGGCTTTGAGGGGGCAACCCCCGCTGCGCTCTTGCGTCCCGCGCGCGCGGCGCTAAAGCTGCTGATATGATCCGTGATCCCCACATCCTTGTGCTTGGCGGCAGTTTAGAAGCGCGGCATTTGGCCGAGGCTCTTACTGCGCGCGATCTGGCCTATACCGTGTGGTTGTCCGAGGCCCCGCGTGGCCCTGCACTTTTGCCACAAGTGCCGCAGCTGCGGCAGTTTACGGATACCGCCGCCCTGCGGGAAGAAATCGTGCAGGGCGGGTACACAGCCGTTTTGGACGCCAGTCACGCGTTTGACCGCCTTGTCACAGAGCAGGGGTCTACGGCGGCCAGCACGCTTGGGCTGCCGTTCTTACGGGTAGAGCGGCCAGCATGGGATATGTCCGAGCAGCCACGCTGGGATCATCTGCCAAGCGTTAGGCAAGCAAATGCAGTGATACCGCAGGGCGCGCGGGTGTTCTGCGCAACGGGCTGGGACAGCCTGCCCGACTATGCGGGGTTTCACGGGGAAATCCTGATGCTGCGCCAGACAAGGCGGCACACGCGTGCAGCACCTCATTCCTTTGTCGAGCTGGTGTTTGGGGATCCGCCCTTCGATGCGGCGCATGAGGAAGCGCTCTTCTCAAAGCTACGTGTTGATCTGCTCATTTGCCGCAATCTGGGCGGAAAGGCCAGCCGCCCAAAACTCGATGCGGCAGCGGCGCTTGGGATTGACGTGATCCTGATCGACAAGCCTGCCGTGCCAGTTGGCGTGCGCATGGTGAGCGAGATCAAGGCGGCACTGGATTGGGTAGATGCGCTATGACGCAGTTGATTTCGGACGACGCGGATGTGGCTCAAGGGGCTGCATGGCTTGCCACCCATGAGCCGCGCTTTGCGGTTGCGCTTGAGTTGACCGGCCCCTTGCCACTGCGCCTCGCGCCGGACGGGTTTGGGGCGTTGTTCAACAAAATTGTGAGCCAACAAGTCTCGGTCGCGTCTGCACGTGCGATTTGGGGCAGGGTGGAGGCGGCGGGGCTGATCACGCCGGATGCCGTACGCGCCGCAAGTGAGGATGATCTCAAGGCGGTGGGTCTCAGCCGACCAAAGGTGAAATACGCCCGCGCGCTGGCCGAGGCCGATATTGATTACGGTGCGTTGCGCGGCGCCTCTGATGCGGAGGTGATCGCGACCCTCACTGCTGTGTCAGGCATCGGGGTATGGACGGCTCAGGTCTATGCGATGTTCAATTTGGGCCGTGCAGATGTGTTTGCCCCTGGTGATCTGGCGCTGCAAGAGGCGGTGCGCGTTCTGTTCGAATTACCAGCACGACCACCTGCCAAAGAGTTGGAGCACATGGCGCAGAATTGGTCGCCGTGGCGGGCAGTTGCAGCGCGGCTGCTGTTCACTTACTACCGTGTTAACAAAAATCGGGAAGGTATAACATGACACGAGTCCTCACATCAGAACGCCGCGAACCTGTCTCGGGCGAGACCCGCTCGGTAGTGGTGTTTTTGCATGGATATGGCGCCAATGGCGCGGATTTATTGGGCCTTGCCGATCCGCTGGGGGAGCACTTACCGGACACGTTATTCATCGCCCCCGATGCGCCCGAAAGTGTCGCAGGCATGCCCAACGGCTACCAGTGGTTCCCGATTCCATGGATCGATAACTCCAGCGAGGAAGAAAGCGCGCGCGGTATGGCGATGGCAGTCCAAGACCTCAACGCCTTCCTTGATGCGCTGATGGTGGATGAGGACGTGCTGCCCGAGCAAGTGGTGCTGTTCGGCTTTTCCCAAGGAACGATGATGAGCTTGCATGTAGCGGCGCGCCGCGAGGACGAGATTGCAGGTGTGGTGGCGATTGCGGGCCGCTTGCTTGATCCAGAAAGCCTCAAGGACGAGGCCGTGTCGCGCCCACCGATCCTGCTCATCCACGGCGATCAGGACGATGTAGTACCACCTCAATCCATGCCCGAAGCGGCCGAGGCGTTGCAAGAGGCCGGCTGGACCGACGTATATGCCCACATCATGAAAGGGACCGGCCACGGTATTGCCCCTGATGGTCTGTCTGTGGCGCTGGCCTTTATGCGCGACAAGCTTAATCTCTAAGCAGCACGCGCCCTGTCCGTAGACTGCGACATCTTGTGTTCACGTGACGCTTGCCAGCTTCAAAACACGAGATATAGTCATGTCAAATTGGGATAGGATGGCGTGCAGATGGACGGCAATTTCAGAACCGAATTTACACGAAGTCCGGGCGACCTCAAACACCGCCCTGCCTTGGTGCTCAATGCGGACTACCGCCCCCTTAGCTATTTTCCGCTGTCGCTGTGGTCATGGCAGGATGCGGTAAAAGCGAAATACCTCGACCGTGTGGATGTCGTGGCGGAGTATGACGACTGTGTACACTCGCCCACGACCACGCTGCGCATCCCCTCGGTGGTGGTGCTAAAGGATTACGTGAAGCCGCAAAAGAAGGTGGCCTTCACGCGTTTCAATCTATTTTTACGCGATGAATTCCGATGCCAATATTGTGGCTCGAAGGGCGAGCTTACGTTTGACCACGTTGTTCCGCGGGCCTCCGGCGGTGTGACCAGTTGGCAAAATGTGGTTGCGGCCTGTAGCCCGTGCAACCTGCGCAAAGGATCCAAAGCACTGCACCAGACCGGATACACCCTGCGCAAACCCCCACGCCAGCCGGACGCCGAAGCGCTGCGCAACATGGGCCGCAAATTCCCGCCGGGTCATTTGCACGACAGCTGGATGGATTTTCTTTATTGGGATGCCGAGTTGCAGGCTTAGGGACCGGTCAGATAAATTCTGCGAGTACCTTTGCCTCTTTGGCCTTGAGGGCCATTCGTGCAGTCGGGCCGTAGTGGTTCAGATCGCTGCGCAGTTCGGGGAAGAGGGCGAGCAGTTCCTCGCGGGCTTTTCCCGCAAGGTGGTCAACGCCATAGGCGCCGGGGTGAAGGCTCTGTGTGGGGATGCCGTTGGCAAAGATGATCTCGTGCTGCTCAAACATGATGTGGACGTAGGTCACGCTTTCTTAGTGCAGGCGTGTAACGTCTTTTCCGTTGATCATATGAATGGCTGGCACCAGAACCTCGGATTGACCAAACAAGAGCTCGGCGCGGTATCCTTTGATGAGCATGCGGTGCTGTGGAGAGACGATCAAATCGTTCGATGCGCCTGGAAAGACGGACTTGGCAAAGTGGACGGGCGCAAAGCCATTCTTGGCGCTGACTGTTGTTTTCCCGGTCCAGCCGATGTGTTGCATTCCGTTGTCTTGGGTGATGACAGGGTCGCCGACGCTCAGATCCTCAATCTTGCGCAGGCCCGCGTGGGTCGCGACCATGGTGCCGGGGACAAAGCAGATGATGTTCTCGATATTGGCAAAATTTACAACAGTACCGTCCAACAGTTGAACCGTTCCCGAAATACCACCGCCCACATCAATGGGATTTGTGATGTTGATCGTGGTGCGGTCCGCAATGCCCTGTAGCTGCGCCAAGTGCTGCGTCGTCAGCCTCGCTGGGGTTGGTGCTGACGCCGCTTTCGTCGGTGATTGTATTGGTGCTGCCATCGGAAA
>CBDTVN010000120.1:0-8629 GCA_965364195.1 uncultured Sulfitobacter sp. | reverse complement strand
CACGAATTTTCTGTTAAAGTTGGGCTCGACGTTAATGCCTGTCGTATTGCGGGCTGCGTTGATTTAGCGTGACAATCACGCCTGTGCCTCGATTGATCGCACCAGAGAGTTTTTTGACCGGCGAGCACAAGCCCGTGACCGTTGCGACATAGTCAAATTTGGATTCAGGTATGGCTTGATCTGTTGCATCATCGTTACAAACTGCTCCATGATTGCGCATCCCTTGCATCGGCCTCGCGCGGCGCGGGCGTCTCGTCCGGCTCAGAGGAGCCAGCACTGAGCGTGCTGAACAGGGTCAGCGCCGCTGCAATTCGGAGACTGGCATGAGGACTTGCTTGAAATCCGTCCTTGCACTGATGATAACCGAAAACACACTTTGATCAGACCCTGCCGGAATGCGTGATCTGAGCATCGACGCCCGCTCCATGGGCGCATCATAAGCAGTGTACTCTAGTATCCCGCTTACGGCGGTGGAGCGCCCGAAACCTACGCAGAGAACCAACCTTGCAACCCCTAAATCGGCGCAGCGCGTCTGTTGGGGGTACGCTTAAGATTGCTCCATAAACCACGGACGGCCCAGACCGCCAATCCGATCATTCGCCACACGCATCCCGACCCAAAGGGACAAGAGTAATCCGGAACCAACGCCAGCCGCGATGCCAAGGCGGACACCCGTCAGCCCCCCGTCGATCACATAGGCAAACAGCCAGATGAAAAACGCAATTCCGATCCACTGGCGATAGATGCCAATCCACATCGTCCAAGCGGCTTTTTTCAGGGCTTGCAGTAGGGAATTGATTGAGAACAACACCACGTAGATGGGCAGGATCGCCGCCTCGACCTTTAGAAACAGCGCCGAGACTCGGATGACTTCGGGGTCATCAGAGAACACGCGCGCGGCCATACCACCGCCAAACCACAAGAACGGAAATGCCAAGGTGGTGCCGATCACGCCTAAAATCCAACAGCGATGGAACGCCTCGCGCACCCGCGCATTATTACCTGCGCCAAAATTTTGCGCTGCAATAGGGACCAGCGAAATGGTGATGCCCAGCGCGGGCAGCAGAAACAACTGCTCGATCCGCATGGTGATCCCGTATGCCGCGAGCGAGGCCTCGCCGTAATCCTTCAACGCATATTGCACGATGAAACCGCTGGAAAAGGTCACCAGCAAGGCAAAACCCGCAGGGAAGGCTTGGGCGATTATTTCGTAGTATTTGGCGGGAACTGGTTTGAACTCTGCCCATCTCAGGTCTTGCATCATCGCACGGCCAAAGACGCGCCACATGATGAATACTGCCACACCAGTCTGGCTCAACACGGTCGCAAGTGCGATGCCGTTGAACCCCATGCCACCGATGACGCCGGGGATACCGAACATCAGCAGCGGGTTCAGCCCGACATTGACAAAAAACGCCACCACCAGTGCGCGCTGCATGGTCCGCGTATCGCCGCGCGCTTGGAGGATACCGTTGGCAGCAGGTCCGATGATGAACCCCGGCAAAGCAAAAATGAGCCAATAGAAATACCCCAGACCCGCATCGCGGTAGCCCCCCGGCTCTGACACTACGGCAATCAGCGAGGGACCGGAGAATGAGGCGATTGCAAACATCAGAACCGTCACCATCGCGGCAAGGCCGATGCCCTGCACCGCCAGATACCGCGCTTCGGCATCGTCCTTACGGCCCTTTGCATTTCCCACCAACGCGCTCATCGCGGAGCTGAGGCCAAAGCCCACGGCTACAAGGATGAAGAACGCCTGAAACCCTACAGCAAGCCCCGCTTGCGCCTGTGTGCCAAAGTAGCCGGCATAAAACGTATCGACCACATTATAGAGAGTGCTGAACAGCATCCCCACCGCAGCAGGGATCGCAAGGCGGCGAAAATGACCGCCGAGAGGACCAATGGTGAGATCGTGATCAATCATGGAACGCTGCCTTGAAACGGGGTTGGCTCAAAATAGATAAGGGCGCCCGAAGGCGCCCTTTGGTTGGCTATGCAGTGCGGATCAAAGGCCCCATTTCAAGGCAACTTCTTCAAAGAAGCCTTGGGTTCTCTTCAACTCGATCCAGCTGTTGACGTAGTTGATCCAGACCTGATCCGTCTGTGGCAGTAGCATCGCAATCGGCGTTGGCGCACGTGGTTCGGAAACTTCGACCTGACGCACGTTCGGGAACTTCTCCAGCAAAGTAGACCCTTCGATGTTGGAGGTCACAAAGACGTCCGCACGGCCCGAAAGCACTTCTTGGAACCCACGCGCAGGCGCTTCGACCACAACGATCTCTGCCTCAGGGAACCATTCCTTCACCATCTTCTCGAACGAGGTGCCCAGAGTGGTCGCAACCTTTACGCCCGGCTGGTTAATGCTGTCCCAGCCGTCAAAGTTCACAAGCTTGTCATCGGTGGTGAAGGGGAACATCTCAACTGCGATGTAGCTGTGCGAATAACCAGCCGCCTTGAGGCGCGCAGGGCTGATCGAGGCGGAACCCGTCATGTGATAGTTGCCCGCGACAACACCGTTCACCAGCGTTTTCCAATCGGTTGGCACCATCTCAAGCTCGACACCCATATCAGCGGCCAATTGGGTCATGATGTCGATATCATAGCCCACATAGGCATTGGTCGCCGTGTCACGCACGGACATAGGGTTCCAGTCACCGGTTGTACCGACTTTTAGCACGCCTTCGCTCAGAATTTCGTTAAGCGCTGATTGCGCCATTGCTGGCGCTGCCGCAACGCTTGCGGCGAAACCAAATGCAAGGCCGATGGTTTTTAGAAAATTCATGTGTCTTCCTTCTTGGATTGGACTATGTCGTCGCAGACGCGACTTGTTAACTTGTGCAGCAACCTAATGCCGGTTGCGTCCATGGCAACTGTCAACTTTACTATACATTCCGACAGGGAGACGTCCATGGCAGACCAGACGCGCGCCAATCACACAAACGCGATTGAAATCAAAGGTCTCAACAAATGGTATGACAAGTACCATGCACTGAAAGATATCGACCTGACTGTGGCCCACGGAGAGCGGATTGTTGTCTGTGGCCCTTCGGGTTCTGGCAAATCAACATTGATCCGGTGCGTGAACTCGCTTGAGGAACATGACGAGGGGCAGATTTGCGTGGACGGGACAGTGATGGGTGATGCCGCCTCGATCGAGGCGATCCGCGCCGAGGTGGGCATGGTGTTTCAACAGTTCAACCTGTTCCCGCATCTGACGATCATGCAAAACCTCATTCTCGGCCCGATGAAAGCGCGCGGGTTGTCGCGCCTTGAGGCCGAAGCGCGTGCTATGAAGTATCTCGAGCGCGTGCAAATTCCTGAACAAGCAGACAAGAAGCCCGGCGCGTTGTCTGGCGGGCAGCAACAGCGCGTGGCGATTGCGCGCTCGCTGTGCATGGAGCCAAAGATCATGCTCTTTGACGAGCCGACATCTGCGCTCGACCCTGAAATGATCTCCGAAGTGCTCGACGTGATTGTGGACCTCGCCGAGAGCGGGATGACAATGATCGTGGTCACCCACGAGATGGGGTTTGCCCGCCGTGCCGCCGACCGCATGGTGTTCATGGACCACGGTGCAATCGTCGAGACCGGCACGCCGACCGAGTTCTTCGAGAACCCAAAGACAGAGCGCTGCCGCACCTTTCTCAACCAGATCCTCAAGCATTGAGACCGTCCATGAAAAACCTCCTCGCTTTAGCTGCGCTTACGCTTCTCGCTGGCTGTGGCAGCGCCGGAAACTGGGGCTGGTACGTGATCGACCCCACCACCACCCAAGGGTGGAACAATATTACCTTCCTGCTCGATGGGTTTGGCGCAACCATTTTGCTGTCGGTAATCGCTGCAGTGCTGTCGATGGTGATCGGCTTGATGGTCGCTCTGCCAGGCATGTCGAGCAATCGCTGGATCAGCTTGCCCAGTCGCATTTACGTTGAGTTTGTGCGCGCCATCCCGCTGTTGCCCATGCTATTCTGGGTGTTCTACGGATTGCCGGTTGTCCTGAAATCCATGGGCATTTCCGTGAGCATTGATGCCTTCTGGGGTGCGGCGATCACGCTCGCGATCTCGGACAGTGCTTTCACCGCAGAAATCTACCGCTCCGGCATCCAGTCCATTGCCCGTGGACAGACGGAAGCGGCCAAAACCATCGGCCTGACCTACACCCAGACCATGCGCTATGTCGTGCTGCCACAAGCAATCCGGCGCATCCTGCCACCACTGGCCAACCAGTTCATCTATATTGTCAAGATGAGCGCCTTTGCCTCTGTGATTGGCATGCAGGAACTCACCCGCCGTGCGAACGAGCTGGTCGTGACTGAATACCGCCCGCTCGAAATCTACAGCCTGCTTATACTCGAATATCTCGTACTGGTGCTGATCATCAGCTTCTTTGTACGCTGGCTGGAACGTAAAATGGGCGCCGACGAGAGCCGCTAAAAAGGAGAGACTTATGAGCTGGACCAAATTCCTCGATGAGACGATGGGCCGTATCGGCACGTTGCAAACACAGACGCCCAAAATGTTCGACGGCTTCAACACTATGGGCAAGGCCGCCAAAAGAAACGGCGCGCTGGACGAGAAAACCAAAGAGTTCATCGCACTGGGCATCGGCATTTCCACCCGCTGCGACAGCTGTATCGGCTTTCACGTCAAATCACTGGTCCGCCTTGGCACAACTCGCGAAGAACTCTGCGAGGCACTGGAGATGATCGGCTATATGGGCGGTGGCCCGTCGATTGCGTATAGCGCAAAGGCGCTTGAGGCATTTGACGAGTTTACAGCCAGCTGATGTACCGCCGCTATGCCATCTACGTCACGCCGACCGGTGCATTGGCCGAGGCCGGTACGGTTTGGCTCGGCTGGGATATGGTGACTGGCTGTCATGTCCCGCATCCAAGCGTTGGCGGGTTGGACATCGCTGCGATCACCAAACGCCCGCGCAAATACGGGCTGCATGCGACGATCAAGCCGCCAATGGTGCTGGCCAAGGGGAAGGCCGAAGCAGACCTGATCCAAGCCGCAGAGGCATTGGCGGAAACTATCGGAAAGGTCTACCTCGACGGCCTAACTGTCTCGCGCCTTGGCCGGTTCCTTGCGCTAACAGGATGCGGCGACACGAAGGCGCTGGACTCTGCGGCAGCTCAGGTCGTCGAAACTCTCGACCCGTTTCGCGCCCCACTTACCCCTGAGGAATTGACACGTCGCCGCCAAAAAAATCTCACGCCGTCTCAGGAAAAGAACCTCACAGAATGGGGCTATCCCAATGTGATGGAAGATTTCCGCTTCCACATCACGCTCACAGGTCCGCTCAAAGACGTCGATGCAACGATGCCGATCGTTGCGGCACATTTCGCACCCGTACTGCCCGCGCCATTTGTGATCGACCACCTCACTGTAGTTGGCGAGGACGCTACGGGCATGTTTCACAACATCGCCCGCCTGCCTTTAGCTGACTGATTACACCTGCTCAGGCATGCCACCCACCGCTTGCGCAATCAACGCACGGGCATCGGGGACCAATGCCTCAAGCTGGGGAAGATCATTCACGCACAGGAACTTGACCCCACGCAAACCGTCAGATGTGAGCAAATCGCGTGTCTGCTTTGGCGGTTGTCCCGCCCCCTGACCACTTGTGATGTGCACATGATCAGTCGCGCTCCCCTGCACAAACTCTCCTGTCTGCATACTCATATGCGTGTGCGCGCCCTGCGGGAGGAACTGGCTCAGATCGCGAAAGCGATGGCTGATGTTGGAGAGAAACGCCATCTCGTGCTCCGCGAACAAGCCCGCCATCACACTGCGTCGCAGGGGATGCACAACATGCGCGCAGGCAAACAAGTGCTCAGCCCCGTAACCACACAAAGTCGCGCCGTTGATGTGCATAAAATGGGCAAAGAGCGCGGGATCAGCGTGGGCAACCGGATCGCTCAACAGCGCGGAGTAATTCACCCAGTCACCACGTAGCACAGGGTTGTTGCGAACGAACACATCCTCCGGCTTGAGCGGGCCTGCGAGGAAAACGTCGTCGTTGAAATACAAGAACCGCTCCGCCATCCCTTCAATCCGCCACATCATGCTCTCAATGGCGAGTGAATTGAATGTGGGCAGGGCATGGGTGTGGCCCGCAAAAATCTGCCCATGCAGCACAATCCGAATTTTATCGCGTAAAGCGTCCGGAAGGCGGCTAAGATCTGGTCCCTCTTCCTCCACCACAATCCAGATGCGACGCACCCATGGCGCGTGGTTGTGGATGGACTGCAAACAGTAATAAATCTCGTCGCTCTGCTCCCAACGGTGCGGATTACTGGCATTTTCATTCAACACCTGTTCGCTTTGCACCATATACTGCGCGCGTTTTACACGGTGCGCGGGGGCATCGCCATCAACCCATGTGATCACGGCATCAATCGGGTCTGCTGACAGGCTTTCAATCATGGGGGTTTGACCGTTTTTTCAATTCTCTATGATGGGCGACATAGCGCGCTCTTAGCAGAAGGGCAGGTAATGCAAAAAAATCAGTCCGCTTGACGCCCGTCACACAGCCCCCGACACTGCGGCTCTCAAAGACTAAGGGACCGCTGATGCAACCAACACTTGACCCCGAATTCTTACGCCGATGGATCGGCAACGAAGAAGAGCTGGTCGATACGCTCCACCTTGGTCCTGCCAATCTGATGGAGATGACCCTCGACCGTGCGCCTACCCTTAATCATGGCGATGCGTTGCCGCCGCTATGGCATTGGCTCTACTTCCTGCGCTCGGCGCCTCTAAGCGCGCTGGGGCGTGACGGGCATCCCGGCCGTGGTGGCTTCCTGCCGCCGGTTGCCTTGCCACGACGCATGTGGGCGGGGGGGCGTTTCGGCTTTCACGCAGATTTGCACATTGGTGCGGAGGTCACAAAGCGCTCCCTGATCAAGGATATTGCTCTCAAACCCGGCCGTTCCGGCGCATTATGTTTTGTAACTGTGCGCCATGAGGTTAGCGAGCAGGGCAAGCCCGCGTTCTGGGAAGAGCACGATATTGTCTACCGCGAAGATCCCTCGGTAGGGGCCAAGCAACGGCTGACCGCACCCGTAGGCGAAGACTGGCAACACGTGGAAACGGTTACCCCCTCCGAAGTCATGCTCTTTCGCTATTCCGCGCTCACGTTCAATGGCCACCGCATCCATTATGACCGTGACTATGCCCGCACTGTCGAGGGGCATGCGGGGCTTGTCGTTCATGGCCCGCTGATTGCGACGATGCTGATGGATTTGGCCCAGCGCGTTACGAACGGTGCCGCCCCGCGCAGCTTCGATTTTCGCGCGGCCAGTCCGCTGTTCGATGGCGCGCCCTTTAAGCTGCGCGCCAACCGCGATGGGGATACGGTCGAATTGGCTGCCGCTACCCCCGACGGGCGGCTGGCCATGCAAGCTACTGCAATATTCTAGTGCGGCGACATTAAACCCAGCGCTTGGTCCGCGCGAGGTAGCCCTGCGCTTCAGTTCCGAAGGTTGCCAGCAAGAGCGCTTCCTCGGGCGCTGCAAATCGCCGGTCCAGCACCCACCACAACGCAGCAGCTGCACCCAGCCCAATGATTGACCCATGCCCCACAGCTGAAGCCAGCGTGAGCAGGACCAAAGCCAAGTAGATCGGGTTTCGCGTGAGGCGGAACGGTCCCTCAACGATCAGTGTTTTCGGCGTATGATGCGGCTCGATCGGGGTCTTTTTGCGAAAAAACCATAGTGCGGCCCATGCAATCACGCCGAGCGCCGCGGCGAGCATGATCCACGCCACAACAGTAAGAAACCCGAGCGAGACGTGCAGCCCGGGCACCAGCCATTTACCAAGATAGATAATCGCAATACTGGACGCCCACCAGATCGGCGGCATGTCTGGAAATTTCTTCACATGCATCTCCTGTTATGCTCACGCAATATCCTACGCCTTGGCACCGGAAAGACCAAGCATTGCCCGCAAATGGGTGCAGCGCGCATTAGGTGCTTTGCCTGCGGGCGTACCGCGCTATTATTCAGCCAATACACATCCTCACTCACTCAACCCTGCGCAATCCCGCTATTCTCAAGGTGCGCCAATTGCCGGGCAAGTTCTTTGGCCGTTTCGCCGTCTGGCCCCGAGGACCGCTGGGGTTTGGCGTGTTCATGCGGTTGATCATCGAGTTTCAGGCCGTCCGCTACGTCCTCACACTCTGTCCGTTCATCTTCATCAGACTCAGCTGGAACGCGCTGGCCCGGCCCATGGCGCAGGCACCCATCCTTATGATATTTATGATCTGGTTCGTGGAAATGCGCATCTTGCGCGTACCAAAAGCCCGCCGCCCCAAGCTTATTGAGCACGCGCAAGCCGAACGCATGCTTGATCTATTGCGCGCCCAATCCCGCGCCACCCTTACAAAAATTGCCGCCGCCCGCGGGATGAAACGGGGGGAGTTGCATCTGGTGGTCGAGCAATCGGAGCTGTGGCGGTTTCCCCCGCTCACCTACGTCAGTGTGCAATCGGAGGACGGTCCAGAGGTGGTCCAACTGACTACTGCGGAGCAAGAAATTCTGAAGAAACCTCTATTCCAGCCCCCGCTGACCGAGAAGGTCCTGCAGCGGGCAAACCAGTCTCAGGGGGTATTCCTGCATGA
>CBDTVN010000119.1:0-8759 GCA_965364195.1 uncultured Sulfitobacter sp. | reverse complement strand
GCGATCTGGGCGATTTTCTGGAACAGGCCTTGGCCCATCTCGGTGCCGCCGTGGTTCAGGTGGATGGAGCCGTCTTGGTAGACGTGGACCAGAGCGCCAGCTTGGTTCAGGTGAGTTAGGGTAAAGGAGATGCCAAATTTGACAGGGGTGAGGGCGATGCCGCGTTTAAGGATCGGGTTTTCTGCGTTCCACTTGGCGATTGCCGCGCGGCGCGCGTCGTAGTCAGCGCTTGCAACAAGGCGGTCGGTGAGGGCGTTGATGATGCAATCGGTGACGGGCTGTTGGTATGGCGTTGTTTGGCCAGTGTCATCGTCGCAGTAGTAGTTGGCGCGGCGCACTTGGAGAGGGTCTAGCTCAAGATGTGTGGCGATATGATCCATAACGCGTTCGATCCCCACGATCCCCTGCGGGCCACCAAAACCGCGAAAGGCGGTGGCGCTTTGCGTGTTCGTCTTGAGGCGGTGGGAGGTGATGCGGATGTCGGTCAGATGGTAGGCGTTGTCAGCGTGTAGCATGGCGCGGTCGGCCACGGGGAGCGACAAATCCATTGCCCAGCCGCAGCGGGCGAAATGCGTAAAATCCAGCGCAGTGATGCGGCCTGTGTCGTCGAAGCCTGCGTCATAGGTGATGCGGAAATCATGGCGCTTGCCGGTGATTATCATGTCGTCGTCGCGGTCATAGCGCATCTTGCAGGGCTGGCCCGTCTGCCGCGCGGCAATGGCGCATGCGACGGCTAAAGCATTGCCTTGGCTTTCTTTTCCACCAAAGCCACCGCCCATACGCCGCGTCTCTACCCGCACCGCATGCATGGGCAGGCCGATGGCTTCGGCAACTTTGTGCTGGATCTCGGTCGGGTGCTGGGTCGAGCTGTGGACCAGCATGTCGCCGTCTTCACCAGGCAGGGCAAGGGCTGCTTGGCCTTCGAGATAGAAGTGCTCTTGGCCGCCGATCTCAAACGAACCGGCGATGCGGTTCTTGGCGAGTGGCAGTTTGGTGTCGGGGTCACCTTTTGCGTAGATGCGGGGGCCTTCTTCAAAACGGCTGTTCGCGGCGAGGGCCTCATCGATGGTGAGGATTGGAGGCTCTGGTGTGATCTCGACCTGCGCCATGCGGGCCGCTTTTCTGGCGGCGAGATGGCTGGTAGCGATGACGAGAAAGAGCGGCTGGCCGATGTAGTGAACCTCTTTTGTCGCGAGGAGCGGCTCATCGTGATTGGACGGAGAGACGTCATTGGCGAAGGGCAGATCAGTGGCGGTCAGAATGGCGATGACGCCGGAGGCATTTCGTGCGTCGGCCAGCGTCATTGCTGTGATTTTCCCGCGCGCCTGCTCGCTGATCCCAAAGGCGAGGTGAAGCGTTCCGGCGGGCGTTGGGATGTCGTCAACGTACCGCGCAGTACCAGTGACATGCAGATGGGCGGCATCATGGGGTAGGGGTTTTGCGACGCTCATGAATGCACCTCGTGCAGATCGGTTTGGGTGCCAGTGAGAGAGTGATAGGCGCGCAGCAGCATGTTTTGCGCAGTTTTCATCCGGTAATCAGCGGAGGCCCGCATGTCAGACATTGGCGCGAAATCTGTCGCGAGGGCGGCCATAGCGGCCTCGATTGTGGTTAGGGTTAGAAGCTCATCATTCAAAGCGGCTTCGGCGTTTTTTGCGCGCGCAGGGGTCCCTGCCATGCCGCCAAAAGCGAGGCGGGTTTGCCCGAACTTGCCGTTGGTGACGGGTAGATTGAGGCAGGCGCAAACGGCTGAGATATCTTGGTCAAAGCGTTTGGAAATTTTGTAACAATGGAGTGTGTCGGCTTGGGCAGGGACGGTGATAGCCTCGATGAACTCGCCACGTTGGCGGTCTTGTTTGCCGTAGGCGATGAAAAAATCTTCAAGCGGGAGTTGGCGACGGGTGTTCTCCATACGCAGGTGTAGGGTGGCGCCGAGCGCGATCATTGCGGGGCTTCCATCGCCGATGGGCGAGCCGTTTGCGATGTTGCCACCCAAAGTGGCGGCGGCGCGCACTTGGGTTGAGCCGTAGCGGCGCAGCATGGTGCCGAGGCTGGAAAAATGGGGGGCGAGGGAGCGCTCAAGCTCTGCTATGGTGGTCATCGCGCCTATGCGCCAGCCCTCTGCGGTTTGGGTTATGCCGTGGAGGTCGGCGCATTGGTTGAGAAATATTGGCGTGCCGATATCGCGCAGTTGTTTGGTGACCCAGAGACCGACGTCCGTGGCACCGGCGATGAGGGTGGCATCAGGGGATCGGGCGTAGAGTTCTGCAAGTTCATCAGAAGATCGGGGCGCTGCCCCATCCTCCCTGTCGGGAGGATTCCCCGGAGTATTTTTGGCCAAGAAAGATAGGTGGGCGGGAATCGGGTGCTGTTCGGCGGCTTTTGCGGCGCGTATAATGGGTGCGTAGCCTGTGCAGCGGCATAGGTTGCCAGCGAGGCTGGTATCGTGGTCGGTGTCGCCGTTGATGTGTGCCGTGGCCATGCTCATGACAAAGCCAGGCGTGCAAAAGCCGCATTGGCTGCCGTGGTGGGTGATCATTTCTGATTGGACCGGATGCATGGTGCCATCTTCTGCTGTGAGGCCTTCGACGGTGGTTACGTGTTTCCCGTTCAGTTGCGGGAGAAAGAGGATACAGGCGTTGAGCGGTGCGGAGCCTTGTGCGTCAGTGACCATCACAGTGCATGCGCCGCAATCACCCTCGTTGCAGCCTTCTTTAGTGCCGGTGAGGTGGCGCTCTTCGCGCAGCCAGTCGAGGAGAGTAGTCGTAGGGGTTGGATCCGTCAGAGTGACGGAGGTGCCGTTGATCATAAACGTGATCTGCATGGGGATGACCCCGCCGCGGTACAAATTGCCTGAGCGTGCTGACTTCGATGCGGCGTAGAAGGCAGTGCGATGTCAGGCTACGGTGCGGGACTGGGAATTGGCAAGAGGTTTGGTGCGGTGTGAAGGTAGTTTTGTGAGAGGGATGGAGAAATATGCTTTGGTTTCGGGTGTTTAGCTCATAGGTGTCAGTTTCTGGCGGGGCGACGTAGGCCTGAAGTAATCTGAAGTTGAATCATTGGCGATTTCCGCCCTTCTGAAATACGTTTGTCGTGGAGTGGATTAGGCTTAATGCCCTTCGATCTGAGACGGCCAGTGTCCTGCTCGATGGGGTTACGTTTGTGATTGGGCCTGCCAGAAAAGCCGCTGGGATTCGGTAATCCCAAATATGGGAGGTTTGGAGCGCGGCCAGTGGCGCCTATGTTGGGCGGAGTGTGCGAGACGCCGCAGAATAAGTTGTTTTTCCGGTAGAGCCTTTTGCTGATACGCAATAGGCTGTGGCCATGAGCAATTCCCCCCGATTCATTCACCTGCGCACGCACTCCGAATACTCTTTGTTGGAGGGGGCGCTGCGGCTGAAAAAGCTGCCTGATATGTGCGTCAAAGCAGGTATGCCTGCGATAGCACTCACCGATACCAACAACATGTTCGCGGCGTTGGAGTTTTCGATTGCGGCGTCGGGGGCAGGGGTTCAGCCGATCATCGGCTGTCAGGTCGATCTGGAATATGTGAGCGCGGCCCCGGGTGAGAAGGTACGACCACCAGCGCCCGTGGTTTTGCTGGCGCAGAGCGAGCGGGGGTATGAGCATTTGATGAAGCTCAATTCGTGCCTCTATCTGGACAAGGGGGGCGCGCTGCCTCAGGTCACCTTGGCGGAGCTGGCGGCGCATTCCGAGGGTGTAATTTGTTTGACGGGCGGGCCGATGGGGCCTGTCGGCCTATTGTTGCAAAACGGTCAGCGGCCTGCGGCTGAGGCGCTGATGGGGGTGTTGAAGGACGCTTTTGGGGACCGCTTGTACGTTGAGTTGCAGCGACATCCCGGAGAGGACGGCGCGCTGGAGGCGGAGCGGCTGTCCGAGCGGGGCTTTGTCGAGATGGCCTATGCGATGGATATCCCGCTGGTGGCCACCAATGACGTCTATTTCCCGGATGCTGCGATGTACGAGGCGCATGATGCGCTGATCTGTATTGCGGATGGTGCGTATGTGGACCAGCAGGAAGGCCGCCGCCGCCTGACGCCGCAGCATTATTTCAAGACGCAAGCCGAGATGGTTACGCTATTTGCGGACCTTCCGGAGGCGACCCAGAACACGGTCGAGATTGCCAAGCGTTGCGCGTTTCAGGCCTATCGCCGTGATCCGATCCTGCCAAAGTTTGCGGATGACGAGGTCGCGGAGTTGCGGCGGCAGGCGGAGGCAGGATTGAAGGCGCGTTTGGCCATTATTCCGCATGCAGCGGAGGTGGCAGAATACGAGGCGCGGCTAGAATTCGAGCTGGGGATCATCGAGGGGATGGGGTTCCCGGGCTACTTTTTGATTGTTGCCGACTTTATCAAATGGTCGAAGGATCAGGGGATTCCTGTGGGACCGGGGCGTGGCTCTGGTGCGGGCAGCTTGGTGGCCTATGCGCTGCTGATTACGGACCTTGACCCGTTGCGCTATTCTCTGCTGTTCGAGCGGTTTTTGAACCCAGAGCGGGTTTCCATGCCCGACTTTGACATCGACTTTTGCATGGACCGGCGCGAGGAAGTCATCCGCTACGTTCAGGAAAAATACGGGCGCGACAGGGTGGGGCAGATCATCACTTTTGGTGGACTGCTGAGTAAGGCGGCGGTGCGCGACATCGGGCGTGTGTTGCAGATGCCTTATGGGCAGGTGGACCGTCTGAGCAAGATGATCCCTGTTGAGGGTGTGAAGCCGGTTAGCATTGAAAAGGCGTTGGCGGATGAGCCTCGGCTGCGCGAAGAGGCGCGGAACGAAGAAGTTGTCGCCCGCCTGTTGGAGTATGGCCAGCAGGTTGAGGGGTTGCTGCGCAACGCGTCCACGCACGCGGCGGGTATTGTGATTGGCGACCGTCCGCTGGATGAGTTGGTGCCGCTGTATCAGGATCCGCGATCCGACATGCCAGCCACGCAGTTCAATATGAAATGGGTGGAGCAGGCGGGGCTGGTCAAGTTCGACTTTTTGGGTCTGAAAACACTGACCGTGATTCAGAACGCGGTGGATCAGATCAAAGCGTCGGGGCGGCATCTGCATCTGGCCGCGGATGGGACGGAGTTGTTTGAGCCGCCTGAGGGCTTGATCGATGATATATCGACCATCCCGCTTGATGATGAGGCGTCTTACAAGCTGTATGCAGCGGCCAAGACTGTCGCTGTGTTTCAGGTGGAATCCAGTGGCATGATGGATGCGCTAAAACGCATGAAGCCGAACTGCATCGAGGATATTGTGGCCCTGGTGGCGCTGTACCGTCCCGGCCCGATGGAGAATATTCCGACCTATTGCGAGGTCAAGAACGGGCTTAAAGAGCGCGAATCCGTGCATCCGTCGATTGACCATATCCTAGAGGAAACGCAGGGCATCATCGTTTATCAAGAACAGGTGATGCAGATCGCGCAGGTCATGGGGGGATATTCCCTTGGCGGGGCGGACCTGTTGCGCCGTGCGATGGGTAAGAAAATCGCCGAGGAGATGGCCAAAGAGCGGCCCAAGTTCGAGAAGGGCGCCATGGCCAATGGCGTTGACAAGAAAAAGGCAAAGGAGGTTTTTGACCTTCTGGAGAAGTTTGCCAACTACGGATTTAACAAATCTCACGCGGCGGCTTATGCGGTGGTCAGCTATCAGACGGCATGGCTCAAGGCGAACCATCCGGTTGAGTTTATGGCCGGTGTGATGAATTGCGACATTCACCTGACCGACAAGCTGGCCGTCTATTTCGAGGAAGTGCGCAAGCGATTGGAGCTGCCGTGGGTGCCGCCTTGTGTGAACCGTTCGGATGCGACGTTCAAGGTCGTGGACGGGGCGCTGGTGTATGCGCTGGGCGCACTCAAGAACGTGGGCGTCGAGGCGATGAAGCTGATCACGGAAGGTCGAGGGGAGAAGCCCTTTGCAACGCTGTTTGATCTGGCGCGGCGGGTGGACCTCAAGCGTGTGGGCAAGCGGCCGCTTGAAATGCTGGCGCGCTCGGGGGCGTTTGACGTGCTTGATCCAAATCGTCGCCGTGTCTTTGGCGCACTGGACGGATTGGTCGCCTATTCCGCTGCGATCCATGAGCAGAAGGCGTCAAATCAGGTATCGCTCTTTGGGGAAGCGGGGGATGACCTGCCTGAACCGCGTTTGATGAGTTGTGATGACTGGCTGGCCGCCGAACGGTTGACCGAGGAGTTCAAGGCCGTAGGTTTCTATCTGTCCGGTCATCCGCTGGATGATTATATGGGACCGCTCAACCGTAAATGGGGCAGTGATCGCGGCGTGCCGTTCCTGACGCTGGATGCGCTGACGGCCAAAGTTGCGGACCGCGGGGCCATGAACGCGCGGCTTGCGGGAATTGTGGCAGGGCGGCAGGAGCGTAAATCAGCGCGTGGCAACCGCTTTGCATTTGCGCAGCTGTCTGATCCTACTGGCGCCTATGAGGTGACGCTTTTCTCGGACACGCTGGAACTGGCGCGGGACCATCTTGAGACGGGCTCGAAGGTGATTGTGACCGTTGAGGCCACGATGGAGAGTGATCAGCTCAAATTACTGGGCCGCTCAGTCTCCCTCGTAGAAGCGGCGGTGGCGGATGCGGGCGGCATGGGGTTGCGGATTTTCATCGAGACACCAAGTGCGATTGCCGCCGTATCCGAGGTGCTGGAAGGCGCGCGCACTGCGGCCAAATCAGCAGGAAAAGGACCAGTGCATCTGTGTCTGATGGACCCTACATTGCCCGGTGAGGTTGTGGTTGACCTTGGTGCGGATTTCCCTGTGACCCCACAAATTAAAGGAGCAATACGCTCTTTAGTCGGTGTGCTTGAGGTCGAAGAAATCTGATTCCAGCGCAGGTTCGCCGATTGCAGCAGGTCCGTGTGACCTGCTGGACGTGGTATGCGGGCTTCGTTAAGAGTCCCTTAATCTTTGTGGGAGTATCAGCGTGCGCCTTTTACCAGTACTCGGAATTGTTGTGGGTCTCGCTGCCTGTAGTGATCCCTTGGCGGGCGTTGATCGCTTGGCCGACGTTGACGTGGTCGAGACGAACCCTGCTGCCGCAGCCTTGCCTGACGCAGAAGAAGTGGCGCGTGAAGGGTTCCTTGGGACCTCTGCGGCAACAGGCGACGTGCCTGATGCGGTCCCAACTGCTGGCGTGCCTAAGTCCGGTGGTTTCTTTGGCGCTTTGATCAACCGCGCAGCGAATGCTGATCCTGCAGCGGCGATTGCGGCAGATGTCGCAGCGAAACAATCCGAACAGGTGGTGATCGAAACGACTGCTGTGACCACCTCGGGATCCGCATCGGATGCGACCCCGGTAGATGGGCCGGTTCGCCTGGCTGCCTTGCCTGCGCAGGAAGCCTCATCGCGCAGTGATGGGCTTGGCCTGCTTGGCGGAGGTGGCACTAAGAAGATTACGCGGCGGACGGGACCTGATGCGCGCGATGTGACCTTCGGGACAAGGCTGCCCTTTGGCGAGATTGCTCGGGTATGCGATGCCAAGGGCAAGTCGCTGGGCAAGAAGGTCGCTAGCTTGGGGCGGCGCGGCTTTACGCTGTATGACAGTAAACCGGGGATCAGGGACAAGCGGACATTCTATATCACGGGCTTTGGTGACAATTGCGCGCGCCAGTTCACGGCGGCCAACGCGCTGTTTGGGGCGCCCTCGTTTTATGAGACGATCCGGTTTAGCCCTGCGGGCAAGCACTTGCCCTATGCCAAAACGGACAAGGCCTATGACAAGGTGAAATCAAAAGTATGCCGTACAGGTAAGAAGAAGCCGTGCGGGAGACAAATTCGCAAGCTCGACAACGAGTTGGCGTTTGTGAGTGCCTACGAGTTCCATGAGCATAACGGCAAATGGAAAGAGTTTTTGATCTATGACGGGACGGTGCTGGCCGCTGCGGTAAAGTCTTACTGAGTTCAGTAGTGGGGCGGGCGCTCGTCGCCAACGACGATACCGCCCGAGCCTGACGCCTCACGTTCGCCCTCGCGGCGCATGAGCATTTCAACGCGGGCATTGAGGCGGTCAATTTCATCTTGCTGCTTGGCCACGATGTCCGAGAGGTCATCGACGGAGCGCATCAGATGGGCCATTTGTTCTTCGAATTTTTCCATAGCGCGGGTCTAGGGCGCTTTGCTCAGTTGCGCAATGGGCAGGCCTTGCTTGCCCCGCCGCACCGCATCCGGTAAGGGCTGCGCAACATCCTAACCGTGCAGAGGACCATCATGGCCAAGCCCAAAAAGACCCCGCGCCCCAAGGCCGAAACGCCCCGAGGGTTCCGCGATTATTTCGGTGCAGAGGTGACGCAGCGCACCGAAATGCTGGCCAAGATTGCTGGGGTTTATCATCGCTATGGCTTTGACGCGCTGGAAAGTGCGGGTGTCGAAAAGGTCGAGGCGCTGGGCAAGTTTTTGCCCGATGTGGACCGCCCGAACGAGGGTGTGTTTGCATGGCAGGAAGATGCCGACAGCGACAAGCCCGGTGATTGGCTGGCCCTACGGTACGACCTCACCGCGCCCTTGGCCCGCGTGTATGCGCAGCACCGCAACGAGTTGCCTACGCCCTATCGCCGCTACGCGATGGGACCTGTTTGGCGCAATGAAAAACCTGGGCCAGGACGCTACCGCCAGTTTTATCAGTGCGATGCGGATACGGTCGGGGCAGGGTCCGTTGCGGCGGATGCCGAGATTTGTGCGATGTTGGCTGACTGTTTGGAAGAAGTGGGCATCGAGCGCGGTGATTACATTGTGCG
>CBDTVN010000118.1:0-8769 GCA_965364195.1 uncultured Sulfitobacter sp. | reverse complement strand
GGGGCGAGGTTGGTTTTCTCGTCGCGGGTGTGCACGATGAATTCATACGGCTCCCCGATCTCTTCGAGGAGCCACAGAATGCGGAGCGAGCGGGACCTGTTGAGGTGATGGAGTTTTATCATGAGGCCAAGCTTAGGGGGTTTGTACGGGTCTGCAAAGCGCGGCATTGTGTTTGCGACGTAACGGGAGAATTGGGATGATCATTGCGGATAAGGCCAAGCTGATAGGGACGCCGAGGGACGCGCGCGGTGAGGGCTGGGAAAGTTTGCGTCTGTTGGTGCGCTCCGACGGGATGGGGTTTTCGATGACGGAAACCCGCGTGCTGCCGGGTGCGGTGCTGCGCTTGCAGTACAAACACCACATTGAAGCGTGTTACTGCATCGGCGGCGCAGGGGAGGTTGTAGAGCTGTCGAGTGGGGCCGTGCATCCAATCTCGGCGGGGGTGCTTTATGCGCCGGACAAGCATGATCTGCATGAAGTGCGGGTGCCTGCGGATGGCGAAGCGCTGCATTTGATTTGCGTGTTTTCGCCGGGGCTGGAGGGGACGGAGGTGCACGGACCGGACGGGAGCTATCCGGCGGGGTGAGGGGAGCTTTTCGGACAAAATGTGAATTCACGGCAGTTGAGCCAATGACTGCTTCGAGAAAACCGAAAGTTCAACAAGCGGTGGTTTTTAGTAAGCCATGCCTGAATTGAAGGTGTGTTGACAAAACTATATTTATAGTTTTATTTGTAGCTATGATGAAACACGCATCCGCTGCCCTTTCGCTCGCTGCTCTCGGTCACGACACCCGCTTGACGATCTTTAGATTGTTGGTGCGGGCCGGAAAAGATGGCCTGAATATTGGTGAGATCGGCCAGCATCTGGACATGGCAGCCTCTACCCTCGCGTATCATCTCGGAACTTTGGTGGATGCCGGACTTGTCACCCAAGAACGGCTAGGGCGTCAGATCATCAACCGCGTGGATTTTGATGTTATGCATCAAACGGTCTCCTTCCTGACAGCGGAGTGCTGCGCGGGCGTAAAGCTCACACAGGAGGATGCAGCGTAATGGATGACGTTGTTTTTCTTACTCAAAAGAAACTATATATTTAAGGATATAGATATGTCTGAAACTTCTCTCGATGTTCGTTCTCGGACTACAGATCTCGTTCATCAGCTCTGGTTGAGCGAAAAAGTCTGGCTGTTTTCCGCATCCCTGCTTGCCATGCTTTTTGTTCTGGCACCGGCGCTGGGCTTCACAACAATGCGTTTTGCAGCCCAGAACTTGCTAAACGTTGCCCCGTTCCTTGCTCTGTCTGTAGGGATCGCAGCTTACGCCGGAGCGACAGGCGCGGATGGTTTGATTGCGCGCGCCTTTACCGGATCACCGGCAGTCATGATTCTAATCGCTGCTGCTGCTGGTGGTCTTTCGCCCTTTTGTTCTTGCGGCGTGATTCCCCTGATCGCAGCTCTGTTGGTCATGGGCGTGCCTTTGTCAGCAGTCATGGCCTTCTGGTTGGCATCCCCCGTAATGGATCCGTCTATGTTTCTGTTGACCACTGGCACGCTTGGTTTTGAGTTTGCGGTCGCCAAAACGATCACGGCGCTCGGCTTGGGCGTCTTCGGTGGATTTGTCGTTCACATGGTATCTCGTGCGGGAGGCCTGACTGATCCATTGAGGAGCGGCGTTGGCAATGGCGGTTGTGGTGGATCAAAAGTCCGCACATCGGAGCCCGTTGTCTGGAAATTTTGGCGCGATGATGCGCGGGTTGCGAAGTTCTGGCGCGAAGGGATCAAGACCACATTGTTCCTCGCAAAATGGCTGACACTGGCGTTCATTCTGGAAAGCCTGATGCTGGCGTGGCTGCCCGCCGATCTGGTGGCACGCACGCTTGGCGGCACGGGGATCGCTCCAATCGGGATTGCGACGCTTGTTGGTGTGCCTGCCTATCTGAACGGTTACGCGGCGCTGCCGCTGGTTGGCGGGCTGATGGAGCAAGGCATGGCCCCCGGTGCAGGCTTGGCATTTTTGGTTGCAGGTGGGGTCAGCTCGTTGCCCGCCGCCATCGCCGTCTGGGCATTGGTTAAGCCGCAAGTGTTCATCCTGTATCTCGGAATTGCGCTGATAGGATCCTTTGCGAGCGGGTTGCTGTTTCAGCTCTGGACGACCTTCTGAAACTTCCCCCGGTTCTGATCGAGGATTGCAGGCCCTCATTGAGTGGCCTGCATTCATCTGGGCGTTCCATAAATCCTCTTTTTGGCACACGCGTAAAATACATCGTTTGCCGCTGCCAGAAACCCCAAGCCGTTGTTGAAGGTTTGGGCCTCTACCCTGACAGCCGCCAATCGCTGCAAACAAATAAAGGCCCCGCCAATCTGGCAGGGCCTTCTTTATTTCAAACGCTATTCACGCTTATTGCGGAATGTCGCCCTCGATGCCTTCGACGTAGAAGTTCATGCCGGCGAGTGTGCCGTCATCTGCTGTTTCGCCATCGGCAAGGAATGCTGTGCCGTCCTGCTTGTTCAGCGGGCCGGTGAACGCGTGGTAGGAGCCGTCGGCGAGGGAGGCTTTCAGCGCCAGTGCTTCTTCTTTGATGTCAGCTGGTACTGCGTCGGAAATTTCGCCGATGCCGACCATGCCTGCGCCGATGCCGTCCCATGTGTCCGTGGAGGACCATGTGCCGTCTTTGACCGCTTGTACGCGGGCGATGTAGTAGGGGGCCCAATCATCGATGATGGAGGAGACGCGCGGGAAGGGTGCGTATTGGCCCATGTCGGAGGCTTGGCCGAATGTGACGACGTTGCCTGCTTCTTGAGCTGCCGCTTGGGGTGCTGTGGAGTCGGTGTGTTGCAGAACCACGTCCGCGCCTTGCTCGATCAGGACCTTGGCGGCGTCCGCTTCTTTTGCGGGGTCGAACCATGTGTAGGCCCAGACGATTTTGAACTGCACGTCAGGGTTCACTTTGCGCGCATGGATAAATGCAGAGTTGATGCCGCGGATAACTTCGGGGATCGGGTAGGAGCCGATGTAGCCCACGATGTTGGACTTGGTCATCTTGCCCGCGATGTGGCCTTGGATGGCGCGACCTTCATAGAAGCGTGCGGAATAGGTGGAGACGTTGTCGGCGCGTTTGTATCCTGTGGCGTGCTCGAACTTCACGTTCGGGAACTTGGATGCCACATTGATCGTCGGGTCCATGTAGCCAAAGGACGTTGTGAAGATCAGTTCGGCACCGTCGAGGGCCATCTGTGTCATCACACGCTCGGAATCGGGGCCTTCGGCCACGCTCTCGACAAAGACTGTCTCGACGCTGTCGCCGAATTCTTTTTCTACGGCAAGGCGGCCCTTGTCGTGCTCATAGGTCCAGCCACCGTCACCGATGGGACCGACGTAGACAAAGCCGATTTTGGTTGTGTCTTGCGCGAAGGCCGCGGTTGTCATGCTGGCAGCAAGTGCGGTGCCGAGCAGCAGCTTGGCCGCGGCGCGTTTGGTAAATGTCATGTGAGAGTTCTCCCCAGTAGGTGTGTTCAAGCAGATGTGCCTCAGGACGAGGCGTGGAAAATGCGTCCGAGTGATCCCGGTGCGGCGTTGCGCGAGCGCGACAAAAACACAAGGACGATGATGGTTATGACGTAGGGCGACATTGCCAGATATTCGACCGGAATGGCAACGCCTGCACCCTGTAGATTAAGCTGTAATTGAACCAGACCGCCAAAAAGATAGGCACCCGCCAACACCCGCAAGGGGCGCCATGAGGCGAATACCACCAGCGCGAGTGCGATCCAGCCGATGCCAGCGGTCATGCCTTCGGTCCATTGCGGCACACGGATGAGGCTGATGTACGCACCGCCCACGCCTGCACAGGCCCCACCGAACATGATGGCGAGGGTGCGCACGCGCTTTACCTTGAAGCCAAGTGCATGCGCCGCATCATGGTTCTCGCCTACAGCGCGCAAGACCAGTCCAATGCGGGTGAATTTGAGCACGGCCCAAACGGCAATAACAAGGGCGATGCCGAGGTACACGATGATATCATGGCTGAGCAGGATCGGACCAAGGACAGGAATATCAGCCAGTGGGCCAAAATTTACGTCCCCAAGGCGCGGCGGTTTGATCCCGACGTAACTTTGCCCGAGCAACGCAGAGAAGCCGAGGCCAAAGAGCGTGAGGGCAAGGCCGGAGGCGACCTGATTGGCGAGCATGACTTGGGTCAGGAAGGCGAATAGCAAGCTGAGCACGGCGCCCCCAACAGCAGCGGCGACAAATCCCAGAAGGGGTGAGCCAGTCTCAACGGCGGTGGCAAACCCACAGATTGCGCCCATGATCATCATGCCCTCAACACCGAGGTTGAGCACGCCTGTCCGCTCGACCACCAGTTCGCCAATGGCGGCAAAGATCAGCGGCGTCGCGGCGACGAAGAAGCCCGCGATAAAGAGGATCGGATTGATTGCAGAAAGATCCATTACACGACCTCCATCCGGCCAAACCTCAGCCGATAGTTTGTGAAAAGATCAAAGGCGAGCAGGAAGAAGAGCAACATCCCTTGGAAGACCTGAATGGCTGCGGCGGGTAGACCGAGCTTTGATTGGGCGATATCGCCGCCGATGTAGGTGAGTGCCATAAGTCCGCCAGCCAATAAAATGCCGACCGGATGCAAACGCCCCAGAAATGCGACAATGATCGCCGTGAATCCATACCCTACGTTGAAATCAATCGTCACCTGACCGGCAGGGCCGGAGACTTCGAACATACCGGCAAGCCCTGCAAGCAACCCCGACACACCAAGACAAAATAGGACCAGCCGCGCAGGGTTCACACCGGAAAACGCCGCCGCGCGTGGCGCATCACCCGTGACGCGAATGGCAAATCCGAGGCGGTGGCGCGCCAGCAACACATAGGCAAATATCACCGCGATAAGTGCTGCAACGACACCCCAATGCATGCCGCTGCCCGCAATGAGGTCAGCATTATGCGTGCTGGCATATTGCTGGAGGTTGCGAGAGCCGGGAAATCCGAACCCTTCTGGATTTTTCAACAATCCTAATGACATAGAGGCCAAAAATTGCTCTGCGACATAGACCAGCATCAGCGAGACCAAAATCTCGTTTGTTCCGAATTTCACCTTGAGCACGGCAGGGATCATCGCCCAGATCCAGCCGCCGAATGCCCCCGCTAAAACCATGAGTGGAAAGATGAACGCACTCTCTGTCGGATAAAACGCAAGCCCCACACCTGCACCAAACAGCGCTCCCATGATGTATTGGCCCTCTGCGCCGATGTTCCAGATGCCTGCCTTGAATCCGAGGCTCAGACCAATCGCGATGAGCACTAAGGGCGCACCTTTGATCAACAGTTGAGGGCGGTAGAAAAACGCAAACTCGCCAAACAGCGGCTCCCAGAAAATGGTGCGGATCGCCTCGAACGGATCTTTGCCCAGCACGGCAAATAATAAGCCGCCAAACACCATCGTTGCCAGAACGGCCAACAGTGGTGCGGCAAGCGAAAATGCACGGCTGGGCTCAGGGCGCTTTACTAAGGCGATCATGGGCAAACCTCGGCCACGGGCGACTTCTTCAATTGGTCTCTAAACTCATTTTTCGAACGCTTACACATGCGCCACCTCCATATCATGGGCGCCACCCATCATCAGGCCAATCTCTTCCACCGTAATTCCCTGCGCTGGGCGGGGCGGTGTCAGGCGACCCTCGTTCAGCGCGGCAAAGCGGTCGGAGATTTCCATCAGCTCGTCCAAATCCTGACTGATCACAATAAGCGCTGCCCCGTTTTCTGCCAGATCAAGTAGAGCCTGACGGATGTCGGCGGCAGCGGAAGCATCGACGCCCCATGTGGGCTGGTTCACGATAAAGACGTCGGGCGATTGCATGACTTCGCGACCGATGACGAATTTTTGCAGGTTTCCGCCAGAAAGTGATCGTGCTGCCGCGCCAGCGCTGGGGGTGCGAACGTCGAATTTCTTGATCACGGATTCTGCAAATGTTTTGGCGGCGGGCCAATCGAGAAAACCGGCCTTTTCCAGTTCCATGCGGGCAGCACCTGTAAGCATAGCGTTCTCGGTCAGCGACATGTCGGGCGCAGCGGCGTGGCCCATGCGCTCTTCCGGTGCGGTAAGCAGCCCGTTTTTGCGCCGCGGTGTTGGGCCAGTGGGACCGATATCGGTGCCTTTGTAGCTAATCATACCGCGCGCGACGGGGCGTTCGCCCGAAAGGGCCGCGAGCAACTCGTCCTGCCCGTTGCCCGCAACACCGCCGATGCCGAGAATTTCACCAGCGCGCAGATCAAGGGAGATGTCTTTGAGCGCGATGCCAAAGGCGTTGGGAGCAGGGGCGCTGAGATTGGTGAGAGTGAGGACGGTATCGCCTGCTGTTTGACCTGCACGGGTGGGCGTTTGCAGCAGCTTGCCGACCATCATCTCCGCCATCTCGCGTGCGGTGGTGTCGCGCGGGATACATTCACCGACAACTTTGCCGAGGCGCAGGATGGTGGCGTGGTCGCAGAGTGTTCTGATCTCTTCGAGCTTGTGAGAGATATAGAGAATGGCGGTGCCTTCGGCGCTAAGTTTAGTCAGGGTTTTAAACAGGATTTCGACCTCTTGCGGTGTCAGTACGCTGGTCGGTTCGTCCATGATCAGCAGCTTGGGTTCTTGCAGCAGGCAGCGGATGATCTCGACGCGCTGGCGCTCTCCTGCGGACAGATCCCCCACGATGCGGTCGGGAGAAAGCGGCAGGCCGTAAGCCTCGGACACGGAGGTGATCTGGGCGGAGAGCGCGCCGAGTTTGGGCGAGTTCTCCATCCCGAGAGCGATGTTTTCGGCAACAGTCATCGCATCGAATAGCGAGAAATGCTGGAACACCATACCGACCCCTGCGGCACGGGCCGCACGCGGCTCTGACGGGGTGAAGGGCGCGCCGTTCATCTGCATCCCACCTGAGTCAGGTTTCACAAGGCCGTAAATCATCTTAACCAGTGTGGATTTTCCCGCGCCGTTTTCACCGAGCAAAGCGTGAACCTCACCAGTGCCGATTTCAAGCGACACAGCGTCATTGGCGACAACGCCGGGGTAGGCTTTTGTCAGGGAGGTCAGCGTGAGCAGCGGTTGGGTCATGAGAGGGCCTTGGCTTGGGCGTCACAGAGTAATGCGCGCACGGTTCCATTTGCAATCTGATCGGGGTGTTTGCCAAGGGTTTTATCACCGATGGGGCATGTGATTGGTGTCGGATCGAGGCCCATGTCCGTCAGGCGCTTTGAAAATCGCGCCCATTTTGTCTCGGAGCCGATGAGGCCGATGCTGGCGGCTCCACGCTTGATGAGCGCGGCGCAGAGGGCCAGATCAATCTCGTGGCTGTAGGTAAAGATGAGATGATGGGCATAGGTGGGCGCGCGGGAGGCCAGCAGGGGCATATCAGCGGCGGGGATTTTGGTGACATCGGCGGCAGTTTGGGATGGGAAGCGGTCGGGAGAGGAATCGATCCATGTAATTTTGAATGCTTGAGGGGGGGCTTTTTTGATGACAGCGCGCCCTACGTGTCCTGCACCCCAAACCCACAAATATTTCGGATGGGGGCGGCTTGAAACGATGCGGTGAACCGAAAATTGGTCTAGCTCAATGGCCAATGGAGTTGGTGTATAGGTGTAGCGCAGGGTGACCGCACCGCCGCAGCATTGGCCGAGGTTCGGGCCTAGGGGGATTGTCTCGGAATACTCCGGACCGCCCTTGGCAAGAATTTCACGGGCCGTGGCGATCGCGCGATATTCGAGTGCGCCACCGCCGATGGTTTGTTTGGTAGTGGTGGGGGTGACGACCATTGTGGTGCCTACATCGCGGGGCGTGGAGCCGCGTGTGCCGCTGATTTCGATATATATATTGCTCTGCATTTCACCCATCGCCTTGGGCCTTTGTGATCGCTTTCAGGACGGTTTCTGCTGTGGCGGGGGTTTGCAGGTCTGCGTAGTGCGGGCCGCAGGCGGTGACGGCATCGGCAAGGGCCGACCACGCGGAAATGCCGAGCATGAAGGGCGGCTCGCCCACTGCTTTTGAGCGGTAGATAGTGCGGGCGGGGTTGGGCTGATCCCAGAGTGCCACGTTAAAAATATCGGGCCGATCGGAGCAGGCAGGGATTTTATACGTGGCGGGCGCGTGGGTCTTGAGCGCGCCTTTGTCGTCCCAAACAAGTTCTTCGGTGGTGAGCCAGCCAGCCCCTTGGACGTACCCGCCCTCGATCTGACCAATGTCGAGCGCGGGGTTCAGGGACTGGCCTGCGTCATGCAGGATGTCGGTGCGCAGAATTCGGTTTTCGCCTGTGAGTGTGTCGATGACGACTTCCGTAATGGCGGCACCGTAGGCGAAGTAGAAGAAGGGTTTGCCCACGCCTTTGATGCGGTCCCATTTGATGTCGGGGGTTTTGTAGAAGCCTGTGGCGGAGAGGCTGATGCGGGCTTGGTAGGTTGCGGATGCGGCCTCTGCGAAGGTGAGCGTTGTGGCGCCTGCGGTCACTTCGCCGTCCTTGAATTTCACGTCCGTGGGGGCGCAGCCGTGTAAGGATGCAAGGTGTTCAGACATTCGGTTGCGTATGGTTTCGCAGGCGTTGAGCACCGCCATACCGTTGAGATCGGTTCCAGAACTGGCAGCGGTGGCCGATGTGTTTGGCACTTTGGCAGTATCGGTGGCAGTGATCTTGATCTGAGCGAGGGGCACGCCAAACTCGGACGCAGCGATCTGGGCGATTTTCTGGAACAGGCCTTGGCCCATCTCGGTGCCGCCGTGGT
>CBDTVN010000117.1:0-8771 GCA_965364195.1 uncultured Sulfitobacter sp. | reverse complement strand
GACCAACTGCCAAGTGCTGTGGATTTGACGAAAGCTGCGATGCAATCTGGCCTTGGCGTTAGGCAAGATGAGGCCTATCAATCAGGTATGAGTACATATTCACAAACGAACGCGCCGCTGGGCATCCTTGTCGAAAACTGGACGGCGCCGCCTGTTCCGAATTGGGATATGGTTAAGGGCAATTACGTACATTTGGAGCGCCTTAACGCGGAGGATCACGCCGCGCTATTGTACCGCTCTTTTGCCGAGCACGACGAAGTTTGGGACTATATGGCATATGGTCCGTTTTCCTCTGCGTCTCAATATTACCGATGGGTACGGGATAATGCGGCGCTTGATGACCCGCATTTCTACGCGATCAAGAACCTTGAGACTGGAAATTGGGAAGGTGTTGCAAGCTATCTGCGCATCGCTCCTGAGGCGGGATCGATTGAAGTTGGGCATATCAACTTGAGCCCCGCGCTTCAGCGGACACGCGCCGCGACTGAAGCCATGTATCTGATGATGTCCTGGGTATTTGACGCCGGATATCGCCGTTACGAATGGAAGTGCAATGCGCTGAACCTCAAGTCCCGTAGCGCAGCGCAGCGACTGGGCTTTAGTTATGAAGGTGTTTTCCGTCAGGCGATGGTCTCAAAAGGACGCAACCGTGATACCGCATGGTTTGCTGCGATTGACACAGAGTGGCCTGCGCTCAAAGAGGCATATGCAGCTTGGCTTTCTCCATCGAACTTTGATGCTGAGGGCCGTCAGCGGGAAAGCCTTGGCGATATGACCCGCCTTGTGCGTGTGTCTGAAGATCCGGCGCTGCCCTCTCGCGCTTAGATCGCCATTTTACTCGCCAACCTTTGCTGGATGAGCCCGGCGATCTGCGCCATCTCTGATGTGGTCGCTTCGCCCGCTGCGCGCTTGTGGGCAAGTGCGCGGGCGGCCATTTCCATCCTGTTGTCTTCAACAGAGCGTGCCACCCCCTCTAAAAACTGTGCGATGTAGTCGAGCGCTTTGTCGTTGGGGAGGTTGTCCAACAGCTCCGCCGCATAGTTGATGTCGTCGTGATAGGCGATCTCGTCTGGACAGACCTGTTCATCCACAACAGTGCGCAGGCCGGGGGGCTGGCGGTTTGCAGGAAGGGCTGCCAGCACCATTTGCTGGAAGACGGCAAGGGAGGTAATAGGTTTGCCCAGAAAGCCTTGTGCGCCAGCGGCAAGCGCCTCGCCTTCAAGCATGTCATCGCCTGAAGTGGCAAGCACCACGCTTCTTTCTGTTTCCGCCTGAGCAAGCTCTTCGATCAGATCGGCGCCATTGCCATCGGGTAGGCCCATATCCACGACCACAACGGAAGGGCGATAAACCTGTAGATGGCGACGTGCGGACCGGATGCAGTCTGCCCGTCTGATCCGGGCACCGGAGCGCAAACACAGCAAGCGCATGGCTTCGCAAGCATAGCGGCTGTCCTCAACCACCAACACCGTAAGCCCCAGCAGGGGGCGCGCAGCTGTTGGCGCGGGGTAGTTCGCTGCAAAGGGGTCATTGGTCTCCATCGTGCTCTCCGATTCCATACAAGTTTCCCTATCGTTACGCAGGCATACCTAAGAGAGAGTTAACACGCCGCATTGCACGTCGATCTTTTGCGGCCCATAAACGCAAAAAGCCAATGCTCTGAGGAGAACACCATGATCGGACGTCTAAACCATGTGGCCATTGCAGTGCCTGACCTTGAGGCAGCGGCGGACCAGTACCGCAATGCGTTGGGGGCCAATGTGGGCGCGCCGCAGGATGAGCCGGATCACGGCGTAACAGTCATCTTTATCGAACTACCGAATACAAAGATCGAACTTCTCTATCCACTGGGCGAGAATTCCCCGATCCAAGGGTTTCTGGACAAGAACCCCGCCGGAGGCATTCACCACATTTGCTACGAGGTCGATGACATCATTACGGCACGCGATCACCTGAAATCCACGGGAGCGCGTGTGCTGGGCACTGGTGAGCCAAAGATCGGCGCACACGGCAAACCTGTTATCTTTTTGCACCCGAAGGACTTTAACGGGGCGCTTGTCGAGCTGGAGCAGGTCTGATGGGTCCGGTCTCTGCCATTGTTCTGTTTGCAATCGTCTGGTTCATGCTGTTCCTGATCATTTTGCCCATTCGTGTACAGACACAGGGCGACCTGAAAGACATCCTGCCCGGCACCCACGCAGGCGCGCCGGAACATCACCACCTCGGCAAAAAGGCGCTGTGGTGTACGGGGCTGTCGTTCCTCATCTGGGGGGCGTTTGTGGCGATTATCCTGTCCGGTGTGATCAGCGTGGATAATCTGGAGGACTGGATGGGTCGCGGCGCCCCTGCGGCAGCAACTGGAACAGGTGAGTAAACGTCGCAGCGCCTAAGATCGGGATCACGAGGTTCAGCACGGGTATCGATAGGGGCATCGCCATAAGGATGCCCGTAATCCAGACGGTTAGGAAATGCTTGCGCCGCAGCTCTTTAGCGCGTTTGCGGCCCAAGCGGCGCATGGCGACCAGCATGAAATATTCGCGCCCCAGCAGCAGACCGTTCACCGCCCAAAAAATGAAAATCGCAATGGGGGCAAAGATCACATAGAGGATCAGCGCGAACAGGTTCACGACAATAATAACTCCAAGAAAGCCGAGTGTATCTCGAAGTGCCTCGCCGAAAGGTGTGCGGGGCTGTTGTGGAATGGTGGGGTAGTGTACGGCCTCGACTGCGTCTGCGACATCATCAAGGAACAGTGATGTAATGGCGGAAGCGACCGGAACCATCAGGAACACCGACAGCAAAAGCGCCAAGACAACTGCACCCCAGCTAAAGACGTTGTCGAGCCATTGTACCTCACCGAAGAACGGCAGGCTGATGCTGTCGCCTGTGAACCATCCCACCAATACCGACAGGCCCCATGCAAATGCGATGAGCAGTGCGAATGCACCGGCCACACCGAGCAGGAGGACGCGGCGAAAGCGGGGGTCGCCGATCTGACCGAGGGCAAGGCCAATTGACTTAAAAACGATGTCTAAAGCCATGTTGTGATCGTCTCTACATCAGGGCGAGGGCGCTCTGGCGGCGCGCTTGTTTCCGTTGCGATGTGGATGAGGCCCGCGATGCGCTCATGTGGGGCGAGGTTGAAACCTTGCTCCATAAACTCGCGGTCATGGCTCACCCATCCGCTGAGCCAGTTTGCCCCCCATCCCGCAGCAAGGGCGGAATTGAGCAGTGCGAGACAGACAGCACCAGCGGTGTAGGTCTGCTCTAGCGCAGGGATTTTGGGTGATGAACGCTGCACCTCGATCACGGCCACGGCCAGATGCCCTTGGTCAAACTGCGCACGGCCTTTGGTGATCTGGTCTGCAACTAGCCCCAAGGCTTCGCCGCGCGTCTGGGCCAGCTCCGCGAGCGGTCCCATCGCAGCGCGGTCCACCACAATAAAGCGCCACGGCTCCAGCTTGCCATGATCGGGCGTGCGCGACGCAGCTGTCAGCAGTTGCATCAGCGCCTCACGGTCAGGCACTGGACCTGCCAGCGTTTTTGCCGGACGCGAGCGTCGGGTGAGCAGAAAGTCGAGAGCGGCGGGGTTTGGTGCCGGCATGTTTTACAGTCCTAATTCGGTGGCCATATCGTCAATCAGCTCTTTGTGAAAGGCGGTGACGCGGGCGTTGGGTTGGCGCAGGATCATCGCTTCTTTCATCGGATCAGGGGCGGTGATTTCGCTGCCACTCAGCACCTCAACCACGGCATGACCGCAGAAGGGAACGTAGACCTCGGAATAACCACCTTCATGCACAACCACCAGCTTACCGTCGCAGACCTCTGCGGCAGTGTCTTTGATACGGGCGGTCATGTCGCGGAATGTTTGTGCGGAAGCGAGCATGGAGCCGAGCGGGTCGGGCATGGCGCAATCATAGCCGCAGGCGACAACGATGATATCGGGGTTGAACGCTTTGATCTGCGGGATCACGATTGTGTCGATAGCATGGAGGTATCCTTCATGGCCCAGACCGGGGGGCAGGGGGAGATTGAGGTTGAACCCTTCGCCCGCATCCGTGCCGCGATCGTGCAATGCGCCACTCTCAAGGGGGTAGTTCCCCTCTTGGTGGAGCGAGATGGTCAGCACATCGTCGCGGTCATAGAACACCTTCTCGGTGCCGTTGCCGTGGTGCACGTCCCAGTCAAGGACCACGGCGCGGGTGATGCGGCCCTCGGACTTCGCAGCTTCCAGCGCGATGCTGATATTCGCGAGCAGGCAAAAACCCATCGGCTTGTCCGGCTCACAATGATGACCGGGCGGGCGGGAGAGGGAGTATGCGTTGTCGAGTTCACCACTGGCCACAGCGCGCACGGCGGCAGTGGCGAGACCTGCGGAGAGCGCAGCAATTTCATAACCGTCTTTGGCGAAGGGGGTGTGATGCCCCAACTCGCCCCCTTGTGCATCTGAGGCCGCTTTGAACGCATCGAGATAGGAGGCGGGATGGACACGCAGTAACTCCTCCCGCGTGGCATGTGCTGCGGTGCGTAAATCAAGGTCGGCGGTAAGGCCGGTGACATCCATCAGGTTCTTGAAGCGGCGCTTGGTCTCGGGGCTTTCAGGTAGCCCACCCGCTGCGAGAGGTTGCACCAAGCCGCCCAAGGGCAGCGTCATGGCATAGTTGCCGCCTGCGTGCCAAAATGTGCGTTCGTCCCAGAAAAATCCTGTTGCCATGGCGGCCTCCTGTCATTGTGCGGAAGGGTGGCAAAGCGAGGCGAGATTGTCCACGGCTCAAAGGGTCGGATTGTTGCCGTCCAAGGAACTTAATTACCAGCAGGATGAAAAATGTCGCGCTCCAAAGGAACCGAAAACGTCCAGTCAAAAGGAAATACCTCGGATCGGTCGAGGGAAAGAGCAGACGGTGCGTCGGCGTCTTGCGAGTCTGTCCAGCCGCTTGTTAACATCCAGTAAATCGCACGAAGGGTTCCGCCGGTAGCGGTGTCGATGTGAAAGACACTCTCTAACTCGTGGCCACATTTCAGAGTGGTTGTTCCATGGATCAAGTACTCTCCAGATTTATCCGGTATCGCGGTGGGGTTGGAGACAGCGCCGGCACCCGTATTTTCGGCAATATGTATCACAAATGACGGCGAGCTTTGCACGAGATTGAGATGCTTGATGAATTCGGGTTCGATCATGGGCGTAAAATCTCTGCTGCGCTTTTCTGGGGGCAGTTCTCTTATCTTACGCAAATACCCTAGCCGACCATTCCGACAATCTCATAGGTTTTCTTGAGGATGGGTGCGGTGATCTCACGCGCTTGGAGAGCACCCTTTGCCAGCAACTTGTCGATCTCGGTCACATCATCCATCAAGCGAGCCATCTCAGTAGAGATGGGGGCAAGCTTTTCCACCGCCAACTCTGCCAGTGCGGGTTTGAAGGTACCGAATTGTTGCCCGCCAACTTCGGCGAGGACCTGTTCCACTGTTTGCTCGCTCAGGCCCGCGTAGATGTTGACCAGATTGCGGGCTTCGGGACGGTCTTTGAGGCCTTCGATCTCTGAGGGCAGCGCGTCGGGGTCTGTTTTGGCCTTGCGGATTTTCTTGGCGATGGTGTCGGCATCATCGGTCATGTTGATGCGGCTGGCGTCCGAGGGGTCGGATTTGGACATCTTCTTCGAGCCATCACGCAAAGACATAACGCGGGTTGCAGCTCCCTCGATCACCGGCTCAGTCATCGGAAAAAAATCAACGCCATAGTCGTGGTTGAACTTTGCTGCGATGTCGCGGGTCAGCTCGAGGTGCTGTTTTTGATCCTCGCCCACAGGCACGTGGGTCGCGTGATAGACCAGAATATCAGCGGCCATGAGGGCGGGATACCCGAAGAGGCCGAGCGAGACATTCTCGGCGTTTTTGCCTGCCTTGTCTTTGAACTGGGTCATACGGCTCATCCAGCCCATGCGCGCGACACAGTTGAAAATCCAGCCGAGTTGCGCATGCTCTGGCACTTGGGACTGGTTGATAAGGATAGATTTGTCAGGGCTTATACCGGACGCGATAAAGCCCGCCGCCAATTCGCGCGTGTTGTGGCGCAGAGTGGCAGGGTCAAGCAGTTTTGCGGTGATCGCGTGCAGGTCCACCATGCAATAGATCGTCTCATAGTCGCCCTGATCCTGCATATCCACAAACCGTTTGATAGCGCCTAGATAGTTGCCCAGCGTGAGGCCACCCGATGGCTGGATGCCGGAAAAAACGCGGGGGGTGAATGTGGTCTGGGTCATGAGATGCTCCGGTTGGGGCTGGATATGCTGTCCCGTTGGGCTTACCCATGGCGCAGGTTCCCGTCAACAGACCGAAAGAGACCCATGCCAAACGATCATGCCCCGCAAAACGATCCCGATTTCGAGCCACCGTTCAACAAGCTGCCTGTGGTGGTGGTGATCCTGTTTCTGCTGATGGCAGGAGTCGAGGCGGTACTGTCGCTCGGCGAGGCAGGGATTGTAGGTGGCCCAAGTGCGATTGGCTGGCGTTTGTCGCTGGTGCGCGATTGGGGGTTTTCAGGGGATTTATTCGACGCGATGATCGCGCAGAATTATTGGACGCCGCAGCACGTGGCGCGGCTGATCACCTACCCGTTCATTCACCTCAGCTTTACACACGCCTTGCTCGCGATTGTGCTGATGCTGGCGCTCGGCAAGATGGCGGCAGAAGTAATGGGACAGTTTGCGATGTTGGCGCTGTTTATGGTGTCGGGAATCGTGGGGGCGTTGACGTATGCGCTGCTCTTGGATGATCCGGTATGGTTGGTAGGGGCATATCCGTCTGTGTACGGATTGATTGGCGGCTACAGCTTTTTGATGTGGCGGCGTTTGGCAGCGACGGGGGAAAAGCAGATGAAGGCTTTCACTCTCATCGGGATGCTGATGGGGCTGCAACTTGTCTGGAGCTTCATCGGGACGGTGGGAAATGGCTGGGTCGCCGAGCTGTCAGGCTTTGCCTGCGGCTTTTTGCTGTGCTTTATCTGCGCGCCGGGGGAATGGACGCGCATCCTGCAACGGCTGCGTCAGCGTTAACCGCCGCGTCGCATCGCCGATTTGAACTCCGACAGTTTGAATGCACCAAGGAGCTGGCCCGCGCCAAAGTAGGCCACGCCCCCGATGCCCAGCAAGATCAACAAGCCAAGACCGCGCCACCATGGCAAGGCGAGCAGTGGCCCGATTTGTAGGTTCACGAACCACAGCACAGCACCCATTATCAGTGACGCCGCAATGATCCGCCAAATGCGCTTGCGGAACCGTGCATCAACCTGTGCGGCATCGCCAAACCCGCGCGCGCCGATGGCCAGTTGTGCATACATCACCCAGCCCGCAAACGTTGTTGCGATGGCGGGCGCCAGCCACCCTGCCCAAGGGGCCAACCCGATTGCGAGGCCCGCGTTCACCACCATCGCAGTGATGGCAAAGTAAAACGGCCTGCGTGTATCGCCGCGTGCGAAATAAAGTGGCTGCACGATTTTTTGCAGGACAAAGGCGGGAAGGCCAAGGCCGTAGATCATCACCGCTGTGGCAATTGCGGCGCTGTCATCGGGACCGGATGCACCGCGCTCAAACAAGACCGAGATGAGGGTGAGGGGAATTACCATGAGTGCAATGGCGGAAGGAATGGTGAGGGCGAGCGAAATTTCGGCAGCGCGGCTGAGTGCGGATTTTGCGCCCGCGTCGTCACCGGCCTGAAGGCGGCGTGACAGCTCAGGCAGCAGGACGATGCCTACCGCGATGCCCACGACGCCCAAGGGTAGCTGATAGAGCCTGTCAGCGGCGAAAAGCCAGCTCACGGCGTTCTCGTATTGCGAGGCGACCAACTGCCCCACGACGAGGTTGATCTGCATCACGCCGGAGGCCATCGCAGCGGGCAGGGCAATCATCACCAAATCGCGCATGTTCTTGTTCCAGCGCGGGCGTTTGGGGCGCAAAGAAAAGCCCGCCTGCGACGCTGCGCGCCACGTGAGGGCAAGCTGTGCCACACCCGCAATCGGGATCGACCAAATCAGCCATGTGATCGCTTCGCCACCCGTGAATGCCGCGATGGTGAGGGCAGAAATGACAAAGATATTAAGCAGAACAGGCGCGGCAGCAGCCACGGCAAAACGGCCTGTCGCGTTGAGGATGCCCGAGAATAATGCGGAGAGCGACATGAACAGAATATAGGGAAAGACGATGCGACCGAAGCCAATGGTCATGTCAAAGCGCCCGTCCTCGGAAAAGCCTTCGGCAGTGGCCCAGACCAGCGCGGGCATAAAGATCATGCCGAGGGCCGTTAGGAGTGTTACGATAAAGAACAGGCCCGAAAACGCATTTTGTGCAAATTCGGCGGCGCCATCCTCTGCCTCAAGGCGCTTAGAGAACATCGGCACAAATGCCGCATTAAACGCCCCTTCGGCAAAGAAACGGCGGAACATGTTGGGCAGGCGGAAAGCCGCAACAAAAGCGTCCATCAAAGGGCCGGGCCCTATGAGCGACAGGATCATGATTTCGCGCACAAATCCCAAAACACGGCTGAGCAGGGTCCAGACCCCTACGGTGAAAAAGCCGGTCATCAGACGGATGGGTTTCATGGGCTTGCCTCTGCTAAGCGTCTTCCATGGCGTAGCGATTGGGACCTTGCGTTGCAAATGTCTTCTGTCGCTGCTTGCGCGTGGCAGGGCTTTTTCGGATGGTGCGCAAGATATGATACCCAAACGCATCTTTTTGACAGAGGCCATTGGTACGGCTGGCGGCGCCGCGCTCAAAGCG
>CBDTVN010000116.1:0-8947 GCA_965364195.1 uncultured Sulfitobacter sp. | reverse complement strand
CAGGCCTTGCAAGAGATGTGCGACGAGATTGGCGAGGCCGCAGCCTTTGCGGTGGGGGATGTGGCCGACCGCGCCGCTTTGACCACTTTGGCAGATGCGATCCGTGCGCCGTTTGGTGCGCCTGACATTGTTGTGCATGCGGCGGGCGTGAACACACGCGAAGCAGCCGATGACGTGACCGCCGAGGGCTGGGATGCCACACTGGCGCTTAACCTCACTGCGCCGTTCTTTTTGTCTCAGGCGCTGGTCCCTGCGATGCGTGCAAAAGGGTGGGGGCGGATCGTGAATTTTGCATCCCTACAAACCACACGCGCTTTTCCGGGCGGTATCGCATACGGGGCAAGCAAGGCAGGCGTTGGCCAATTGACCCGCGCGATGGCGGAGGCGTGGTCGAAAGACGGCATTACCGCAAACGCCATCGGGCCCGGTTTTTTCCCGACCGAACTAACGCAAGCTGTGTTCTCGGATTCTGAGCGTGCAGCCCGCAATGCCGCGCAGACCTGCGCTGGGCGTAATGGCACATTGGAAGACATGGACGGGCCGCTGTTGTTTTTGTGCTCTGACGCGTCCTCCTATGTGACGGGTCAGGTCTTGATGGTCGACGGGGGGTTTACGGCGAAATGAAAGCACTTGTTTACGATGGCGTTGAAACGATGGGGTTTCGGGATGTACCCGATCCCGTTGCCTCAAACGGTGAGCATCTGATTAAAGTAGAGGCCGTGGGCATATGTGGCTCTGACATGCACGCCTATCTTGGCCACGATGCGCGCCGTCCTGCGCCCCTGATCCTTGGGCATGAGGCGGCGGGTGTTATCGTGGGCGGTGCTATGGATGGCCGCCGCGTGACGGTGAATCCGCTGGTGACCTGCGGGACCTGTCCTGCGTGCACGGCGTCGCGTGAAAATTTGTGCCCTAAACGCCAGATCATCTCGATGCAGCCGCGCGAGGGCGCATTTGCGCAATACATCGCAATGCCGGATAGCAACCTTGTCACGGTCCCTGACGGTGTATCACTCGCCCATGCGGCGCTTGCGGAGCCGCTGGCAGTAAGCTGGCACGCGGTACGATTGGCGTTAGAGGCGCTGCACCCGAGCGCGGAGCGCCGTGCGCTGGTGATTGGTGGTGGTGCGATTGGCCTTGCCGCTGCTCTTGCCCTGCGGGCGATGGGGGTTGCGGATGTGACGATTATTGAGCCGAACGATGCGCGCCGTGCCTTTCTCGCGGCACTGGGCGAGCAGACATCGGCGGCAGCGGAGGGCGAATACCCGATTGTGATCGACGCGGTAGGCTATGTCGCGACCCGTGCCACGGCGTCTGCGGTTGTGCAGGCGGGTGGCGTGATGGCCCATGTGGGGCTGGGCGAAGATACCGGCGGGCTTGATGTGCGGCGCATGACCTTGCAAGAGATCACCTTCATCGGGACCTATACTTACACCGCGCAAGATTTCCGCGACACGGCAGCGGCGATATTTGACGGACGTTTGGGCGCGCTGGACTGGTGCAAGCACCTTCCGCTGTCCGAAGGAGCTGCTGCGTTTGCCGCCCTGCGGGCAGGGCAGGTGCCGGAGCCGAAGATTATTCTGACCCCTTGGGGCTAAAAGAGGACGACCGCAATGTACCATAAAATTCTTGTTCCCATGGCACTGGATCACGGCATCTCGCCCCAGACCCTTGCGATAGCTGAAGCGCTGCGTACCGAGGGTGGTACAATCATTGCCCTGCACGTCTATGAGACGCCCCAAGGATCCGTCAGCGCTTATCTCGATGCGGATATCGTGCAGGCGGGATTTGACGCGGCACAGGCCCAGCTCAACGACAAAATCAAGAATACGCCGAATGTAACGGCAGCATTGATCAAGGGCCATTCATCGCGTGGTATCGTTGATTACGCCGATGCAAACGATGTAGATCTGATCGTGATCGGTTCTCATGAACCCGGGCTCGGGCGCTTTTTGCTCGGCTCCACGGCGGCGCGTGTTGTGCGCCATGCAAATTGCGCGGTGCATGTGCGCCGCAGCATTGACTGAGTACTACAACTGGCTGGAAAGGCCCGAACATATGAACATCGACAAGAAGATCACCGACGATCTTGTCGCGAACGACGTTTCCTTTATCACCACCGTGCCCTGCAAGCAGCTGGCCGGTGTGATCGAGGAAGTCGAAGCGCGCGACGAGATATTCCACATCCCATCGAATAATGAGAACGAGGGCATGGGCCTGTGCGCGGGTGCCTTTATGGGCGGCAAGCGCCCTGCGATCATCATGCAGAACACGGCAATCGGTGTCACGATCAACACATTAGCGACGCTGATCCAATACTACCGGATGCCGTTACCGATGATCATCTCCTACCGCGGTGAGCTGCGAGAGCCTGTGGCATGTCAGGTCGAGATGGCGGTGCACACCAAGGCGCTGCTGGCGCAGATGAACATCCCGACTTACCACTTCCATCACCAGTCTGACGTCGAAGAACTCGACGCTATTCTGAAATACACATTCATGTGCAACAAGCCGGTCGCGATCCTGACCGATGCCAACTTCTGGGGAGGCTACGGAGACCAATGATACGCTCTGAAATCCTGCGCGAGATCGCGCCCATCCTCCGCGACCATCTGGTCGTTTGTAATATCGGTCTGCCCAGCCAAGAGCTGCATATGATCGACGATCAGCCTACCAACTTCTATATGCTTGGGACCATGGGATTGTCGTCCTCTATCGGTCTGGGGCTGGCGCTGGCCCAACCAAAGACGGTGATATCCATTGACGGAGACGGTTCCGTTTTGACGAACCTTGGCACGCTGCCGACCATCGCCAACAATGTGACTGACAACTACATTCTGATGATCATCGACAACGGGTCCTATGGCTCGACCGGCGATCAGCCGACCTATGCGGGCATGAAAACCAAGCTTGAAAAAGTCGCTGAGGCTTGTGGCTGTGAGAACGTGGTTGTGTGTCAGGACGTAGACACCAGCAAAACGCTACAAGCGGCGATTGATAGCAAAAAGATGACCGTCATCGTCGTCAAATGCGACAGTGGCAACATCAAGCTTCCTGTGATCACGATGGACCCCGTTGTGATCCGCGACCGCTTTATGAAAGCTGTGAGCGCATAAATCATGGGAGCCGCCGCGCATATCCACTCAGCCGAGGATGCGCGGCGGCTGGCCAAACGACGACTGCCGTGGATGGTGTTTGACTACATCGACGGGGCAGCAGGTAACGAGACAGGAGCGCTGCGCAATCGTGCGGCCCTTGATGCGATGACCCTGCGGCCGCGCATCCTGTGCGATGTGAGCGAGCGGTCACTCGCGACAACGATTTTTGGCGCGGATGCAGAGCGGCCTTTTGGCATTGCGCCCATGGGCATGTGCAACCTCTCCGGTCCCGGTGCAGACCTGATGCTGGCGCGTTTGGCGGCAAAGCATAAGGTGCCGCATGGCGTCTCTACGGTGGCCTCTACGCCGCTGGAGAAGATCATTGAGGTGGCCCAAGGCCACGCGTGGTTCCAGTTATATTTCAGCGGTGACGGGACGGGGACCTTCAAATTGGTCGAACGGGCGCGAACGGCGGGGTACCAGACGCTGGTGCTGACCCTTGATGTACCCGAAGTGGGCCGCCGTCCGCGCGAGCTACGTCACGGCTTTACCATGCCGTTCAAGATCGGACCGCGTCAGTTTATTGATTTTGCATTGCACCCCCAATGGTCCCTGAGCAGCCTCTTTGCAGGTAAGCCGCAGATGGCGAACTTTGAGATGGAGGGCTACGCCTTCGACCGCACCGAGAGCCGTGCCGCCGCTGATTGGGACACGCTGGCGCGGATGCGTGAGGCATGGCCCGGTAAGCTGGTGGTGAAGGGCGTGCTTGATGTGGAAGACGCCGTAAAGCTCAAGAAGTACGGCGTGGATGCAGTGCAAGTTTCCAGCCATGGTGCGCGCCAGTTGGAAAGCGCACCGGCGGCGTTTGAGATGCTGCCCCTGATCCGCAAGGCCGTTGGCCCCGATATGCCTGTCTTCTTCGACAGCGGATTACGTTCGGGCGAGGATGCGCTCAAGGCGCTGCTCTCAGGCGCGGATTTCGTATTCTTCGGGCGCTTGCTTCAATTCGCCATCGCTGCTGGCGGTGAGGAGGGACTGGAGCGTATGTGGGAGATCCTGAGCGCAGAGATGAGCATTGCGATGGCCCAGACGGGGATGAGGGTGCTCCCCTAGGCCATTTCGATAGCACCAGACTAAAAAGCCAATATCCTGAAAAGACGAAAGGCCGCCCGAAGGCGACCTTATCAACTACCACCGGGGTATGGTGGTCTAACTGGAGCGGGCGAAGAGATTCGAACTCTCGACCCTAACCTTGGCAAGGTTATGCTCTACCCCTGAGCTACGCCCGCATCAGTTAGTGAGGGTGATTTAGCCCCCTGTGTCGCATGTCGCAAGAGTTAAATTGACCTATCTTGGAAATAGTTTGTTTCAAAACAGCGCATGGCCGAGAACTGCCAATGCTGAGAGGATCAGCATGATGGCTGTGAGTAGAAAACCACCTCCGCGCAGGGCCGGTACCTGTGGTGTCCGGGACATGCCGATGCCGTGACAGATGCGACCGATCAGCAGGCTTGCGCCCATCGCGTGGACCGCCAGAGCAGGGGCACCCTGCAACTCGGCACAGAGCATCAAGATCACGCCGAGCGGTACATACTCTACGAAATTGGCCTGCACGCGCATGCTTTTGTTAAGCTCAGTCTCATCCGAGCCATCGCCTGCCTTGTCCACGACCACCCGCTGTTTGATCACCGCGACGCTCAGCGCGAGGAAGACCAGTGTCAGAAGGCCTGCGTATAGCGGCGTAATACTCAACATCATCGTTTATTCCAATTCTACCAGTAGATCCTTGGCGTCGATTTGACCGCCAGCTGTGACATGCACTGCTTTTACCACCGCGTCACGTTCTGCGTGCAGGCCGGTCTCCATCTTCATCGCCTCGATGGTGAGCAGCAGATCGCCCGCTTTGACTTTTTGCCCGACGACGGCACCTACGCTGGCCACAACACCGGGCATGGGCGCGCCGATGTGGTCTGCATTGCCTGCCTCCGCTTTGGGGCGCTGTTGCGTCGTGGCTTTGACCAGACGGTTTGGCACGCGGATTACGCGGGGTTGGCCGTTCAGCTCGAAAAATACTTTGACCTCGCCGTCCTCGCTGGTTTCGCCAATCGCTTGCAGGCGGATTTCCAGCGTCTTGCCGGGGTCGATTTCGGCGGCGATCTCCTCGCTCGGCTCCATCCCGTAAAAGAACGTGGGCGTGGGCAGAGTGCGGACGGGACCATACATCGCATGGCGGGTCATATAATCGGTGTAGACCTTGGGATACATGAGGTAGCCCGCCAGATCCTCGTCATCGATCTCCAAGCCATCCAGTTGCTCTGACAGCTCCTTGCGTGTCGCCTCCAGATCAATGGGTGCCAGATGAGCACCGGGACGGTCGGTATTGGGTTTTTCGCCCTTTAACACTTTACTCACGATGTCAGTGGGAAAGCCGCCCGGAGGCTGGCCCAGATTGCCGCGCATCATATCGATCACACTGTCGGGGAAGGAAACTTCGGTCGCAGGGTCTTCGACCTGCGCTCGGGTCAGCCCTTGGGATACCATCATCAGGGCCATGTCTCCGACAACTTTGCTCGACGGCGTGACCTTTACGATATCGCCAAACATCTGGTTCACGTCGCGGTAGGTGCGCGCCACTTCTGGCCAGCGGTCGTCGAGGCCGAGGCTGGAGGCTTGTGCCTTGAGATTGGTGAACTGGCCACCGGGCATCTCGTGCAGATAGACCTCGGAGGAGGGGGCTTGCATGCCAGTCTCGAACGCACGGTACTGGTGGCGCACCTCTTCCCAATAGTCGGAAATTTCACGCACGGCCGTCATGTCGAGGCCGGTATCGCGGTCCGTATGGCGCAAGGCTTCGACGACCGACCCCAGCGTGGCTTGGGATGTATTGCCAGAAAACGCATCCATGGCGCAATCAACCGCATCCACACCTGCCTCGGAGGCTGCAAGAATTGTGGCGGAGGCAATGCCCGCTGTATCATGGGTGTGAAAGTGGATCGGCAGGCCGACTTCGGATTTCAGCGCACGCACCAAAATACGCGCTTGGGCGGGCTTCAAAAGCCCTGCCATATCTTTGAGGCCCAGCACATGCGCGCCTGCGGCCTTCAAATCCTTACCCATCGCAACATAATACTTCAGGTCGTATTTCGCGCGGTCAGGGTCAAAGATATCGCCTGTATAGCAGATCGTGCCTTCGCAAACCTTATTCGCCTCCTGCACCGCATCCATCGCGACGCGCATGTTCTCAACCCAATTGAGGCTGTCGAAGACGCGGAAAACATCGACACCGGAATTGGCGGCGGTTTTCACGAAATGCTGTACCACATTGTCGGGGTAGTTGGTGTAGCCCACGCCATTGGAGGCGCGCAGCAGCATTTGGGTCATGATGTTGGGCATCCGCTCACGGATATCGCGCAGGCGCTGCCAGGGGCATTCCTGCAAAAAGCGGTAGGCCACATCGAACGTCGCCCCACCCCAGCATTCGACCGAGAACAGCGTAGGCAAGTTGGCTGCATAGGCAGGGGCCACTTTGATCATGTCGTGGCTGCGCATACGGGTGGCCAGCAGGCTTTGGTGTCCGTCGCGCATGGTGGTGTCGGTTATCAACAACTGACGTTGTTGGCCCATCCAGTCGGCTACGGCTTGCGGGCCTTTTTGCTCCAGCAGATTACGCGTTCCCATCATAGGCTCGGCACGGCTCTGAGGTGGTTGTGGTGCGCGTGTTGTCGCGGGGGGCAGAGGTTTGTCCTTAGTCTCCGGATGCCCGTTAACGGAGATGTCGGCGATATAGATCAACACTTTGGTCCCGCGATCACGGCGCTTTTCAAAGACGAACAGATCGGGATTCTCGTCAATGAATTTGGTGTGATAGGTGTTGTCGAGGAACATCGGGTGTTTCAGCAGGTTCTCGACGAAGGCGATGTTCGTGCTCACGCCGCGAATACGGAATTCACGCAGCGCGCGGTCCATGCGGGCGATGGCAAGCTCGGGCGTTTGCGCTTTGGCGGTAACCTTGACCAACAGTGAGTCGTAGTAGCGCGTAATCACGCCACCGGAATAAGCCGTGCCACCATCAAGCCGGATGCCCATACCTGTTGCCTCGCGAAAGGCAGTGATGCGGCCATAGTCGGGGATGAAGTTATTAAGCGGGTCTTCGGTGGTGATACGCGTTTGCAGGGCGTGGCCGTGCAGCTGAACTTCCGATTGGGACGCTTTGCCTGTGGCCTCGGCAATGGTCTTGCCTTCGGCGATCAAGATTTGAGCTTGCACGATGTCGATACCCGTCACTTCTTCGGTCACCGTATGCTCAACCTGAACACGCGGGTTCACTTCGATAAAGAAGAACTCCTCTGTCTCCATATCCATCAAGAACTCAACCGTGCCGGCGCATTCGTAATTCACGTGCGCACAAATCTTGCGGCCCAATTCACAAACATGGGCACGCTGCTCCTCGGTGAGGTACGGCGCAGGCGCGCGTTCAACCACCTTCTGGTTGCGGCGCTGGACCGAGCAGTCGCGCTCATAGAGGTGATAAATGTCGCCGTGGCTGTCGCCAAGAATTTGGACTTCTACGTGGCGCGCCTTCAGGATCATCTTTTCCAGATAACCCTCACCATTGCCGAACGCGGCTTCTGCCTCGCGGCGGCCCTCGCGGACCTTCTCTTCCAGTTCGTCCTCAGAATAGATCGGACGCATCCCGCGTCCGCCGCCGCCCCATGACGCCTTGAGCATCAAAGGATACCCGACTGCTGCCGCTTCCTTCTTGATCGCGGCCATATCATCGCCGAGCACTTCGGTGGCGGGGATGACGGGCACACCGGCAACCATGGCCACGCGGCGCGCGCTCGCTTTGTCACCAAGGGCGCGCATCGTCTCTGCTTTGGGCCCGATAAAGGTGATGCCGTTTTGCGCACAAGCATCCACGAAATCGGGGTTCTCTGACAGCAGGCCATACCCGGGGTGGATCGCATCAGCGCCGCAGGCTTTGGCTACGCGGATCATCTCATCAATGCTGAGGTAGGCGGCCACGGGACCAAGGTCCTTACCGATCCGGTAGGCCTCATCCGCTTTGAACCGGTGCAGTCCCAGTTTGTCCTCCTCGGCAAAGACCGCGACGGTGGTTTTACCCATCTCGTTGGCGGCCCGCATAATGCGAATGGCGATCTCGCCACGGTTGGCAATGAGGATCTTGCGGAAGTCAGTCATGTTGGCAGGCCTTTCCCAATGGGGGTATCCCAATTTGTAGGCGCAAGTCGCCTTGGCCTGCAATGCGTGTGATTGGGTAGAAGCGTAGATTTTTCGCGGAAAACCCCAGACCCGTGGCGTTTGGTGCGAATGGGCGACAAGATATGCAAAGGCATACCGTAAGCCGTGATTTCTTATTGCTTTTCGCATTGAGCAATGCGGATATCCGCAAAACAACAAAAGAGCAGTAGGAGAGCGGGTTATGGGACGACTTACAAAGATATTGGGTGCGGGGGCGGTGCTTTTTCTGTTTGCGGGCTGTTTGGCGGGGAAGGATCAATTCGAGGTACGGGAGTTGCCGAAGGGCGAGCAGTTGAACATTCGCAACATTCTGGCGGCCCACCCGAACAAGAAGGCATGCGTTGATTATCAGGCGGCGACCAACAGCTGCACTTCAATAATTACATCAACTGTTGATGGTAATGCGCTGATATCAAGTGAATTTACTGCGTTAAGATTGCCCGATACAACAGGGGTGCAGAATGTCGAGGTCATCACGCGCAGTACGCTGGAGGGGGATAGGGCCTGTGCGCGCGGTGAGGATGTAAGCGTGGTTGGAAGCGATACAATGTCCACATTTTTGCTGGCCGCGACACGCGATAAGATCA
>CBDTVN010000115.1:0-9129 GCA_965364195.1 uncultured Sulfitobacter sp. | reverse complement strand
CGCAACCTCGTAGGTGTGCGGCGCTTCTATTTTCTTGAGCATCTGATTTAATCCAGCAGTTTTACCGCCCCATTCAAATCAACGAAGCATAGAGCCGTCTAAGGGCTCTAAAAGCTGTGGATCGATTGTTATTTCGTAGAGCGGGTGAAGGCGTCACGGCAGAACCTTCGCGCCACCGCTGACTTCACCATGGCACCGGCTACATCAACAGTCAGTGTCAGGCGCTCTTCTGCGGGTGGCAAACCTGCGTTGCTCAAACTGAAGACAATTCCCTGTCGCCCTTGCGCTGTGCGTGCAGGACCCAACGGACTGCGGACATAAATTGGCGATGTCTCCGACAAACCACGGCGCACTTCCACATAGCTCGCAGCAGCGCACCAAAGCTCGGCAGTGCCCATTTGCTGCAAACGGATCACCTCAAAGTCACTCCCGCTCAGCGGGTTTATGACAAAACGAGCCTCTTCCGACAAAGTCGACGCATGTCCGCTTGCGCCGGTACAAGCCAGCGCAGCGGCAAGTAGGCTGCTCTTCAGTCTCGTCATGCCCAATCCCTTCTCAACAAACCGTTCTACCGAAGAAAGTCCGCTTCGCGGCAGAACTGGATCGCGTGGTCGATCGGCAATCCAATGCCAACTTGCGATGTGCTAAGCACTGCAGACTGAAACGGTCCCTGAGTGAGGCTGCCGGCATCCGTGGTGAACACAACCGATTTGCGCCCCTGCACACTGCGTGATGGGCCCCGTGCTTCGAGGATATAGACGCGGCCCCTCGCGCCCAATCGACGCTCGGCGTATTCCGCCGCTGCACACCAGATGCCGCGCGGCCCCTTACCGCCCGACTCGATAACCTCAAATGAGGACCCGTCCAGTGGCACAACATTCAGATGATTAATCGCTCGAAATGTTTGAGCCGAGACCGCGACAGGCGCGGATAGAGCAATAACAGCGGCAATAATTAGGGTACGCATAGGGATCTTCTCCTTTGTTCATGGATTATAGATAGAGGCCATCGGACAAAGGTCAAAAACAAAGAAGCGTGAACAGCACAATCCCACCACTCACTGCGCAACAGATTATTCCAAAGAGAACCATCGCCCGAGGGAACCCCTTCCTGTAAACGAAAAAGCCCCGCCCGAGACAGCGCTCGAACGGGGCCTTCAATCTGTTGTCCCAGCTTACTGGTCGAGGAAACTACGCAGTTTACGCGAACGGCTTGGGTGCTTGAGCTTGCGCAGTGCTTTAGCTTCAATCTGACGAATACGCTCACGCGTAACGCTGAACTGTTGGCCTACTTCTTCGAGCGTGTGATCGGTGTTCATGCCGATACCAAAACGCATCCGCAGCACCCGCTCTTCGCGTGGTGTGAGGCTGGCCAGTACGCGCGTCGTAGTCTCTTTGAGGTTTTCCTGAATGGCACTGTCCAAAGGCAGCACGGCATTCTTGTCCTCAATGAAATCACCCAGCTGGCTGTCTTCTTCGTCGCCAATTGGCGTTTCCAAAGAAATCGGCTCTTTGGCGATTTTCATCACCTTGCGCACCTTCTCCAGCGGCATTTGCAGCTTTTCGGCCAGCTCTTCCGGCGTAGGCTCTCGGCCAATCTCGTGCAGCATCTGGCGACCTGTGCGCACCAGCTTGTTGATCGTCTCGATCATATGCACCGGAATACGAATGGTCCGCGCCTGATCTGCGATAGAGCGGGTGATCGCCTGACGGATCCACCACGTCGCATAGGTCGAGAATTTATAACCACGGCGATACTCGAACTTATCGACGGCCTTCATCAGGCCGATGTTACCTTCCTGAATAAGATCAAGGAATTGCAGGCCGCGGTTCGTGTATTTCTTGGCAATCGAAATAACCAGACGCAGGTTCGCTTCGACCATTTCCTTCTTGGCCTGACGGGCTTCTTTTTCACCCTTTTGGACCTGCTGCACGATGCGGCGGAATTCGGAGATGTCGAGGCCAACGTACTGGCCTACTTGCGCCATATCCGTGCGCAGCTCGAGCACCTTGTCGGCGGAGCGTTCAATGAACATCTGCCAGCCACGACCGGCCTTCTCGCCCATCCGCTCCATCCAGTTGGGGTCAAGCTCGTGGCCACGATAGGCGTCGACGAATTCTTTGCGGTTGATGCGCGCCTGATCAGCAAGCTTCACCATCGCACTATCAATCTGCATGATGCGACGGTTGATCCCGTAGAGCTGGTCAATCAGCGCTTCGATACGGTTGTTGTGCAGGTGCAAATCTTTGACCAGCAGCACAATTTCCGAGCGCAGCTTCTGGTAGGCCGCTTCGTTCTTGCCCGAAAACGATCCATCCTCGTTCAAGGTCGCAGAAATCCGGTTATCCTGCATCTGGCTCAGCTTAACATAGTCATCCGCGATGACGTCGAGCGCTTCAAGGACCTGAGGCTTCAGTGCCGCTTCCATCGCAGCAAGCGACATATTGGCCTGTTCGTCCTCATCGTCATCGTCGTCATCTTCTTCAGTGATCGGATTGCCGTCAGCGTCCAACTCGGGCTGGCCTTCGGTCTTGTTCGCAACAGGCGCACCGGCGACAGGAACCACAGGAGTTGTCGTTTCTTCTTCGCCCATTGTGGTGCCGAATGTCGCCTCAAGGTCGATCACGTCGCGCAGCAAAATATCCTCGGACAAAAGTTCGTCACGCCAGATCGTAATCGCCTGAAACGTCAGCGGGCTTTCGCACAGGCCAGCAATCATCGTGTTGCGGCCTGCCTCGATGCGCTTGGCAATCGCGATCTCGCCTTCACGGCTCAGCAGCTCAACGGAGCCCATCTCACGCAAGTACATGCGCACGGGATCATCGGTGCGGTCCAGTTTCTCGGAGGTGCCGGACCCCAGCGTGATCTCTTTGGGACCGTCCGTGGTGGCAACATCCGTGCCGCCCTTGTCTTCTTCTTCGCCGTCTTCATCCTCGATGATGTTGATGCCCATTTCGGACAACATCGACATCACGTCTTCAATCTGCTCGGACGACACCTGATCAGGCGGCAAAACCGTGTTGAGCTGATCGTAAGTGATATATCCCTTCTCACGGGCATCACCGATCATCTTTTTAACAGCCGCTTGCGACATATCCAGCGAGTGACCGGAATCCTGATCGTCTCGCTTTGCGTCTTCGTTGGTGTCTTTCGCAGCCATCAAGAGCTCCTATCTGTCCCTGAGCGAATCACATGGAAGTGATTCGGTAATCCGAATCATGCGGGGTTTGAGATGATTCTTAAACCCGACATTCTTATTTTTCCGCTAATTGCGGAGATTTGGTTACTCCAACGCCACAAAGGCTGACGTTAAGTCACCCCAAATCGCCCTCAATGGCCCTTCTTGCCACCCTTGGAAAAGTCGATCTGGTCGAACATATTCCGGCTTTTGGCCACCTGCTCGCGGTCGAGCCGTGCACCGTTATCCGCTATGACATATTCCGCTTTGTCTTCCTGACCAGCACGTTGCGCCATATCCGCAGCCTTTGCCGCCTCCGCCAACCGCCACGTCAGGCCCTCATCCGCCTCTCCGCTCAAATCATCCGCCGCGTCTTGCACTTCGTCCTTCAAGCCACGCACCGCTGACAGCTTGGCCAGCTCCTCTGCGATGGTCATCTTGGTGATCTCGGTGTCGCCGGGTTTGCGGATGCACGGCGTTATAGCGACATGGCGTTGCGCCATCAGCTTTTCAAGGGCATCCCCCCCCAAATCCTCGGCAATCTTTGCGCGCAAAATCTCCACGCCGTCGGGCGCATGGCGCAACACCAGATCGCGCAACCGCCCATGATGTGCATCCAGACAGGCCATACTCTCCAGCCCACTCTCGAACGGCTCCACCACATCGGGACAGCTGATGCAGGCCGCTAGAATAACTGCCTCGCGCAGATGATCCGTGGCCTGCTCCCCCGACGCAGTCGCAAGGATAGAGGATTTCGCCCCCGCTGACGGCCCCTGCGGCGCTTTACTCCCCCACGGCTGGCCCCACTGGCCACCACCGCCACGCTGCGCCACTTTCATCCCGCCGCCCCTGGGCTTCGAGCGGAACAGATCCCACCGCATGTCCTTGATCGCCTGCCCGTAGTGGCTGCGAATGCTGGGGTCTTTGATCAGCATGATCTTCTCACGCAGGGACTTATCCAGCGCCGCTTTGCGCTCAGGGCTGTCAAAGTTCTTGCCCTCGACCTCACGGTTCCACAAAAGCTGCACCATCGGCACGGCCTCATTCAGCAGCGTCTGAACCGCCCCCGCACCTGCAGATTTGAGCAGGTCATCAGGATCCTGCCCCTCAGGCATCATGGCAAAGCGCAAGGACCGCCCCGCCTCTAACAACGGCAGCGCCAGATCAATCAGCCGCAGCGCCGCGCGCTGTCCCGCCGCATCACCATCCAGTGCAATGATCGGTTCGTCCGATATCCGCCACAACATCGCAAGCTGGTTCTCGGTAATCGCTGTGCCCAGCGGTGCAACAGACGCACCAAATCCCGCCTCGCTTAGCGCGATCACGTCCATATACCCTTCGGCCACCAGCAATGGCAGACCTTTGCCCGCCGCGACGCGCGCATCCTTCACATTGTAAAGTGAGCGTCCCTTGTCGAACAATTCCGTCTCGGGAGAGTTAAGGTATTTCGCCTTATCTTCAGGGTCCATCGCACGCCCGCCAAAGGCAATCGCCCGCCCCCGCGCATCGCGAATGGGGTACATAATACGCCCGCGAAACGTGTCATATGGCTTGCCCCCTTTGGTCGAGGGCTTGGCCAACCCCGCACCAATGATCAGGTCGTCGGGAATATCTTTGCCCTTGAGGGCATCCCACAACCCCTGCCAGCTGTCAGGGGCAAATCCGATCTCCCAACGGTCGCAAACCTCTTGGTTCAGCCCGCGCCGATCCAGATACTCCCGCGCCGCACTCGCAGCACCTGTGCGCAACTGCAGGCGGAACCACTTGACCGCCAGCTCCATCACATCAGCCAGATCCTTGCGCGCATCGGCCTTCTCAACCGCACGCGGGTCCCGTTCCGGCATAGGCATGCCAGCTTCTCCGGCCAATATTTCGACCGCCTCCATAAAGCTCACATTCTCGGTCTCGCGCACAAAGGAAATCGCATCACCCTTGGCGTGACAGCCAAAACAGTAATAAAATCCCTTGCGGTCATCGACGTGAAAACTTGCAGATTTTTCCTGATGGAACGGGCAAGGCGCCCACATGTCGCCCTTGCCCTGATTGGACTTGCGCGCATCCCACATGACCTTGCGCCCGACTACCTGAGACAGGCTCGACCGTGTGCGCAATTCATCAAGGAAACCGGGAGGAAGACTCATACCCTCCAATATGGGGAGCGTGGCCTCAGAGTCCAGACGCAGCCCCCCATCTCGTGCCGCTTATTGCAGCATCTGCAATGGATGGACTTTATTGAGAGAGACACATCTCTTTCCATGCAGCACCCAGATCGCCGGCCTTAACCTCGGACATTTTCATGCTGTAGACCCACGGGGCCACCAGCGGCACGACGTTGTTGTACCTCTCGGGCCAGTTTGGTGCGGTGCCCGCAACATGCGCAGGCACTTTACGCTCACTTACACGCGCCAAACGTGCCGCCTGAACCGCCGCCACAACATCAGCTTGATAGCTACAGTCCTCGGCTTTTGACGTCGCCGCAAAAGCCGGAGACGCCACAGCGACACTCAAAACAACACTTAACACACGGATCATAAGACACTCCAAATCAATAAGTTTGCACGCACTCTATCCCCGCGCGGCCACCGCTTCCAGTGCGCTTTGTAAATCGTGAACAAGCGTCCCAGCCATCGAGCGGAAAACCATAATCATGAAAGTCTCATCATCCAGCCGCGTGATGCTCGCATTCATGTGCCCCACCTGCGTGCGCACCGTGGCCCCGATCCCAAACGCGCTGAACCGCATGTCCACCGGCACCAACCGCGCCAGCGCATCTGCCCCGCCTTGACCCGTGAGCGTGACAATCGCCCAAGCATCTGATTGATCGACCACAGCGGCATAAGCCCCGAGACTGGCACCTGGCAGCGCGCCCATCAACAGCGCCTCCCCCTGTCCAACCCAAACACAGCGCAGATCGCCCTGCACACTGCTCTGCAAGGGTGCCGGAAACGGCAAACCCAACGCACGGTTTAACTTAGCTTTCGACGTAGCCGCAAACGGTGTCACCGACGCAATCGGCCCCACGTCCAGCTCCGCTACGCTCAGCGCGCCAATGGTCAGCGGCAACAGCCCTGCGCACGGGCTTACGGCTTCTAACTTACCCACGCACACGCCCTCCTTCAGGATCCACAAACACGGGGCTGCAAATCTCGACCTCAACGGTCAGGTCACGCACGTGATCGCGCACCACCATCCGCTCGCCCATCCGCTCAGGCCCGTTTTTAACAAACCCCAACCCGATCATCGTCCCCACATCGGGCGAGAAGCAGACAGAAGTCACATAGCCCTGATCCTCCACATGCACATGCGCGGCACCGGAATTGAACACATGCGCTCCCGCACTCAGTATTTTCACCGCACCCACAGGTCTCAGTCCCACCATACGCTCACGCATGGGATCGACCAGCCCCTCACGCGCTGCCATCACCTTGCCCACACAGTCTTTCTTGGGAGAGATCATCCGCTCCATCCCCACATCAAACGCCATCACCCGACCGTGGATTTCCGAATGCGTGATATGCCCCTTCTCGATGCGCAACACATTGAGCGCCTCCATCCCGTACGCACCACCGCCCAGCGCCTCTGCACGCTTCACCAACTCGGCAAACAACGCCGCACCGTACCGCGCAGGCACTGCAACCTCATACGCATGCTCGCCCGAGAATGAGATACGGAACAACCGCCCCGCGACACCCAGAACGCTGGCATCACCACATGCCATGAACGGCCAGCGGTCATTGTCCACTGGCTCATCTAAAACGCCGTTGAGCAATTCGCGGGACTTGGGTCCTGCCACCGCAAACTGCGCCCACTGCTCCGTCACCGAGGTAAAGGCAACGTCCCATTCAGGGTGCAACATCTGGGTCGCAAACTCCAAATGCCGCATCACATCGCCCGCGGCCGCTGTCGTGGTCGTCATCACATAATGCGCGGGTCCCATCCGCGCGCAGGTTCCGTCATCCATCACGGTACCGTCCTCGCGCAGCATCAAACCGTAGCGCACGCGCCCTTCCTTCAGCGTCGAAAACATGCCGGTATAAACAAAATCCAACAGCTTGCCTGCATCTGGACCCTGAATATCAATCTTACCCAGCGTGCTCACATCGCAAACGCCCACCGTGCGCCGAACATAGCCAACCTCACGGTCACACGACTGCCGCCATGCCGTCTCACCAGCGCGCGGGAAGTAACTCGGCCGATACCACAGCCCCGCTTCAATCATCGGCGCCCCCATCTCCACAGACTTTTTGTGCGAGGTCGTCAGACGCTCAGGCGCAAACCCCTTACCCTGCGCGCCCGCACCCAGCGCAGCGATTGCAACGGGCGAATAAGGCGGCCGAAACGTCGTCACCCCCGTCTCCGGTATTCCACGCCCCGTGGCGTCCGCCAGCACCGCCAAGGCGCCCACATTCGAGTTCTTGCCCTGATCCGTCGCCATGCCTTGCGTGGTATAGCGTTTCATATGCTCGACAGAGCGGAAATTCTCCACCGCCGCCTGTTTCACATCCTTCACACTCACATCATTCTGGAAATCGAGCCACGCACGCCCCTTCCCCGCAACCGCCCACAGCGGCGAAATCCGGTAAGGCGCATCCTCGGCCTCAGGCAGATCTACGGGGGTGACCGGCGCATCCAATCCCTCAACCGCCCGCGCAGCCGCAGCAGCCCCCTCCGCCAAACACGCCGCCGTCGAAAAGGCTCCGTTACACGCCCCCGCCGCTTCCATCGTCGGCACAGCCTCCGGCGTTGGCACAAACGCCGCAATATCTTCGCGCCACGCAGGCCGCCCGTTCATATGACAGGTCAGATGCACCGTAGGGTTCCAGCCCCCCGACATCGCCAGACAATCCGCCGCGATCTTGATCACTTGGCCGCCCTTGCGCACCGAAATCCCACTCAGCCCCATGCGCCCCGAAGACCCGCACACCTGCGCGCCCAAATGCACTGGATAAGGCACGTCCCCCACCACCGCATCCGAGCGGCTGTCAATCAACGCCGCAACCTTCACACCGGCGGCATGCAAATCCCGCGCCGTGCGGTGCGCATCATCATTATTTCCGAACACTGCGACGCTCTTCCCCGCGGCCACACCCCACCGGTTCACATAGGCCCGCACAGCTCCTGCCATCATGATCCCGGGTCGGTCATTGTTCTCGAACGCAATCGGCCGCTCCAACGCGCCCGCGCAAAGCACCGTTCGCCGCGCCGTAATACGCCAAAAACACTCCAATGGTGCACCCGTGCGCGGTACATGATGCGACACCCGCTCCAACGCGCCAAATACACCACCGTCATATGCACCCGTCGCGGTCGTCCGCGTCATCAACCGCACATTGGGCATCGCACCCAAACGCGCCACCTGCCCCGCAGCCCATTCCGCCGCAGGCATACCGCCCACATCCTCAACCTCGGCCAGCATGCGCCCACCCATGCGCGCATCCTCATCGCACAGGATCACATCGAGGCCAGCCTCAGCCGCCACAGTCGCCGCCATCAAACCAGCAGGACCGCTGCCAATCACCAACACATCACAAAATGCAAAGGCCTTGTCATAAGTATCAGGGTTATGCTTGCCACTCAGCGCGCCCAAGCCCGCAGCCCGCCGAATAACAGGCTCGTACACCTTTTCCCAAAACGCCTTCGGCCACATGAACGTCTTGTAGTAGAACCCCGCCCCCAAGAACGGCGCAGCCAAATCATTCACCGCCATCGCATCAAACCGCAGTGACGGCCACGCCGACTGCGAGAACACCTCCAGCCCGTCAAACACTTCCTGCACCGTCGCCCGCACATTCGGCTCCGCCTGCGCACCCTTACCAACCGTGATCAGCGCGTTCGGCTCTTCCGACCCTGCGGTCAAAACCCCACGCGGACGGTGGTATTTGAACGAGCGTGCCACCAACCGGACCCCCGCCGCCAACAACGCCGAGGCAACCGTATCGCCCAAATGGCCA
>CBDTVN010000114.1:0-9194 GCA_965364195.1 uncultured Sulfitobacter sp. | reverse complement strand
TATGGCCGCAGGTTGCATATATAGGGCAGGTCAAACCAGAAGATTACCTGCCCTATTTGCTTGGATTAAGACCGCCAGTTTAATTGGCTACTTTGGTAATCGCCGGCGGGTTCCAATCACCTTTCAGCGCGGCTTCTTTCGGCCAATACAGGCGCATAACCATATAGATTGGTCCATCTGGTGCAGGCAGCCAGTTCGCCTTTTTATCGGCGTCTGCGGGTTCCTGATTTTGCACATAAATTGTCAAAGAACCGTCTTCGTTCTTTTTAAAGTCAGGTAACATGGGCGAATTTATCAAGTAGCGGTCGATCGGGTTTTTGATCAAAAGCTGTGTTTTGCCGTCATACATGGTGATCGACCAGAACGCATCGACGGGAGGCAACGCGCCATCTGCGAAGGTCAAGGTATAGCTGTATTTGCTGCCATCTAAAGGATCGCCATCCATATCTACCTTAGCCAATGGATACAGCGCTTCTGCAGAATCGTTGCCGAAGATGCCCAACACGGCCGCGGACGCACGTAGTACGTAGTTGTCCCCCATCATTTCTTTGGTGCCAAATAAACCGTCAGCAACTTGCCACCCATTTACGAGCTTACCAAGTCCCGCCATTTTTTTCTGCACGTCAGCGACGGCCGTTTTGATACCTGCCTTGCCCGCATCGTCGACCTCGACAGATGGGAACGGCTTACCGGGCTCAATACCGATGCTTGCGAACTGCGCGCGCAGATCTTTCTCTGCCGCAAACGGTCCGATTGCAGGAGAAAATTGAAGCAGGAATGCAAGATAGCTAAGCGGATCAGCCTTTGCCTTTTCTTTGGTTATGTCGGGCCAATCGATGGCAGGGGCCGCAGCAGGCGCATCCGTGCCCAGAAAGCCAGACAGCGGTTGCATGCTATACTTTGCCTGAATCGCGCGCACGTTATCGATGTCTTTACCGTCGAAAAGCTGGGTGCGAACCAGCGCCAGGCTGAACTGTGTGCCCGATTGAAAGACTTGTTTGATACCATCAGGCGTGTCGCCTTGCCAGTCGGGCCCTGCGAGGACAAAACAGCCCTTGTCATTTCCGGTCGTGCGGCTGCCTATATAGCCGTAGTTGTAAGTAAACTGTGAAATCAGCTGTACAGAATAGTAGCGTGATTTTTCAATTTCCGGGACACATAGGACCATCGGTTCGGCCCGCAAATCCATCCACGCGAATGAATAGGGCGTGTCACTGTTGGGCGTTACAACGGTGGTGTCTTTATAGGTGAAGACGTCTGCTTCGCTTTTGATCTGGTTGAAGGGGGCTTTGTAATTGGGGTTCCCTTCATCAATGGCATATTGGTGCATGACCCCATAGGCCATAACCATTGGAAGCGCGTAAGTCGCTGCTTTGTCTGCGATTGCTGAAATCTCATCTGGTGTGGGCTTATCTTGGGCAAACGTGGCGCTGCCGGCCATTGTGACGGCAGAGACAATCAATGGGAGTAGTCTGAGGCTGGACGTCATTTACGAATCTCCTTGGATAAAAAAATCTGGCGCTGGATCAGCATATTTCTTAGGTGGAAATTGGTACAGAGCAAGAAAACTACAGTAAAGTCCCCATTTCAGCAATAAATGCCAAATACCTTAAATTTTCAAAATATTTTGCCGACTTCCAAGGCCCCCCAAACCACGCATATTTTATGGCAACTAGAGTTCATATGAAGCATAAGGGGATACTCATTATGAGGAACCAATTGCTCAGCAAATATGTAAGTTAACATCAATCTGGCACGGATGTCGCAACCAAGACACACCATAACCTCAAGTCAAAAACTTCCCCATATACTTTGCGGCGCTAGCGCCCTATTTTAAATAAAGAATCTGGTAACCCACGATAGGTGACGGTTGCCCCTACCTGGAGCGTTTTAAATGCGTGCTGTTTACTTTGGCGTTATCTCTGCTTTGGCTCTCGCCTCCCCTGCTGCCGCTCAAGAACGGTCATTCAAATTTGCGTTAGGGGGTGCTGTTGGCGTTGGACCTGAATACATGGGTTCCGACGATTATACCACTAGTGCACTGCCGACGTTCACATTCGGATCGCTCAGGTGGGGCCCTCTCAGCACGGTAGACGTGCGCGACATCCCTGAAAACGGGGTAGGATTCAATGGTGCGTTTCGCATCTTGGGCGAACGGAAGGCGGAAGACAGTCCTGAGCTTGCAGGGTTGGAAGATATTGATTTCGGTGTCGAGCTTGGCGTCGGCATGAAGTATCAACAAACCAACTGGCTGGCATTTGGTGAGGTACGTAAAGGCGTGACTGGCCACAGTGGTCTCACGGGCACAATCGGTGCCGATTGGATCATGCGGCCGAATGACAGGATGCGTATTACTGCAGGACCGCGTATTAACTTCGGCGATGATGATTATGCGAACACTTATTTTGGCGTAACCTCGGCGGAGGCGTCTGCATCTAACTTCGATGCTTACGACGCTGATGGTGGCGCGCTGAGCGCTAGCCTTACAGTGTCGGGCATTTACTTCATTGACGATAATTGGTCACTTGAGGGTGCGGTTAGCTATGAGAAACTGATGGGTGGCGCTGCTGATAGCCCGATTACGCTCAACGGATCAGAGGATCAGTGGCGGATCGGTTTGGGCTTGAGCCGTATTTTCAAACTCGACTTTTAAAGCAGGATAACTTTCATGAAACTTGACGATGCAATGCAGGGCCGCCGGAGTATCCGTGGCTTTAAAGATAAACCTGTTTCGCGGGAGTTGATTGAGGAAGTGATCGCACTGGCCAATCGCGCGCCATCGTCGATGAACACCCAACCTTGGCATTTACATGTCCTGACAGGCGCGCCGTTGGAAAAAGTGCGCGAAGGTAATTCGACGCGCATGCTGGGCGGTGTGCCGCCGGTACGTGAAATCGTGGACCATGGTGCTTACGAGGGGCCGCACCGCGACCGCCAGGTCGGCATCGCCAAACAGCTTTTTGCAGCCATGGGCATCGCGCGCGAAGACAAAGAGATGCGTCAGGATTGGGTAATGCGTGGCTTTCGCCAGTTTGACGCACCTGTATCCATCGTCGTGACATTCGACAAATCGCTTGAGGGCGGCACGATTGCGCATTTTGATCTGGGTGCCGTGACCTATGGTTTGACATTGGCCGCTTGGTCTCGCGGCTTGGGCTGTGTGATAAACGGGCAGGGGATCATGCAGTCCCCGGTTGTGCGCGAGCATGCACAAATTCCCGAAGATCAGGTGATCATGACATGCGTTGCAATGGGCTGGCCAGATGAGGATTTTTCGGCGAATGCAGTAGTATCAGAGCGTCGTGAGGTGTCCGACGTGGCCAGCTTTGTCGGCTTCGAAGACTAATCAGATCTTATAATAGTCGCGATACCACGCGACGAATTGTGCAACGCCGTCCCTAACATTTGTTTTGGGCACGTATCCGGTGAGCGATTTCAGCAAACTCGCATCTGCCCACGTGGCAGGCACATCGCCCGGCTGCATCGGCATCAGGTTTTTCTCTGCCTCAATGCCTGTTGCGTCTTCAATTGCCTTGATAAAATCAAGCAAGGGCACGGTGTCCGAGTTCCCTATATTCACAACACGGTAGGGCGCCACGGGAGACAAGCTATCGCCCTCAAACATACCTTGTTGGGTCATATGATCCGGCACCGCATCAACCAGCAGTAAAATTGCCTCCACCAAATCAGTTACATAGGTAAAGTCGCGGCGCATGTCGCCATGGTTATAGACGTCAATCGCGCGCCCTTCGAGGATGCGTGACGTGAATTTATGCGGTGCCATATCAGGACGACCCCATGGCCCGTAGACCGTGAAAAACCGGAACATCGTGATTGGCAGGGCAAATAGATGTGCATAGCTGTGCGCAATATTCTCCGATGACTTCTTTGTCGCGGCATAGAGCGACATCTGGTGATCGGCCTGCATGTTCTCGTTGTAGGGCATCTGCGTATTGGCCCCGTAAGCGGAAGAACTGGACGCCATCAGCATGTGCTGGGGCGGGTGCGCGCGCGCGGCTTCCAACAGTTGCAGGGTGCCACCCAGGTTTGTCTGAAAATACGACATTGGATTTTCGAGTGAATAGCGCACTCCCGCTTGGGCCGCGAGGTGGATCACGATTTGGGGCTCATGCTCTGCAAAAAGCGCCGTGAGCATCCCTTCCTCCTGCACTTCGGCACAGACATTGGTGAACCCGTCATGTGTCTCCAAAAGATCAAGGCGCGACTGTTTGAGTTTGACGTCGTAATAGTCGCTCATTGAATCAACGCCGATCACGCGCCAGCCTTGGGCCAACAGCGCCTCGGCCACAAAATATCCTATAAAGCCGGAAGAGCCTGTCACAATTGCGGTTTTCATCGGGTCATCCTTTGCAGCGAGGTAGGGGCCTTGCGGCGGCCTTACACCCGCAGCGGGCAGTCCCTCAACCGTAAAGACGGGAATTCGCCCTTCACGCTGTTCACATTGGCAGTATGGTGGTGGGATCAATTTGAGGAATCCGCACCATGAAACTTGCCCGCATCAGAACTGCTGACCGTATTTACCCTGCGTTAATTGACGCCCAAGGTTCGGCGCATGATATCTCGGCGGTGGTGGACGATATCACCGCCACTACGGTAACGCCTGAAGGGCTGGCCAGGCTTGCCTCGCTTGATCCCGCCGATTATCCGGTGATCACCGGAGAACATGCGCCAATTCTTGATGATGTACGCCGGATTTTTTGCATTGGCCTGAACTATTCCGATCACGCGGCAGAGGCGGGAATGCCTATCCCAGAAGAACCTATCCTGTTTATGAAATCCTGTCCTGCCACGGGCGCGGATGATCCAATTATCCTTCCAAAAGGTTCGGAGAAAACCGATTGGGAGGTGGAATTGGGCGTTGTCATCGGCACCCGCGCGCACCATGTGGAGGAGGCGGACGCGTTGTCTCATGTGGCGGGCTACTGCGTCTTTAACGATGTATCGGAGCGTGCCTATCAGATCGAGCGGGGAGGGCAGTGGACCAAAGGTAAATCCTGCGACAGTTTTGCGCCTGTTGGTCCGTGGTTGGTGAGTGCGGATGAAATTCCCGATCCACAAAACCTCGCGATGTATCTGGATGTGAACGGGGAGCGTAAGCAAACCGGCACGACCGCTACGATGATCTTTAGCGTGGCACATATCGTCTCGTACCTTAGCCGCTTTGTGACGCTGGTGCCGGGTGATGTGATCACGACAGGCACACCGCCGGGTGTCGGCATGGGGATGAAGCCGCAGCAGTTTTTGCGGAAAGGGGACGTAGTCGAGCTCGGCGTTGAAGGTTTAGGCATACAGCGCCAGCCTGTTGTAGCCTACCGCGCCTAAGAACTGAGAAACCCCGCCGCTTGCCTTGCGGCAGCGAACGACGCAGCGTACATCTTGGCCAAGCCTAACGAAGTGGAAGTGAGCCGCAATGTCAGACCAAACCAAGATACTGGCCACCGCGGCGCAGGTGCTGGAGCATGAGGGTCAGGCCCTTGTGCGGATGGCCGGAAACTTGCCCGATGACTTTGTTGGCGCGGTTGAGCGTATCCTTGCGATCAAAGGCCGTATTATTCTGTCCGGTATCGGAAAGTCGGGTCATATCGCGCGCAAGATTGCCTCGACCCTCGCCTCTACCGGCACGCCCGCGTATTTCGTACATCCGGCCGAGGCCAGCCACGGGGATCTGGGTATGATAACGCAGGAGGATCTTTGTATCCTTCTGTCCAATTCTGGCGAGACCTCTGAGTTGGGGGATCTGATCAATCACACGCGCCGTTTTTCGATCCCGATGATTGGGATGAGCAGCAAACCCGAGAGCACGCTGATGCGGGCCGCTGATTTCCGCTTGACGCTGCCGCAAGAACCCGAGGCCGGCAGTGGTATTGCGCCAACAACGTCAACCACGATGGCGCTCGCGCTCGGCGATGCCCTTGCGATGGCGTTGATGGAACAGCGCGGTTTTCTTTCCGAGCATTTCCGCACCTATCATCCCGGTGGCAAGCTGGGTGCGCAACTGGCACTGGTACATCAACTCATGCACGGGCCGGAGGCGATGGCCGTGGTGACGGCCGACACCGGGATGCAAGAAACCCTGTTGAAGATGAGCGAGAAGGGGTTTGGCATTGCTTGCGTGGTTGAGGATGACAAGCTGGTCGGAGTGATCTCCGATGGGGATTTACGCCGTAACAGCGAACATCTAGGGAGCAAAACCGCACGAGAGGTCGCAACGAAATCAGCTAAAACAGTACCGCCCGATATGATGGCCGCACAGGCATTGGCCGTGATGAATGATAACAAAATTACCGTGCTTGTGGTTGTGGACGGGGCAGGGGCACCAGTTGGCCTGTTGCGCATCCACGATTGTTTGCGCGCTGGAGTAGCTTGATGAAAACTGTAATTGTAATTCCCGCACGCTATGCTTCGACCCGCTATCCGGGCAAGCCATTGGTCACTCTGCGAGACCGTGACGGCAATGAGAAATCCCTGATCCAGCGCAGCTGGGAAGCGGCGATGGAAGTGAAGGGTGTCGATGCCGTCTATGTCGCCACCGATGATAACCGGATTAAGGACGCGGCGGAGGCTTTTGGTGCGCAAGTGATCATGACCTCCGAGAGCTGTGAGAACGGCACGGCGCGCTGTGCCGAGGCCGCGACAAGCGGGGTGTTCGAGGCTGATCTGGTGGTTAACCTGCAAGGGGATGCGCCCCTGACGCCTGCATGGTTCGTCGAAGATTTGATCGCGGCAATGGCCGCACGACCTGACGCGCCTGTGGCGACTCCTGTCGTCTTGTGTGACGCGCAGACCTATGCGCATTTTCGCGCGGACCGTGCCGAAGGGCTGGTGGGTGGCACCACAGCAGTGTTTGACCGCAACCACCGCGCGCTTTATTTCAGCAAAGAGGTTCTGCCGTATATTGCCCCGGCAAAAGCGGCTGAAGCCGAGGGTGATGTGTTTCATCACGTTGGTCTCTACGCGTACCGGCCCGCCGCATTGGCGCAATATGCGGGCTGGCCCGAAGGACGTTTGGAACGCCACGAGGGGTTGGAGCAGCTACGCTTCCTTGAGAACGGCACTGATGTTCTGTGTGTCGAGGTAGAAGGACGCGGGCGGGTTTTCTGGGAGTTGAACAATCCCGGCGATGTGGCGCGCATAGAATCCATTCTGAACGCCTAGCCTGCGCCGGGCTACATGTGTGCCACCCTTGTTTGATTATTTATTGCAATGTGAGGACACAGCAAACCGCCTTATGGGGGATAGCTCCGGCAAACCGGTTTCATGTCGGCGCGAACTAACTGCCAGAGGCACTTGGGCACAAATTTGTATATTACGCGATCATCACCGACTTGAACCCAGTGCTATCGCCTCAAGACGCCGCTCTTTAGCCAGTTGTTGCCGGTGTCATATACTTAGCAGAGTCTCCAAACCGCTCGGAGCTTTCTTTGAATTCCAATTTGGAAATTGCGCTCAGATGCACTTCGTCTGGGCCATCGGCATAGCGCAGCGCCCGCGCAAATGTGTATATCTCGGCCAGTGGCGTATCCGGGCTCATTCCCATTGCTCCAAATGTCTGCATAGCCCGATCAGTCACACGGCACAGCATGGACGGCACCAATGCCTTGATCATCGCAATCTCTTTTCGGGCACCTTTGACGCCGACAGTGTCAATCATCCATGCAGCTTTCAGCACCAGCAAACGGGCCTGTTCGATTTCAATGCGCGAATGGGCCACCCAATCGCCGATATTTGCACGCTCACTCAAATATGATCCAAATGTCTTTCGCTCCCGGGCACGGTCGCACATCAGCTCCAAGGCCAGTTCGGCCTGCCCGATGGACCGCATGCAGTGGTGGATACGCCCTGGCCCCAGACGAGCTTGCGCCATCTTGAAGCCTTCTCCCTCGGCACCCAACAGGTTATCAGCAGGCACCTTCACATTACGGAACAGTATTTCACAATGCCCCTCGGGCGTATGATGGTTGAGTACTGGAATGTTACGCTTGATCTCCACACCGACTGTATCCATGGGCACAAGGATCATGCTCTGCTGATGGTGTCGCGGGGCGTCGGGATCTGTTTTACCCATAACAATCAAAAGCTTGCAATCCGGATGTGCTGCGTTTGTGATGAACCACTTGCGCCCACTGATCGTATAGCCGTTGCCATCCTTCTTGATCGAGGTCTGGATATTGGTCGCATCCGATGAAGGCACATCAGGCTCTGACATGGCAAAGGCAGAGCGTATCTCCCCCTCTAACAGCGGCATCAGCCAGTCCTCGCGTTGCTGCGACGAGGCAAACATGTGCAACAGTTCCATATTGCCCGTGTCCGGCGCACTGCAATTAAAGACTTCGGATGCCCATGGAATCCGCCCCATTACTTCTGCAAGAGGGGCGTAATCTAGTGTCCCCAAACCATGCCCCGGCTCGTCCGGCTTGAGAGCAGGCAGGAACAGGTTCCAAAGCCCTTCCGATTTCGCAAGGGCTTTGAGGTCTGACATAAAGGACACCGGGAAACTCCCCGATGCGACCTCGCTTTGCCACGCAATATTGCGCGGGACAATGTACAAATCCATAAAATCGGAAACGCGCCGACGGTACTCTTCGCAAAGAACGGAATGTGAGAATTCGATTGGATTGCTCCCGTTTAGATTTGGCTAAAATCATACCAGTTGAACCGCAAGGCCCAAACTTTGCTCCCGACCTTCGAGCAAAATCTGACGGGCACTAGCATATTCCTTCAAATACTAACGTGTCCCGATCGGCCCTTCCTTGCGTTAAAACAAACATTTCGTGAATTTTCATACTATCTAATGGAGTTGATGCGCGCTTCTTGAGGCGCCGCAGAGCCCAACCCGGAAGTCACGAGTTCTTTTTGCGATGGCAGCAAAGGTTTCGCTGCTATCGCAAAAGCTTAAATACAGTTGAGTGGCGGGCGAAGCAGTCTCATTATCGGTGCTTCAATGAGATTGAAACATCTAACAACTGGGTGTCGACTTCCATCTTATGCTTTGGATGCACTTGGAGCACGCGTCCAGAAGCAATACAATTGGATGAGCTCAATGTCACCAGGGCGCCAGCTCTGTTCAATCCAGGGCTCAAGAGGGCCGTACATGCGCAGAATGGTGAACCAGCTTTTTGCCCGGAACAGTTTGAAACCAATTGCCTTCCTTGCCGCCCGGCGCCTCTGGCGCA
>CBDTVN010000113.1:0-9416 GCA_965364195.1 uncultured Sulfitobacter sp. | reverse complement strand
ACCGCCTTCGACTATCAAGCCTCAGCGGTCATCACCGCTCGCCTCTCCTTCGTCCTCTGGCAGCAAATCCTCCTCTAGCGAAGCGTGCGCCGCCGCCGCTACTTCCTTCTTTTGATCCTCGGTAAGATCGTCCACCTTGCCATCGGCCAGCCGCACCGTAACTTCCCGGTGTGCAAACTTGATGCCTTCGAGTTCGAACAGCGCACGGATGTCTTCATAGACCCGCTTGCGCACCAGCCATTGATCCCCCGGTTTGGTCATAAACTTCACGCGGATGATCATCGCGCTGTCCTGCATTTCGATCACACCTTGGGACTTGAGCGGTGCGATGAAATTTTGCCCGATCACAGGGTCATCCAGCAGGGCGATGCCCAGCTTTTTGATTAGCTTGCGGACCTTCTCCACATCTGTGTCATAGGTCACGCGCAAGGGTAGCTTCATGATCACCCAGTCGCGGCTGTAGTTGGTCATGACCTGCAGTTCACCAAACGGAATAGTGTGCAGCGCGCCCAAGTGGTGGCGCAACTGGAACGAGCGAACGGATATTTTCTCGACTGTCCCTTTGACACCGCCAACGTCCAGATATTCTCCCTTGCGGAACGCGTCATCAAACAGAAAAAACGCGCCCGCAAATATATCGCGCACCAGCGCCTGAGAACCAAAGCCAACGGCGACACCAACGATACCAGCACCAGCAAAGAGCGGCCCGACGTTGATGCCAATTTCCATGAGCACAATCAGGGCAATCGTCACCACCACGACAATCAGCGTAAAATTCCTGAACAACGGCAACAGCGTGGCAAGCCGTGACGCGGACGACGCGCCGCCTTCATCGCCCGGCGTTGCCTCAATCTCGTCCTCGGTCTCTTCTTCGATTTTGGTATCAATCCAGATGCGGAAGGCGTGATAAACAACATAGCCAATGAAAATGATAACCATGAGGTCCAGCAGACGGTCAAAGACGGATTCCACCATCCGCGCACTGTCGTTGTCCCAGATGTAAAAGAACGCATAGGCCCCCGCGACGAAGGCGAGTATCCCTGCAACCCGCCGCGCCAACGCCTCAAAGCTGCTCAGCACGCGGACCGGCTGTCCACGCTCCTCCGCCGCGGCCGAGAGCATATCGTGCTCCGCATCAGTTATATCCGCGACCGTAGGCGCCTCAACAGCCAAAGCAGCCTCGACCCGCGCACCGAGGGGGCCCGCAGCACTATCAGCTTCAAGGGCGGTTTCGGGATCCGGATCAGGGCCATCCTCGCGCAGCATTTGCCGCTCTTGCGCATCCCGTTCCAGCCGCGCCAGCTCTATGGCCTCCCGCTCCGCCTGTTTGTCACGCAACAAGCGCAAGACGCGCGCGCGCGCGAACCCACGTTCGATGACGTAATTCACCACGCCGTAAACCACGATTATCGAAATGACGATGCCATAAGCCCCGGCTATCAAGGGGATCGAGCTGGGGTTTTCGAGCACCAGATCATAGGTCAGCTCAAACCATGCAAAGACGACGTAGAAGATGACGGCAGGCGCCCAGAGTCTGCTGAGCAGACGTGACAGCATCCCCACCTCGACCGGCTCTTTACCGCGGCGCAGTGCGTAGGAAATCGCGCGCCGGTTCACGAGTACCAGCATGATGTTGAGCAACACCAGCACACCTGAAAGCAAAGCAGCCACCAGCGCGTAGATATCATAGTTCAGGCCCAACTCTCCGATCCATATGCCAAAAAGGATCGCGCAGATATCAAATCCTGCAACCAGCCACAGCCAGCGGTGCAGTCGCTTCGCGTCACGGTCTGAAAACGAGGGGATACGGTATTGCGGCAGGAATGGTGACAGGACCATCCGCCACAACCCCGCCGCGACACGACAACAAAAATATGCAATATTGATGAGTGTGACAGTGAATTGCGCAGCGCTGTCTGTCAGGGGCGGAAAGAACAGCACCCCAAGCACATAGGCCACGGCCATGGAGACAAGAATACCTGCAACCCCCGTGACAAAGCGAAACACCAGAAATGGCATTTTTTCGGCGTATCCGGTGGGGTTCTTCATGATGCGGCTGACGATGAAGCGTTTCATAAGCCGTTTGGCAAACACCTCACGCTCGACCACCATACCAATCCCAAACAGCAGCATGCTCATCATCAACATTTTGACAAAAAGCAAAAGTGTGCCATCCGGAGATGCGGCGCGCAAAATATACAGCACTTCATTCAGTGCCACAGGCAACTGTCTGAGCCTCTCGATCAGCGCATTTCGAACTTCGTCAGCGTTCTCCTGCACTTTCATCAATCGTGAGTAATCCTCGACGGTGGGCGGGGCATTCGGGTTCACAACAGGCTCAGACTGGGTCAGCACGCGGCCTTCGGTATCGATCACGACAATCCCGACCCCGTCGCGCGCTGCGTTGCGTAGAGTATCTGCAAGGCTCTCGCCCTCTGTGACGCTCTCCGCATCTGCGGTCCCTGCAAACACCGAGGCAACGCCCTGCGCCTGCGCAACTTGCATCGGTAACAGTGCAAAAATCAGCACCATTAAAGCAGCGTACAGCATGCGGTAATTCATTTAGCAGGTCCCTTGTCGCATCCGGCACGTTACGCGCGCTCATATGGACGTGACGCTACGTGGTCGGCCCGTGCATTGCAATTCTCCAACCCCTCACCATTTCTTAGGGAAGAGCCCAATCGCCCGATTGCTGATCATGTTTTACAAGGGTTAACCTTTCATGCCATAGCGGAGGGAGGGCCGTACCACCGTTTGACTTTTTACTGCAGCCCGAGGAATAGACTATGACCACACCCGCAAACACCGACCGGATCGCCGTTTTGGGTCTTGGCTATGTGGGGCTTCCGCTCACGCTGGCGCTGGCGCGTGCGGGCTTTGATGTGATGGGCTATGACATTCACGCGCCTATGATTGACGAATTGCGCGCAGGGCGTGATCCCAATGGCGAGATTTCAGACGAAAAAGTCGCCGCAACTACGGCGCGCTTCAGTCATGACGCCGCTGATCTGGCGGGGCGCACGGCGTTCATCATTGCTGTACCCACCCCCATTACCGATGCAAAAGCGCCTGATTTGGGGCCTGTCCTTGGAGCTTGTGCCTCTATTGCGCCGCACCTGACCGACGGCGCATTGGTTGTGCTGGAAAGCACCGTCTATCCCGGCGTGACAGAGGAGGTCTGCGGCCCTGCCCTTGCCGCTGGCAGCGGGCTTGAGGCCGGGCGCCAGATCAAGCTGGCCTATTCGCCAGAACGGGTGAACCCCGGCGATGCCGAACACTCAATGGAAAACGTAATCAAGATCATCGCGGCACAAGACGCCGAGACCCTTGACCGTGTCGATGCGATCTATGCGCCTGTGGTTAAGGCCGGTCTGCACCGCGCCTCCTCTATTGCCACCGCAGAGGCGGCGAAAGTGATCGAGAACACCCAACGCGACCTCAACATCGCATTGGTCAATGAATTTTCTCTGATTTTCGCCCGGCTCGGCCTCGATACGCTAGAAGTGCTGGAGGCGGCGGGAACGAAATGGAACTTCCTGCCGTTCAAACCGGGCCTTGTAGGCGGTCATTGCATTGGCGTTGACCCCTATTACCTCACCTACCGCGCCGAGCAGTTGGGCTATCACCCCGAGGTGATCCTTGCAGGCCGACGCATCAACGATGCAATGGGAAGTCATGTGGCGCAGACTTTGATCAAGGCCATGCTCAAGAAGGACATCGGTGTGCGCGGGGCGCGGGTGCTGATCCTTGGCTATACGTTCAAGGAAAACTGCGCAGATACCCGCAACACCCGCGTGGCCGATATCGTGGCCGAGCTGGGTGACTATGCCGTGAGCGCGGAGGTGCATGACCCGTGGGTCGGTGCCGAACGCCTGCGCACAGAGCACGGGATTACTGCCGTCGAAACACCGGAGCATGACACTTATGACGCAATCATCGTCGCAGTGAGCCACCGCGAATTTGTAACACTCGGGTCCAGTGCCATCCGCAGCTTTGGCAAAGAAGGTGCGGTACTGTACGATATTAAGGGAATATTCGGCAAATCAGGCAGTGACCTGAGGCTCTAAGCCTGCTGACGATCAGAAAGAATGACTATGCCGCAAAAGGCCATCGCCCAAGCCAACGCCCGCGCCCCCTCGCGCCGGATAATGCTCTACAGCCATGATACATTTGGATTGGGCCATCTGCGCCGTTCTCGCGCGCTGGCCACGGCGCTGACAGCGGGCGATCCCGAGGCGTCGGCGATCATCCTTACCGGCTCTCCGGTGGCGGGACGATTCACCTTCCCCGAGCGTGTCGATCACATTCGCCTACCCGGTGTGACCAAGCTGCCGGACGGATCTTATGTCAGCTCGACCTTAGGCCTTGATATCGATGCCACAACAAACCTGCGCGCCGGATTGATCCAATCCGCAGTTGAGCAATATCAACCCGACCTGTTTATCGTTGATAAAGAGCCAACCGGATTTCGCGGTGAGCTGCTGCCCACGCTAGAATGGCTTCAGGCAAGAGGCATCTGTCGCGTGGTCCTGGGCCTGCGCGACGTGCTGGACGAGCCGGAAGTGCTGGCTGCCGAATGGGAACGCAAGGGAGCGGTGAAGGCCGCTGAAGCTTACTACGACGAGTTTTGGGTGTACGGGAACGAGAACATTTATGATCCAACCAGCGGCCTGCCGTTCAGTGATGCCACCCGTGCGCGCATGCACTACACTGGTTACCTGCGCCGCACCTTGACCGATAGCTCTGATGTACCGGATGAGCCCTATATCCTGATCACACCGGGTGGTGGTGGTGACGGAGCCGCGATGGTCTCACTTGTGCTTGACGCTTATGAAGCCGATCCCGATCTGGGTCCGCACGCCATGCTTGTCTATGGTCCCTTCCTGTCGGGCGAAGTACGCGACGCGATGGACGTACGGGTCGCGGCACTGAACGGACGCGTCACCGCCATCGGATTTGACAGCCACATCGAGGCGCACTTTGCCAATGCCCAAGGCGTTGTATGCATGGGCGGCTACAACACATTCTGCGAGGTCCTCAGCTTTGACCAGCGCGCCGTAATTGTGCCACGCACCGTGCCGCGGCTCGAGCAATGGATCAGGGCCAGCCGCGCCGAGGAGCTGGGCCTTGTCCGAATGCTCGATAATGGACGTGACGGCATGACCGTTGAGGCGATGATCAAGGCGATCCGCAATTTGCCTACCCAGAAAAAGCCCTCAGAGGCGGGCGCTGATGGCATCCTTGACGGCTTGGACGTGGTGGTGGAACGCGGCCGCGCCCTGATGGCCCAAAGGGACGAATAATATGACCACGCCCCCCCTCGCCATTGTTGTCAAAGGCTGGCCGCGCCTGTCAGAGACGTTCATCGCACAGGAGCTTGTTGCGCTGGAGGAGGCCGGACTGTCCTTCGATCTATGGTCTCTGCGCCACCCGACCGATAAAAAGACCCACCCCCTGCACGACCGTTTGCAAGCACGGGTGCGCTATCTGCCGGAATATCTGCACCAAGAGCCGCGCCGCGTGCATGAAGCCATGGGCGCTGTGACAGCCCTAGCCGGATTCGACGCTGCTGCTGATGTGTATGCCCGTGATCTCGCGCGTGATGATACGCCAAACCGCCGCCGCCGCTGGGGTCAGGCATGTGTCTTGGCGCATGAGGCCGAAGGCTCGCTGGAGGCGCTTTACGCTCATTTCCTGCACACACCCTCCTCCGTTGCCCGCTATGCTGCTATCCTGCGCGGTGTGCCGTGGTCATTCTCGGCGCATGCTAAAGACATCTGGACCTCCCCCGATTGGGAGTTGGAGGAAAAGCTGAGCGGTGAGAGCTTTGGTGCGGCATTCGGTGCCACTTGTACGCGGTTCGGAGCAGAGCATTTGCAGTCGCTGGCCGATACACCGACCCGCGTTGATCTGGTGTATCACGGACTTGACCTTGCCCGCTTCCCTGTTGCACCAGAGCGGTCATTGCGCAGCACAGATGCACCTTTGCGCATGATGTCCGTGGGTCGGCTTGTTGAAAAAAAGGGCTTTGACACGCTCATCGACGCTCTCGCGCTACTGCCTGCCAACCTTGATTGGCACTGGACCCATATCGGCGGCGGCACGCTGGACGCCGTGATGCGCGCGCGCGCCGGCGCTGCGGGGGTTGCCGATCGGATCACATGGCGCGGGGCCTGTGATCAGCCGGATGTGATTGAAGCCATGCGCAATGCAGATCTGTTTGTATTGCCTTCACGGATTGCGGCGGACGGGGATCGTGACGGCCTGCCCAATGTATTGATGGAAGCGGCGAGCCAACTGCTGCCAATCCTGTCCACACCCGTTTCTGCGATCCCCGAGTTCATCACCACTGGCACTCATGGCCTGTTGGCCGATGACACTCCGCAAGCCTTTGCGGATGCCATGCAGCAAATCGCAAATGATCCCGCCCTCGGGCCGCGCCTCGCAGAGGCAGCCCATACGCGCCTGCACGCCGAATTCACGATGGCACCGGGCATTGCCCATCTGGCAAAGCGCCTGCGCGGCATATTGAAACCTGTCTGATGCGGCTGGCCTTCTATGCACCTCTGAAACCGCCCCATGATCCTGTACCCTCTGGGGATCGGGCCATGGCCCGTGCGTTGTGCGCCGCGTTTGCGCACATAGCGGTGCAAGTTGATCTCGCATCCACATTGCGCAGCCGTGATGGCGCGGGTGAAGCTTGCGTTCAGGCCCGCTCAATGGAAGAGGCTGACGCGCTCGTCCCGCAAATCATCGCGCAGGGGCGTGCTGCCAACTGGCAGGCGTGGGTCACCTATCATAACTATTATAAAGCGCCCGATCTGATTGGCCCTGCCGTGGCCCGCGCCCTTGGCATTCCGTATCTTCTGATTGAGGCGACCCGCGCGCGCAAACGGTTGGACGGGCGATGGGATGCCTTTGCCCGCGAGGCAGAGGCCGCATGCGATGCCGCGGATGTGGTCTTTTACTTGACCGAGCGGGACCGTGAAGCACTGGAAAAATACGCACCCGCCGAGCAAAAGCTGATCCATCTGCGCCCATTTCTGCCGCGCACAGACCTACCCCCCAAAGCGTACGGCACCCAACTCCTTGCCGTTGGCATGATGCGCAGTGCGGCCAAACTGCCATCTTATGAACTCATTGCTGAAACCATGGCTCTGCTGCCCGACACAACTCGGCTGGAGATCGCTGGCGATGGGCCTGCCCGCGCTCATGTCGAAGCCGCCATGGCACCGTTTGGCGGGCGCGTCCAATTTCTCGGCGCGCTGACCCCCGATGCACTCGCGGCGGCCTACGCCCGTGCAGGCGCGTTGATTTGGCCCGGTGTGGATGAGGCGTTTGGTATGTCCTATCTGGAGGCTCAGGCGCACGGCTTGCCGGTCATTGCCCAAGACCGTCCGGGTGTGCGCGATGTGCTCTATCCCCGCAGCTATCCACCTGTCGCTGATGGCGCAGCAGGTCTGGCCTCTCTGGCGAATACGCCTGCGCCCAAACCCGAAGCGATCCGGGCGCATATCACCGCTCAGCATCTCCTTCCCACCGCCTCCGAGACCTTGCGCGCGGGACTTGCTCACGCAGGTGTAACATGATCCGCCTCGCTCTTTTGCGCCACGGGCACACCGCGTGGAACCGTGAGGGCCGTGTTCAAGGGCGCAGCGACATTCCGCTGGATGCAGCCGCCGTGGCAGACCTCGGCGCCCAGCGCCTTCCTGCTCCATGGGACCGTGCCGCGCTATGGTCCAGCCCGCTGGAACGCGCCGCGCATACTGCGCAACTGGTGAGCGGACGTGAGCCGCAAACAGACCCCGCGTTGATCGAAATGAACTGGGGCGATTGGGAGGGCCGGATCGCAAAAGAGTTGCACGCTGATCCTGCCTGCGATCACCGCGATATCGAAGAGTGGGGGTGGAACTATACGCCACCGAATGGTGAAGCCCCTGCCGCTTTGCGTGCGCGGCTTGTCCCATGGGCACAGTCCCTTAAGCATGACACCGTCGCTGTATGCCATATCGGTGTCATGCGTGTGTTGATGGCCCATGCAACAGGTTGGGATTTCGACGGCCCCGCCCCTTTTGCGGTCAAGAGGAACAGGCTGTTTGTGATCGAGATTGACGGGCCTGATTGGACGCTGCTGCCCGATCCTGTCCGATTGGAGCGCGAAGAGCCATGAAGGTTATGATCGTCGTCACCCACCTGCTTGGTACAGGACATTTGGCCCGCGCACTCACCTTGGCGCGCGCCTACAACGCTGCTGGTGACGACGTCTGCGTTGTGTCAGGCGGAACGCCAGCGCCGTTGCTCACTAAGCCGACGGACCGGTTGGTTCAGCTCCCGCCTGTACGCTCTGACGGCATTGATTTCTCACGCTTACTCACCAGCGATGGCGTGGATGCAACGCCGACTTATATGGCCATGCGACAGGCCGAATTGCTCGGCACGCTTACGGATTTCTCCCCTGATATTCTCATAACCGAACTGTTCCCCTTTGGACGCAGAATTCTGCGTGCTGAATTCCGCGCGCTGCTAGAAGCGGCAAAAACCCTGAACAGTGCTCCGCTGATCTGTGCATCCATCCGCGATATCCTTGCGCCCCCGTCAAAGCCGAAGAAGGCTGCGTTTGCGGATGATATGATCGCTGAGTTCTACGACACCGTGCTGGTTCATTCCGATGAAGCCCTCACCCCGTTGGAAATCAGTTGGCCCGTCTCGGAAACCTTGCGCCCGAAGCTCCACTACACCGGCTTTGTTGCACCCACGGCGGCGGGTGCACATCCAAACGCGGCAGGCACCGAAGAGATTATCGTGAGTGCGGGAGGCGGTGATGTCGGCGCGCATGTCTATGAAGCAGCCCTTGCGGCAGCGCCTTATCTGGGGCGACCCATGCGCATCCTTGTCGGTGGGACCAGCCCCCGGATGCGCATCGACGCTCTGCGCAACGTCGCCCCCGCGAACGTTACCGTAGAAGCAGCGCGCCCCGATTTTCGCCAGATGCTTTGTCACGCTGCCGCGTCTGTATCGCTCTGTGGCTACAACACCGCGCTCGACATTTTACAGGCTGGCACTCCAGCGGTGTTTGTCCCCTTTGATGAAGGTGGTGAGGTCGAACAAGGGCTGCGCGCCACTGCCTTGGCCAAAAAGGATGGCATTGAGGTGCTGGCCCGCGCCGATCTTTCACCGCAGAGCTTGTGTGCTGCCCTCGACACCGTTATCACGGCGCCGCGCAGGGAAGATCGCATCGGACGCTTTGATGGCGCCGCGCGCACGGTTGAGTTCACGCATGAACAGAGAATGCCGCGATGAAAATTGATTGGGGCCCGCTCACCCGAGAGCTGTCGTTATGTCGACAGAGCGGTCTGTCCCTACCTCTTTGGTGGCGCGATGATGACGCCGTCGCGGACACGCCTGCACTGGCGCGG
>CBDTVN010000112.1:0-9473 GCA_965364195.1 uncultured Sulfitobacter sp. | reverse complement strand
GGTGGCTGGTCATAGGCTTCGGGCGGGCGTCCATCTGCATAGGTCCGCAGGCGGTGGGGACGGCGGGAATAGCTTTCGACCCCACCTGCAATGACAACATCTGCCGCGCCGCTCTCGACCATTGCCTTTGCGAGCAGCAGTGCATCGAGGCCGCCTGCGCATTGGCGGTCGATGCTGAGGCCCGCGATATGTTCGGGGAGGCCTGCAGCGAGTGCGATGAGGCGGGCAGGATTGCCGCCGCCGCCGATGGCGTTGGAAAGGATGACCTCGTCTACCTGCGCGGGGTCAAGCTTCGCTTGCAGCAATGCCGCGCGCAGAACGGGTGCGCCGAGCGCATCAAGTGACAGCGTGGCGAACGCACCGCCCCGCGGGACAACGGCGCTGCGACAGGCGGCGATGATTTGGGCGGTCACAGGGTGCATCCTGTGCGGGCTGCGATTTGGATAAGATCGGGTTTGCCGGAGGGGAGAGTGGGGAATGGATCGAGAAAGAGAACCTCGCGCGGGAGGGTTAGGCTTTGGGTCTTACAGTAAGTCAATATGGCCGAGCGCCGTTGGATGTCTTCTGCGCCCTCTACCACTGTGACGAGATGATTGCCGCGCAGGGAGTCGCGGCGTGCCAGAACAGCGCATTGCGTGACGCCATCAAGCGACATCAGGCGGGCCTCAAACTCTTCGGGGTAGATGGTTTGATCGGCCACATTGAACACACGGCCCGCACGGCCCCGTAGGAACATATATCCTTGCGCATCAACCCTGCCGATTTCACCGAGGGTGAGCCAATCTCCGTCGCGGCGGGTGTGCTCACTCTCGCCTTGCAGGTATCGCTCAAACAGATAGGGGCTGCGCACCCAGATGGTGCCCGTGCCGGTGCTGTCGGGATCACGGATTGATATTTCGACCTGCGGATAGGGGCGGCCAACGGAACCTTCTGGCGTCTGTGCATCGCTCAGGGTGATGAAGCTTGTCTCGGCTGCGCCATAGAAAACATGCAGCGACGCGTTGGGGCAGATGGTGGTGATATGTGTGCGGCTGGCCTCGCTCAGCGTGCCGCCGCCGCAAAGGATAAGGCGTATGTCGGGGAGGGTTGTTCCTGCGGGCAGGAGCCGCAGTTGTGTAGGCGTGGCGTAGAGAATTGTGCAGGCTTTGGCACGCAATGCATCACTTTGATCTGTGGAGTTCAACGGTGACAGTGCGTAGATGTTGAGGCCCAAGTGTAGCGCTTCGAGCACACCGTAGAGGGCGAGCGAATGACTGAGCGCGCCAAGGACTGCGATGCTGTCGTTTGGCGTGTAGGCGAAGCGTGCCGCGTTTGCGTGGAAGCTTGTGATCCATGATTTCTGCGTACGGACAATGACTTTTGGTGTGCCCGAAGTGCCGCCTGTCAGTGTGGTAAACTGGCAAGGGCTGAGCGAGTCGAGATGGGGCGGGGCCGCCTCGCTCACGCAGAATGCTGTTTGGCTATTCAATGCTCTGTTCAAACCCTCAAACGCCGGTGCAACGGTGTGCGCTGGGATATGGGCAGCGGCTAGGCCATCCGTGGGGAAAACTTCTTTGCGTCCCGCAAAGGCCCGTGCGTCAGGGTGCCAGTGAAAGCGGGAGGGCATTAGCGATATCCTTGTTTTCGGTGACCGTAGCAAAGCGTGAAGCTGGTGGCCATATTGGGCTGTACATGCCTTGGCGCTCACCTATGCTCCTTACGATACAGGAACTTTAGAGGAGCCAGCAATGACCCAGATGATGCGTGCCGTCGAGATCACAAAACCCGGTGGACCGGAGGTGCTGAAAGAAACGCAGCGCCCTGTGCCGGAGCCTGACCATGGGCAAGTGGTGATCAAAGTCGCTTGGGCGGGCGTGAACCGTCCCGATGCGCTGCAACGGGCAGGGGCCTATGCGCCGCCGCCAACGGCGAGTGATCTGCCCGGGCTGGAAGCTTCTGGTGAAGTCGTGGCGATTGGCGATGGTGTGTCTGGTATGGCCTTGGGGGATCAGGTGTGCGCGCTGCTCCCCGGTGGGGGATATGCCGAGTATGTTGCAACACCTGCGGCCCATTGTTTGCCAGTGCCCGCGGGGATGGGCCTCAAGGAAGCGGCGTGTTTGCCAGAGACGTTTTTCACGGTCTGGTCCAATGTTTTCATGCGCGGTGGCCTCAAAGCGGGAGAGCGGATTTTGATCCATGGCGGTTCCTCTGGCATCGGCACCACGGCGATCCAGCTGGCGAATGCCTTTGGCGCGCGGGTGTTTGTAACGGCGGGTAACGCAGAGAAATGTGCGGCCTGTGTAGAGCTTGGGGCCGAGCGGGCGATTAACTACCGCGAAGAGGACTTCGTAGCGGTGATGAAAGCTGAGGGTGGTGCTGATGTGATCCTTGATATGGTCGGAGGGGATTATATTGCGCGCAACATTGATGCTCTGGATATGGAAGGGCGTTTGGTGCAGATCGCATTTCTGGGTGGACCAAAAGCCGAGATCAACTTTGCCCCGTTGATGATGAAGCGGCTCACGATGACAGGCTCGACCCTGCGCCCGCAATCTGATCTTGCCAAAGCGCGCATTGGGACAGAGCTACGCGAGGCGGTTTGGCCGCTGTTGGCTGCGGGGCGTGTGGCGCCCGTGATGGATAGCGAATTTGCGTTCAACGATGCTGCCGGTGCGCATGCGCATATGGAAGCGAGCCAGCACATCGGAAAGATTGTGCTTAAAGTCGGCGGTTGATCCAACGGACGCGCTGACGCGCGGCATAAAATTTTGTGGGGGCCGAACGTGGGAGACTGCGTTCGGCCTTTGTCGTGGGACCTGAGTATTTTTTGCCAAATGAGGAATGGTTCAGCGCAATGGTGTGAACAAGGCGTCTTTTAGGGTGCAATCGCGGATTACATCGCGGCCGCAGGGGACGGGGGTGAGATCGCGGGAGAGGCAGATGCGGGCTTCTTGGATGTACCCTTGGCGGCAGGTGATGGTGATGCTGTCGCGGGTGAGGGTCGGGTTCTCTTTGATAAAGGCGTCTTCGACGACGGATGCGGGTAGTTTAACGGCGCGGTCGAGTTTGCGGAATACGGCAGGGCGGGTGATGGTCGCGTAGGCCTCGCGCGACAGCGCGTAGTAATCGGATGCGCTAAGGTCGGTGCAGGTGCCATGTTTCTTCCATTGATGCCATGCGAGGCCCCCTGTGCCCATGATGTCGGCCATATCAGCAGTCATGCCTCGAGAGGGCGGGCGTTGGGCTGTCTGGCAATTCGACGGGTAGCCGCGGTGGAATTGGGGCCAGAGGCCGTGGAGTATCCAGCCGTGGTCTTCGCGCGCGTCGCATTGCGGGGAGTTGCGGGCGTCCCCTTCGAGCGCACACCAGTTGGCTGACCAACTCAGTGCCATGACATAATAGTCGAACGCTCCGGCCCGCTCCCCTTCAGCGCGGGCGGTGAGGGCCGCGAGGGACAGGATCAGGCTGAGTAAAATGGGGCGCATCTGGGGTCTTTCCTTATGGTCGGTCTTTATCTATATAAGCCATAAGTTCCCCCAAATTGGAAACGGTTCCGGCATCCGGGACAGCCTAAGTCAGGCGACGGGGAAGGTGCGTTTTAAGGAGAGAGACATGGGCAAACCAATTATGGCAAAAGCCACCGCTGTATGGCTGGTGGATAACACGACCATCAATTTCAAGCAGATCGCGGATTTCGTCGGTATGCATGAGTTGGAAGTGCAGGGCATCGCCGACGGTGATGTAGCTGCTGGCGTCAAAGGGTTTGACCCGATTTCCAACAATCAGCTAACGCAAGAAGAAATCGACAAGGCGCAGGCCAGCCCGCTACACAAGTTGGAGCTGAAGTTTAACGCTGCTGCTGCTGGTGAGGAAAAGCGCCGTGGTCCGCGTTATACGCCGCTGTCCAAGCGTCAGGACCGTCCTGCATCCATCCTGTGGCTGGTGAAGTTTCATCCCGAGCTGTCTGATGCGCAGGTGAGCAAGCTGGTCGGTACGACCAAGCCGACGATTCAGGCGATCCGTGAGCGGACGCATTGGAACATCTCCAACATCCAACCGATTGATCCGGTTGCCCTGGGCCTGTGCAAGCAGTCCGAACTGGACGCGATGGTGCAAAAAGCGGCGGCCAAGAAGGCAGCCGAGGGCGGCGTGATGTCTGACGACGAGCGCCGCAAGCTTGTCAGCACCGAGCAGAGCCTTGGCATGGATACGGAGCCTAAGATCCCGACTGCGATTGAAGGTCTGGAGACGTTCACGCTGTCGACTGATGTGCCCGAAGACGAAGATGCAGAGAAGAAAGACAGCGATTTCGCAGATGCGGAGAGCTTCTTCAACATTCCTGACGGGGATGATGACGAGGAAGACGACGCAAAGTAAGCGCGTTTCCTGTTTCACCATGATTGAAGGGGCGTCCGGTTTCGGGCGCCCTTTTCCTATTCTGGGGCTTTCTTAAAGCTCTTTGCGGGCGCGCATGGCCGCAGTGATTGTACCGTCATCGAGGTAGTCGAGTTCCCCTCCGATGGGCACACCTTGGGCCAGCGAGGTCAGTCGAACTTGGCCCTCCAGCTGGTCAGCAATGTAGTGCGCGGTGGTCTGCCCGTCGATTGTGGCGTTGAGGGCGAGGATGACTTCGGTGATTTCCTCGCTTTGTACCCGGTCGATGAGGCGGGGAATGCGCAGCTCATGGGGGCCGATGGCGTCGAGTGCGGAAAGGGTTCCGCCGAGGACATGATAGCGCCCTTTGAACACTCCGGAACGCTCCATTGCCCAGAGGTCGGCGACGTCCTCAACGATACATAGCTCACCGTTGGCGCGTTTGATGCTGTCGCAGATATCGCAGATATCAGCGGTGCCGACGTTGCCACAGTTGAGACATTCGCGCGCGGTGGCCGCGACCGTTTGCATCATGTCGGCCAAGGGGCTGAGAAGCAGCGCACGTTTGCGGATAAGATGCAGCACCGCACGGCGCGCAGATCTGGGACCGAGGCCAGGAAGTTTGGCCATCAGCTCGATCAGGGCATCGATGTCGCGGGTGCTGCTCAAGCTTTAGTGCTCCAACGTGAGGGAGCGGGAACGCGTGTTTGCGGGCAAACACGCCGCCTCCCGCCTTCACTAATTTTCATAAAATTAGTACTTAAAATGGCAATTTCATGCCTGCGGGTAGGCCCATACCTTCGGTGAGTTTGCCCATCTCTTCGGCGGCACGCTCGGACGCTTTGCTCTGCGCGTCTTTGATCGCGGCAAGGATAAGGTCTTCAACAACTTCTTTGTCGTCGCTGTTAAAGATGGACGGATCGATATCGAGGCTTTTGAGCTCGCCTTTGGCGGTGCAGGTCGCTTTCACAAGGCCCGCGCCGGATTCGCCGGTGACCATGATGTTGTGCATTTCTTCCTGCATCTCGGCCATCTTGCCTTGCATCTCTTGGGCTTTTTTCATCATTCCGGCCATATCGCCGAGGCCGCCTAGTCCTTTGAGCATCTTATTCTCCTGTGATTGTCTGCGTCTATATATGTTGGCACACCCTGTGCAGGACAAGGTGTGATCAGCTATCCTCGAAAGGATCCCATTCGTCCTCGACCTCGGGCAGGGCCTCACTCACTGCGGCAGCGGCGATGTCTTGGGCTGTTCGGATCGCGGTGATCTTGGCTTGTGGAAACTGGGCGAGGACGGCTTGCATCATCGGGTGTGCCTGTGCATCGGCGCGCAGAGCATTGTCTTTTTCATCTCGGATGGAGGCGATAGTCGCGGCGCCGCCAGAATTGACGACTGTAACGGCCCAGCGGTTGCCCGTCCAAAGCTGCAGCTTGTTGCCGAGGCGTTGGGCAAGATCGCGAGGGGCGGCATCGGTGGGGACAAATTCGATCCGGCCCGGCTGGTACGCGGCGAGTTGCAGGGAGGTTTCGACTTCGACCAGCAATTTGACATCACGGTTGTGGCGGATGAGTTCCAGCACATGCTCGAACGTGGGATAGTGGGCGAGCGCCTCTTCGGGCGCGCGGGCGAGGGCGGTTGTTTGACCCGCTGCGTTTGGCTGAGCTGCCATGCGGGTTTGCGCTTGGCTCACCGCTTGAGTGCCGCTGCTTTGCGGTGCTGCGCCTGTAGTGCGCGCGCCGCCGCCGGCAGGGGCGGGGGTGTTTTGCAGAGTGCGCACAAGCTCGTCAGGCGAAGGCAAGTCAGCCACATGGGTCAGCCGGATGATTGCCATTTCAGCAGCCATCATCGAATTGGGTGCAGCGGAAACCTCTTCGAGCGCTTTGAGCAGCATTTGCCAAAGGCGGGTGAGCACGCGAATGGGAAGCGCATCGGCCATCTGGCGACCCCGGTCACGCTCTTCTGGCGAAATTGTCGGATCATCGGCGGCGTCGGGTGTGATTTTCACGACGCTAATCCAGTGTGTGATCTCGGCCAGATCGCGCAGCACGGCCATTGGATCGGCCCCTTCAGCGTATTGCGCGCCAATCTCGGTCAGCGCTCCTGCCGCATCGCCACGTAGAATCATTTCGAGCAGGTCGAGCACGCGCGCGCGGTCCGCAAGGCCCAGCATGGCGCGCACTTGGAGGGCTGTTGTCTCACCTGCGCCATGGCTGATCGCTTGGTCCAACAGGGAGGTCGCATCGCGTACCGATCCTTCGGCCGCGCGGGTGATCAAGGCCAGCGCATCATCGGCGATCTCGGCATTTTCGGAGCCAGCGATCTTCTTCATCAAGGCAATCATCACTTCGGGCTCGATCCGGCGCAGATCAAAACGTTGACAGCGCGACAGGACTGTAACAGGCACTTTGCGAATTTCGGTGGTCGCAAAGATGAACTTCACATGTTCTGGCGGCTCTTCCAGCGTTTTGAGCAGCGCGTTGAATGCACCTGTCGAGAGCATGTGCACTTCGTCGATGATGTAGACTTTGTACCGTGCGGAGGCGGCGCGGTAGTGCACAGAATCGATGATTTCGCGGATGTTGGCCACGCCTGTGTTGGAGGCGGCGTCCATCTCGATCACGTCGACGTGGCGGCCTTCCATGATGGCGCTGCAATGCTCGCACACGCCGCAAGGCTCTGTTGTGGGATTCGAGGTTCCATCAGGTCCGATGCAATTCAGCCCTTTTGCGATGATACGCGCGGTCGTCGTTTTGCCCGTGCCGCGGATTCCCGTCATGATAAACGCTTGCGCGATGCGGTCTGCGTCGAACGCGTTTTTCAGCGTGCGCACCATCGCTTCTTGCCCCACCAGATCGGCGAAGGTTTCGGGGCGGTATTTGCGGGCAAGTACGCGATAAGCGGTGACGTCTGACATGAGAGTCCTGAGATTGGATTCGGGGCGTCCTGCCAAGGTAGGGGTTGCTGGCGGCGGGGGCAACGGGGCGGGAAGGGATGAAGCAGATATTCGAACGACGATTTTATCGCGGATTGAACTTATGGACAGCAATGGTGTTAAGTTAATGCGGTAAACTGGTGGAGGATGGGTGCCATGCGGCTCAGAGGAATTCGGCGCAGCAAGAATGTTGAACGGCGTGGCGGGGGGCGGCGGAGCTCTGGCGCGAAGGGTGGCCTCGGGATTGCAGGTGTGCTGTTTGTTTTGGCCATCGGGTACTTCACGGGGATTGATGTGTCATCGCTGTTGCAAGGCGGGAGTGTCCAACAAGAGCAAAGCAGCGGCGGAGCGACTGATGAGAAGGCCGCAGTATTTAGCGAGCAGGTACTGGCCACAACAGAAGACGTTTGGACCACGGTATTTCGGGACCAGCTTGGGCGCACCTATGTGCCGCCTCAGCTGGTGATCTTTAGTGGCGTGACACAGAGCCCTTGTGGCGGTGCCAATGGAGCGACGGGGCCGTTTTATTGCCCGGCAGATAGCAAGGCGTACCTCGACACTCAGTTTTTCACGGCACTGGACCGTCAGATGGGCGCTGGTGGCGATTTTGCTGCGGCCTATGTGATCGCGCATGAAGTGGCGCACCATGTCCAGAACGAGCTGGGTATTTTGCCGAAGGTTAACGCGGCGCGGCAGCGGGCGTCAGAGACGGAGGCCAATGCGCTGACCGTGCGGCTTGAGCTGATGGCGGATTGCCTGTCGGGAATTTGGGCGCGCAACGTTCAAGGACTGATGGAGCGTGGCGATCTGGAAGAGGCATTGAATGCGGCCCGCAAAATCGGGGATGACCACCTGCAACGACAAGCGGGGCGAGTGCCGCAACCGCATACCTTTACGCACGGCACGTCGGAGCAGCGCGCAGGATGGTTCGGGCGCGGATTTGACAGCGGAGATGTTGGGCAATGTGATACGTTTGCGGCTGCGCGGTTGTAGAGGAAAGTGGCTCATCGCTGGTTTGAAAAAGACTAGCGGGGCCCTTTCGGGAGCATTCTGCGAATGCCCCTGCTGGGCGTCATATGCTGCTGCGCATCATGTGACGAGGTGAGAGATTGATAACGACCCAAGTGGGACTCGTTGTGGCTGCTGCCTTCCGGCTCTGACCAGGTTGGCGAGGCACCTGCCCGCACCAACCTCTCAATCACAGATATAGGCAAAGGATATGCTTGCTGCAAGACTAGAGCGTGATTGAAAGGCGGATAAAGCCTTCCGGCGTGCTTCCCTCTAGCTTGGGCTGGAGATTTGCGATGTCTGCGATACATTCGAGCGCGTTGGGGTGCGTCAAAATAGTCGCGCTTATGCCGCCCAAATCCGCGAATCGCCATGGTGCGGCGGTATCCCAAGGGGCTGTGCCGGGCCGGTTAAGCACATCGATCATGCTGTCTTGAAGCGGTGTGCTGACGTGGCAGACAATCTCTGAGGGTGGTGTCGCGGGGTAGCCACCACCGCCGGTCGCGCGAAATTGGCTTGTGGCGAGGATGAAGTTTGCATCAGCAGCGACTGGAGCGCCCTCATATTCGAGCTGTGATATGCGCTGATATGGCGGCGCTGTGGGATCAATTACATAATGCAGTCCAAAGATCGTATCGAACTGGAACGCTGGTACATCCGTGTCAATCAGCATCTGTGAACAGGTTTGTGCAGTCAATCCGTTGAATAGCAACGCCGCATGTTCAAGCCAATTGCGAAGATCATCGCCGGAAATCACAATGCCTACGGTTTGGTTGGCAAAGGGGTTTAGGCCTGCGATATGACGGCGCAGTACAGGACCTTGGGGGATGTTCACATAGTTGCCCAGCCCGTCACGCCCCCCTGCACCATGCGCGGCAGAACTGCTCAGAAGCGGAAGATGCGCGTATTCACTGCCTTCCAGCGCTTTGCTGATCTGGCGGTGCTGGGCAAGTGCCGTGAGGCGCTGTGTGGGCGCGGGTGTGACCAATGAAAAATAGCTGTGCAAAGGGGTTGGCGTGGTTGCGACCTGATTGGTCAGTTTCTGCCTGACCCTATCATGTGAGGCTTTGGCAAATGCCACAATCTGTGGGTCGGGCAGCACATTTGCACCGTTCGGGCGCAGGGCGCAGCAATGGTTGCGCACCTGCCAGCCGTGCGCGGGATCATAGTCCAGAGTGA
>CBDTVN010000111.1:0-9529 GCA_965364195.1 uncultured Sulfitobacter sp. | reverse complement strand
AAACTGTCAAAGGGTGCAGCCCCCGTGGCCAAATTATACGGTCGCAACATGGCTGACTCAGATCGTATCTGCTTAGGCCCGAACCGCGTGCCAGAGCGCCAAGACGTGCCGATGTCCATGGGTATCCCCAACACAGCCACATCCAGCCCCTTGAGGTCATTGACCGCAGGTAGCCGCATAAACGTCCCCGGCCCCGAGAACCGCGCCAACTCGTTGCCGCCAATTGGTTGGTTCTTTTCGCTCATTACTACTTCTCCGCGCGCCCCTGGGGCGACCTCATCCGTGCGCCCAAAAGGCAGCATATTTCTGTCGCCACATGCGCACCTGCAATCGCAGTGGCCCCTGTGGTGTCAAACGGCGGCGACACCTCAACAATATCGCCTCCGCGTATGTTAATCCCTGCCAGATCGCGCAGCATCGCCGCCGCCTGCCAGCTTGCCAACCCGCCCCAAACCGGCGTGCCCGTGCCGGGCGCAAAGGCTGGATCAAGCGCATCTATATCAAATGTGAGGTATGTGGGATTATTCCCTAATACTTTCTTAATTTTCTCGACCGCTGCCGTAGTTCCACGCTCATGTACCTCGCGCGCATCAATCGTGGTCACCCCCATCGTGTCATCGTTATGGGTGCGGATGCCGACCTGAACAGACGTCGCAGGATCAACATAGCCCAGCTTGATCGCCTTATAGAACATGGTGCCGTGGTCGATCCGCTCCATGTCATCATCGACCCAAGTGTCTGAATGGGCATCGAAATGCAGCAGACTCATGGGGCCGAACTTCTCGTAATATGCCTTGAGAATCGGGAAACTGATGTAATGATCCCCGCCAAGCGCCACACTTGCCGCTCCTGCATCCAAAATCCCCGCGATATGGGCGGTTAAGGTGGCAGGAAACTCCGACACTTTTGCATAATCGAACGCCAAATCACCGTAATCGACAATGGCACGCTCGCTCATCACATCAAAATCCCAACCATACGGTGGGTCGTAGGGCTGCAACGCGCTCGCCTCACGTATCGCGCGCGGACCGAGACGCGTGCCAGTGCGGTTCGTCACCGCCTGATCGAACGGCACGCCTGTGACGGCAATATCGACACCGCTCAAGTCTTTGGTGTAGCGCCGCCGCAGAAACGAGGTCGCCCCGCCAAAGGCGTTCTCGAAACTAGGCCCCTTTAGATCATCACGGGTAAACGCTTGATCGACTTGGCTCTTGGCATCCTCCAGCCCCATTTACTTGGCCGCCGGTTGTAGCTGTTCGACCATCTGGACAAAGAAGGACGCCCCCACTGGTGCAATCTCGTCGTTAAAGTTGAATTTCGGATGGTGCAGCCCTGCCCCCGGTCCCGCGCCCAAAAACAGATACGAGCCTGGACGCTCCTCCAGCATATAGGAGAAATCCTCCGCCCCCGCGACCTTGGCGAAATCCTCATCAACCTTGGCCTCACCGACCAGCCCGCGCGCAACGCCCGCCGCAAATGCTGTCTGCGCCTCAGAGTTTACTGTCGCAGGATAGCCCTCTTCATAATCCAACTCCGCCTCAACGCCGTAACTCGCGGCTTGGCCCTGTACGATTTCGGCCATGCGCCGCATGATCGTGTCGCGGGTTCCCTTGTCAAAAGTGCGCACCGTGCCGTTGATCATCGCCGTATCGGGGATGACGTTGCTGGCGCTGCCGGTGTGGATTTGCGTGACCGAAATCACTTTTTCCATTCCTGATTTAACGTTGCGGCTGATGATTGTCTGGATCGCTGTCACCATACCGCAAGCTGCCACCACGGGGTCTGCCGTCTCATGTGGCATGGCCCCATGCCCACCGCGCCCGTTGATGGTGATCGTGAACGAATCCACCGCCGCCATGATCGGACCGGGCCGCGTGAAAAATGCGCCTTCCTCGACGCCCGGAAAATTATGGATGCCGTAGACTTCGGCGATGTCAAACCGGTCCATCATCCCCTCCTGACACATCACTTGCGCACCGCCGCCATCTTCCTCGGCGGGTTGGAAAATCAGCGCCACTCGGCCAGAGAAATTTCGCGTCTCGACCATATATTTTGCCGCCCCCAGCAGCATCGCCGTATGCCCGTCATGGCCACAGGCATGCATCTTTCCGGGGTGGGTAGACGCGTACTCAACGCCCGTATCTTCCTCAATTGGCAGCGCGTCAAAATCTGCGCGCAGACCTACTGTCGGCCCCTCACCATTTCCGTTGATGATCGCCACGATCCCCGTTTGCGCGATGCCTTCATGGATCTCGTCTACACCGAATTCCTGCAACCGTTCCTTGATGAATGCCGCCGTCTTGGGGCAGTCAAAGCTGAGCTCGGGAATGGTGTGCAAATGACGGCGCCACGTGGTCATATCCTCGGCGAAATCGGCAATACGGTTGATGATCGGCATGGGTGGACTCCTATCTATTGTTATCCTTATCTGACACCAGAGCGAGAGGACCCGCAATGCCAGATGATCTAATACACGACGAAAACGCTGGCATTGAACGCCTGCTTGAGATCATGCGCCGCTTGCGCGATCCGCAAACCGGCTGCCCGTGGGACATCGAGCAAAGCTTTGACACCATCGCCCCCTATACCATTGAGGAAGCCTACGAGGTCGCTGATGCGATTGAGCGGCGCGATTGGCCCGAGCTTGAAGGCGAGTTGGGCGATCTGCTGCTGCAATCGGTCTATCATACGGCGATGGGCGAAGAAGCCGGGCATTTCACCTTTGGGTCCGTCGTGCGCAACATCTCCAACAAAATGGTCGCCCGACACCCCCATGTTTTTGGCGATGAGAGCCGTGAGAAATCCGCAGAGCAACAAACCAAAGACTGGGAAGCGATCAAAGCTGCCGAACGTGCGGGCAAAGCGCAACAAGGCGCGCTTGACGGGGTCGCAGTCGGCCTGCCCGCCCTGCTGCGCGCATATAAATTGCAAAAACGCGCCGCACGCGTGGGCTTTGACTGGCCCGACACCGGCGATGTGATCGCAAAAATCCAAGAAGAAGCTGCCGAGTTGGTGGAGGCACGCGACACACTCACCGCCGAGGAACAATTCGAGGAATTCGGCGATCTGATGTTTGTCATGGCCAATCTGGGCAGGCACCTCGGGATCGAGCCGGAAGCCGCCCTACGTGCCGCAAACGCCAAATTTACCCGCCGCTTTGCGGGGGTCGAGGCCAAACTGCGCGAAATCGGTAAAACCCCCGAGGACAGCGATCTGGCAGAGATGGACACAATGTGGGACGCTGTAAAAGCGGACGAGAAAGCCGCCAAGGCTTAGCGCAACAGCAGCACCGCAGGCATCGCCGCAATCTCGTCGAGATGCTCGCGGTAGCGCCCCTCAAGGATACGCGTCTGCCGCTTGGTGAACTCTGACACGCCATAGCTTTGTTTGTCGCCGCGGTGCTCAGCAATAATCTGCTGCCACACCTCGCGCTCCAGTGTCTCGCCTGCTTGGTACCGCTCTTGCAACGCCACCAGCGCCGCATCCGTGGCCGAATGGTTCATCCGCCGCGCAGGTTCGCGCAGCGGTATCTCGGCCAGTTCCGGCACCAGCATCCCCAGAATATCGACACTTCGCCCACGGCGGCCATAATCGATCACCACCAGTTCCTGTACCTTGAGGTGCTTGAAGATCAAGCGCACAAGATCGGGCCAGCCGCGATCCATTTCCAACATATTGCGACGGCCCTGCGCAAACGGGGGCGATTTGTTATCCTCTGCCCGCTTGCGGTAGGCCGAGATATAAAGGCCGATATACTCCCGCACCACCAACACCGCGCGCAACACAGGCGCACCTGCCGCCGCAGCCAGCGTTTGCAGGCGCACTTCGGCAGCTGGATAGAACTGACCGGCGGGAAAATGGATCATCCGACCCGGAATATTTTCCTCCGACAGGATCATCGCGTGGCTATCTGGCGTGGCAAACCGCTGTAGCTCTTTGGTGGCAGCAGGCAAAAACTTCGCTTCCCACTGCTTCAGATTGCGCGGGTCCGGCAGCTTTAGTCGCAAATCCCCCTGCGGAATATCGTCCCGTCCCGGGTAGGCGATGTCAAACCCCGCAGCTTCCAACAGATCACGGTTCTCCGCCAGCATCATCTGAAACGATGATGTCCCCGTCCGGTGCGCCCCCAGATGCACATAAAGTGGCTTGCCCTGTTTCATATCCTCACGTTTACCCAATCAGCGCGCCCCTGCGCAAGCATTGCCGAGCGCTGGACAAGCCGCGCGTGCCTTGCGAGTGTGCGCGCAAGCACGTCTACAGGAATATCCCCATGCCCCCACGCAAGATTATCATTGATACGGACCCCGGTCAGGACGACGCTGTTGCCATTCTTCTGGCATTGGCCAGCCCCGAGGATGTCGAAGTTCTGGGCATCACCTGCGTTGCCGGCAATGTACCGCTCCCGCTGACCACGAAAAACGCGCGGATCGTGTGTGAGTTGGCAGGTCGCTCCGATATGCCCGTCTATGCCGGTTGTGACCGCCCTTTGGGGCGCGATCTGGTAACAGCCGAGCATGTGCACGGTAAAACCGGCCTCGACGGCCCCACGCTCCCAGATCCCACGATGCCACTGGCCGAGGGTCATGCCGTTGATTTCATCATCGACCAGCTGCGTACCTATGCCCCCGGCACCGTAACGCTCTGCCCGCTTGGGCCGCTCACCAACATCGCCACTGCCCTGCAAAAAGCCCCCGATATCGCCAATCGCATCGCCAAAATCGTGCTGATGGGTGGCGGCTATTTCGAGGGTGGCAACATCACCCCTACTGCAGAGTTCAACATCTATGTCGATCCGCAAGCAGCTGATATTGTTTTTCAATCAGGCGCACCCATCGTTGTCATGCCGTTGGACGTCACGCACAAAGCGCTTGTGACACGCCCGCGCAATGACGCTTTTCGCGCGCTCGGCACGCCCGCTGGTATCGCCGTAGCCGAGATGACCGATTTTTTCGAGCGTTTTGACAAAGAGAAATACGGCTCTGCTGGCGCGCCTTTGCACGATCCTTGCGTCACCGCCTACATGATCCGGCCTGACCTCTTCAAAGGCCGCCATATAAACGTGGAGATCGAGACCCAATCCGAGCTGACCATGGGCATGACCGTGGCCGACTGGTGGGGCGTCACCGACCGCGCGCCCAATGCAACCTTCATGGGCGATCTCGACTCGGACGGCTTTTTCACCCTGCTGACCGAGCGTCTGGCAAGACTGTGAGCGCCGCCCTTACCCTCGCTGGCCCAGTTCACCTCGAAAAGCTTCTGTCGCTGGTCGCTGCATTCCACACCGAGGCCGAAATGGCGTCAACCGAGGAAAGTCGGCGCGCAGGGCTTGAGCCGCTGTTGGAGGGCATCCCTTATGGCTGTGCCTATCTCATCGGGCCGCCCCGTGCGCCCATCGGGTATATGGTCATCACCATTACGTGGTCGTTGGAATACGGCGGTCTTGATGGCAATATAGACGAGCTCTACATTCGCCCCGGCGTGCGCGGGCGCGGTATCGCATCAGAGGCACTGACGGCGCTGCCCCACGCGTTAGCTGCAGGTGGCCTGCGCACCATCCATTTGGAAGTAGACCGCAACAATGCTGCGGCCCTTAAACTCTACCGCCGCGCGGGATTTATTCTCAACGAGAACTATATGTTCATGAGCAAACACCTCTAACGGAGCCATCCCATGAACATCCCCTTTGATAACAGCTTCGCCAAACTGCCCGATGCGTTCTATACCCGCGTGGCTCCAACTTCCGTTAAGTCTCCCAAGCTACTGGCTTTCAACGATGATCTGGCAAAGCTGTTGGGCATTTCCACAGCGGACAAAGCAGAGCTCACCGACATATTTGGCGGTAACAAGTTACCCCAAAATTCAGATTCCTTGGCGCAACTCTACGCCGGTCACCAATTCGGAAACTTCAACCCCCAGCTCGGCGATGGGCGTGCAATCTTGCTTGGGGAAGTTATAGATACCAATGGGATACGGCGCGATATTCAATTGAAGGGTTCAGGCCGCACGCCCTATTCACGTGGCGGTGATGGCCGCGCATGGCTGGGGCCAGTCCTGCGCGAATATGTCGTGTCCGAGGCCATGCACGCTCTGGGCATCCCCACCACGCGCGCTTTGGCTGTTGTAAGCACCGGAGAGGATATTCTGCGCGAGCAAGGAATGCTGCCCGGTGCCATCCTCACTCGGACCGCCGCCAGCCACCTGCGCGTGGGCACATTCCAGGTCTTTGCCCACCGCGGTCAAGTGGCCGAGCTTCAGACCCTCACCGACTATGCCATCAAACGCCACTACGCGCACGCCGATGGCCCGATGGACCTGCTGCGCGAAGTCTGCGCCAAGCAGGCAAATCTCATCGCACAATGGATGTCTGTCGGGTTTATCCACGGTGTGATGAACACTGACAACTGTGCCATTGGCGGTGAGACCATCGACTACGGTCCCTGCGCATTTATGGATGATTTCAACATGGGTCGCGTGTTTTCCAGCATCGATCAGCAGGGCCGCTATGCTTACGGTAACCAGCCCAACATTGCGATCTGGAACATGGCACAATTGGCCACCGCCCTCCTGCAGCTGTTTGAGGACAAAGATACGGCACTGGAAGAAGCGACTGCAATCATCCACGCCATGCCCGACCAGATCGAGGCCGCGTGGCTGGCCCGCTTTTCCGCCAAAATCGGTATTGCCCAACCCACGCCCGAGGACACTGACCTCATCCAGTCCCTGCTTGATTTGATGCAGAAGGACGGTGCTGATTTCACCAACACCTTCCGTGCCTTGGGCGACGGCTCCGCGCGCGATCAGTTTACCGATCGCGATGGGTTTGACGCTTGGGCCGCAGGTCACGCTGAGCGCATCGCCTATCTGCCCGATGTTCAGGATCTGATGAACGCAAGCAACCCCGCCGTGATTCCGCGCAATCACCGGATTGAGCAGATGATCGCCGCGGCAACCGCAGGCGATTTGCAGCCGTTCGAGAGGCTTATGAAAGCCTACGCCAGCCCCCACACCCTCACCCTCACAGAGCTGGCCAACCCGCCGACGCAATCCGAAATTGTCCCCGCCACTTTCTGCGGCACCTAAGCAGCTTTTGGCTTGCGGTTGATCAGCGTAATTCCGGCTGCGACCAGCGCCAGTGCAACCCAGATCGACGGCGCGATTTCCTCGCCCAGCAGCAACCAGCCCAGCAAGACCGAGGCCACGGGCGAGATAAAGCTGAAGGACGCGACCGAGTTGGCCGGATACTGCTTCATCAGCCAAAACCACGCCAGAAACCCGAGACTTGCCACCGCAATGATCTGAAACGCCATGCCTGCGATATGAATTGGCTGCACGTCGCGCAACATCGGCCCAAACAGCGGTGCCAGCAGCAACAGGATCGGCGCGGAGATCATCACCTGCGAGATCAACTGCTGCTCGGGTGGCACATGGGCCAGCGGCGTCACACGCACGACCAGCACAATACCCGCCCAACTTAGCGCAGACATCAACGCCAGCAGATCACCCGTCCAGCTGATCTGTCCACCACCCCGTTCGGCCAATGCGACAATAACACCGCCAAAGGCCAGCATCAGCCCTAAAACCTTGCGCCGCGTCAGCCTTTCATCGGGCAAAAACACGACACTCGCCAGCGCCAGCCACAGCGGCATCGAATAGAAGATCACCGATGAGCGGCTCACCGTGGAGATATCAAGAGCGTTGTACAAGCACATGAACTCAAACGCGAATAGCACTCCCGAAGCCACAGCCCAAGGCACTGCCGCGCGCGGCAACCGAAACGACACGCCCCGCAAATACATCCACAAAAGTAATACAAGAATCGCCCCCGCAGAGCGCAAACCGGCGGCAAAAACAGGGCTAAACCCGCCCGCCGTCACCTTGATCACCACCTGATTAAACGCCAGATGCAGTGCAAAGGCCGTGAGCGCCGCAGCGCCGAAGGCATCAATACTCGGTTTTCTTTCCATAATCTCACCAACGCCTTAGCCACCTCGGATGTCAATGCGAAGCAACCGCATCATTTTCCCCGCCACTTTGGTTTCAAATGTGCCAAGATACAGCATATTTGATTTAAAACAGGGGGACCTAACTTATGAGCCTTATGAAAACATTGGCCAAAGTGGCCATCGGTGTCGCAGTTGCCAAAGGCGCCAGCACAATGATGAAAGCCAACAAACAGGGCGGCACATCGCAAGCGGGTAGTTTGGGCGGCCTTTTGGGCGGCCTGACGGGCGGTGCGGGTGCTGGTGATCTGCAGGACATGCTGGGCAGTTTGCTCGGCGGTAAGGCTGCGGGCGGTGCCACAGGTCAGGGCGGTTTGGGCGGCTTGCTCGAAAGCCTCGGCGGCGGCGGTGGTCAAGGCGGTGGCGCGGCGCAGGGCGGCCTAGGCGGTTTGCTTGGTGGTCTTGCTGGTAGCGGTGGCGCAGGCGGGATGCTCGGCGGATTGGCCAGTGCGGCTGGTGCCGGTGGCCTGCTCGACAGCTTGACCAGTGCGATGGGCGGTGCCCCTGCCGAGAACGACCAAAGCTTTGGCGCGGTCCTGAACTCCCAGTTCGACCAGACACCCGAGCCTCCGATCCAGCCTTCCCAAGATCAGGAAGCCGCCGCAGCGCTCATGCTTTCCGCGATGATCCAAGCAGCGAAATCCGACGGTACATTCGACGATGCCGAAAAGGAAAAATTGCTGGGCCAGCTGGGTGATGTGGACGCGGAAGAAGCCGCATTTGTCCAAGCCCAGATGCAAGCGTCGGTCGACATCGAAAAACTGGTGGCAAATACGCCTGACGGTTTAGGCCAGCAGGTCTATGCGATGAGCGTGATGGGCATTGACCTCGATACGCAAGACGAGGCGCAATACCTGCACAAGCTCGCCTCCGCCTACGGCATGCAGCCCGCGCAGGTGAACGAAATCCATGCCCAGCTGGGTGTACCGTCCCTCTACGCCTGATCCGTTATTGATCACTCGACACGAAAAAAGGCGCCCCAAAAGGGCGCCTTTTGCTTAACTCAAACTGAATTCAAGCGCTGGCAGGCTTTCCACCACCGCCGCCACTACGACGTCTACGCGCGCCGCCTGCAGGCTTGCCAGCACCGCCGCCCGCAGGCCTGGCACCACCAGCCCCTTGGGGACGACCACCGCCGCCGCCGCCTCCGCCGCTACGGCCACGTCCACCGCGGCCTTGCTGCTTTGGCTTGGCAGGGATTTCATGGCTTTCCCACACGCGGCCAGAAGCCACTGGAATGCGGACGCCCATGGTCTTCTGAATATCGATCAGCTCGCCCATCTCGTCCGGTGCGCAAAATGCAATCGCAGCACCATCTTTGCCCGCACGCGCCGTCCGACCAATGCGGTGCACATAGTTGTCCGGCACATTGGGCAACTCATAATTATAGACGTGTTTCACATCAGGAATGTCCAAACCGCGCGCGGCCACATCCGTCGCCACCAGAACCGTGATATCACCCTTCTTGAAGGCCTCAATCGCACGGTCCCGCTGGCCTTGGCTCTTGTTGCCATGGATCGAGGCTGCGT
>CBDTVN010000110.1:0-9732 GCA_965364195.1 uncultured Sulfitobacter sp. | reverse complement strand
GGCATGACAAGATCAGGCAAATTCATACTGCCCTAGTGCCTCACCCAGCCCGATCACGCCAGAGCGGATGCGCCACGCTGTCTTTCCCGCGCCAGAAATACAGGCGAAAGATTGCAGCGTAGCTTGGATATACATAGCCATGATTGCGTGTCACAAACCGCTCCCGCTGGCTCAGATACAGCGGCCAAAGACGGTACCACGCCACGTTTGGATGCATATGATGCACGACGTGCAGGTTGTTGTTCAGGAACAGAAATCCCAGCGGTCCGCGATCTTCGATGATCACCGTGCGGCCCGAGACACGGTCATGCGCCTGATGCTCCAGAAACGTGCGGATACGCAGCACCGACAGTGCACCATAACACGCCAGCAGATAGGCCCAAATGCTCAGCGAAGACACAGACACCGCCCAGAGCGTGAATAGCGCCCCTGGCACATGCGCCAGCCAGTCCCATAAAATTTGACGGTCACCTGCCCTTGCAGCCCGAAAATCACTGCGCACAAACGCAATCATCCCGATCAATGGCCCCAGCAATATCCGGCCGCCGAGTGTATTATTAACCCGCAAAAGCCTTCGCATCCATGGCGTCAAACTGTCCCAAACAACAGGATCAAGGTAGTTGCTTTCAGGATCATCGTAAGGGTCGGTCAGGTTTGCATCGCGGTGGTGCGCCAGATGGGTCCGTTTGAACCGCAGGTAAGGCACAAACAACCCCGGCTGCCACAGGCCCATCGCAGTCTCCACACCCGATCGTCCAAACGGGTGCCCATGCAACAGCTCGTGGCTAAGCGAGCTGTGCAGCGTAAGCGCGAGGACCAGCATCAGAACGCTCAACACCCCCCAGCCCGCAGGCAGCATGAGTGCCGCGACCCAGACGATAACAACGCTGCCCAACAATGCTAACGTGGGCCAATCCCAGTCAGGTAAGCGGAGGCGTGAAGGGGCAGAAGCCATAGGTGGTCCTTTGCAACGCGCGAGATGCGCGGTTTGGCAAAGGATACAGTTCGCACCAAAATTTGTCCCACTGAAAGCGACATAGCCTAGGACGATAAGGCAGCTGTCGCGCCCTCAAACTTTGGGGTCAGGGTTCTCCGTATGTCCGTCCACCGCAATCACCTGCCCCGATACCAGCCGCGCCGCATCGGACCCCAGAAAAACCGCCATATTGCCGATGTCTTGCGCCTCTACAAACCGGCGCATGGACGTACCAGCGGCATAGCCGTCATAGACCTGATCTCGGGTCATGCCCTTGGCCGCCGCTTCGCGCGCCAGCACGCCTTCCATCCGCTCACCCTCTACCGCGCCCGGACAAATCGCATTGGCGCGGATGCCGTGCGGCCCCAGCTCCATCGCGACGGTTTTCATCAACCCGATGATTGCCCATTTCGCCGCCGCATAAGGGGCGCGGTTCGGATAGCCGTAGATGCCAGCCGTCGACGAAGTGAGGACGATTGCGCCCTGCCCGGCGGCCTTCATCATTGGGGTCGCATGTTTAATCGCCACAAACGCACCTTCCAGATTAACGCTCACACAGGCGCGCCAGTCGGCCATGTCGATGTCTTCAATCTGCGCAGTCGGTCCCGCAATGCCCGCATTGGCGCACAACACGTCAATGCCGCCCATCTGCGCCATGACCCGTGCCATCGCGGCCTCATCCACTGCATCCGCATGATGGCAGTGCCACGTTTCAGGAAGCACCGCCAAGGCCGCTCCGTCCACATCCGTCACCCAGACTTCAAACCCAACGGCCTCAAACGCATCGCCCATGGCACGCCCGATACCGGACGCCCCCGCAGTGATCAGGACCTTCTTCAACGCGGCGCGCCTATGGCAAATGTCATCTTGGCGCGCCTATGGCGCGACCAAGGCCCTCAGGTGCAGGCAACTGCGCATGTCCCTGAGCAAACCGTACCAAAGCCGCCTCAATATGCGGTGCAGGCGGCGTCGGCTTGCGGCTTTCAAGGCTCACATGCAGCAGGAAATGCTCTCCAGTGGCCAGCATCCGTTCACCCTCGAGCATCTCGTGGAAGAGGTGCATCTTTTTGCCTTCCCCCAGAACCACACGGGTCCGTATGGTGATCAAAGCGCCTGCATGCACCTCATCCACATGGCGGATATGCGTCTCGGCAGTGAAATAGCTGCCACCGGATTGAATATATTCGGCATCACATCCAATGATCGCCATGAACCGGTCCGTGGCGTCGGCGAAGGCCTGCAAATACCGCGATTCAGTCATATGCCCGTTATAGTCTGTCCAGTCGAGCGGCACCGTCCGGTGCGCCGTCTCAACCAGCGCGTCTGCCGCCAAATCAGCCGCAACCGCCCCGTGCACCGTACCTTTGCGCATCTCGCGCTCCTGTGCGTTGATCAGCGCCCCTGCCCCCCAATCCTGAGCCTTTAGCCCGCGCATCATGGCTACGAGGTTATTGTCACGGATACGTTCCAATTCGCGGATTGAGTGATGCCCCGATTGCGCGTCCGACTGCCTCGCGATCAAATCCACCAATTCTTCGGTAAACTCCGGCACATCCATCAGCTTGGTCCACGGCGCGGACAGACAGGGACCAAACTGCGCCATAAAGTGCTTCATGCCAGCCTCGCCGCCTGCCACGCGGTAGGTCTCAAATAGACCCATCTGCGCCCAGCGGATGCCAAAGCCATAGCGGATCGCGTCGTCAATCTCCTCGGTGGTGGCAATCCCGTCCTTTACCAGCCAAAGCGCCTCGCGCCACACAGCCTCAAGGAAGCGGTCCGCCACATGGGCATCGATCTCTTTTTTCAGGTGCAGCGGGTGCATGCCCAGCGAGATGAGCGTCGCCTTGGCCTTCTCGATAAGTGCTACGTCACCGTTCGTCGTCACCAGTTCGATCAGCGGCAGCAGGTAAACGGGATTAAACGGATGCGCGACCATGATTTGCTCGGGGCGCATGGCCCCTTGCTGCAGTTCCGAAGGCTTGAACCCTGACGTTGACGAGCCAATGACCGCACCCGGTGCGCAGGCTGCCTGCACTTCGGCAAACGTCGCGTGTTTGATCTCCAACCGCTCCGGCACACTCTCCTGTATCCACTCAGCGCCCGTCACCGCCTCCGCAATACTTGCGTGATACGTAATCGCACCCTCAGGCGGCAGCGCCACATCCGTCAATCCGGGCAAGGAACGGCGCGCATTGGCCATCACTTCGCCAATCTTGCGCTCTGCCTGCGGATCTGGGTCAAACACCTGAACGTCCCAACCATTAAGCACAAACCGTGCAGCCCAGCCGCCACCAATCACACCACCGCCAATTATCGCTGCCGTTCTGCTCATTTTATCACCTTGAGTTTGCTCACATCGTAGCCGTTAAAATCCAGTATCTCGCCTGCCGCCTTCATCCGGTCCGCGCCGCCTTTTGTGCTGCGGTCCACGATCCAGCCAAAATCGCCCGCTTTGTTCCCGAGCACCGCAGTGCGGAACCCTTCGTCCACCCAAAGCACCCAGAACTCGCGGTTTTTTCCATCCGGCATCCGCACGCTATAGCGGCCCTTGCCAAGCATCCTGACCGGCAAATCCTCCGCGAAATCACCGCACACACCCGCACCATCACACACAAACGCGCCCAGCCGCATGGCAGGTCCCTTTGGGGTGTCGATCATACGAAACGCCATGCGCCCCAGTGCAGGATCAAACCCCGCGCGCACATACCAAACCCCTTCGAACTTGGGTGCGTTAAAGCGTGAGGTGATCCCGATAGGGGAGCTTTGGTCGCGGTAGCTGGGGCCTATAGACACAGGCGTAGGCACTTCCGCCGCACATGCGCCCAACGCCAATGCGGCCAATGCTACCGCGAAGCGCCTCATCGCGGCATGCGTTTTTGCAAGCCCAGCTTTTCACGTACCTGATCCGGTCCGATGAGCGAAGCCCCCATCCCCTCAATGATCCCGCGCGCACGGGTCACAAGCTCGTGGTTCTCGGCCAGCACGCCTTTGTCGAGCCACAGGTTATCTTCCAACCCCACGCGCACATGCCCACCGGCCAGCACGGAGGCCGCAACATACGCCATCTGGTTGCGCCCCAGACCAAAGGCCGAAAACGTCCAATCGTCCGGCACATTATTCGCCATCGCCATGAAAGTGTTGAGGTCATCCGGCGCGCCCCATTTGACACCCATACACAGCTGCACCAGCGCGGGACTGTCCAAAACCCCCTGCTTCACCAGCTCCTTTGCGTACCAAAGGTGGCCCGTGTCAAACGCCTCAATCTCCGGCTTCACGCCCAGATCGGTCATCATCTGCCCCATCGCCACCAGCATGCCGGGCGTATTGGTCATCACATAGTCAGCTTCGGCAAAGTTCATCGTGCCGCAGTCCAGCGTACAAATCTCGGGCAGACATTCGGTGATATGCGCCATCCGCTCGGTCGCACCCACCATATCGGTGCCGGCCGCGTTCAGCGCCATCGGGTTCTCGACACCGCCAAATACAATATCTCCGCCCATGCCAGCCGTCAGGTTCAGCACCACATCTGTGTCGCTGTCACGAATGCGCTCGGTCAATTCGCGGTAGAGCGCCAGATCGCGGCTCGGCGCACCTGTCTCCGGGTCGCGCACATGGCAATGCACCACTGCCGCACCTGCCTTGGCCGCCAAAATCGCACTATCAGCGATCTGCTCTGGCGAGCGTGGCACATGGTGGCTGCGGTCTTGCGAGGCCCCCGATCCAGTGACGGCACAGGTGATAAACACCTCACGGTTCATAGCTAGCGGCATTGTCGTCTCCCTCATATTTCCTGCGATACTGCGCGAGGGCTGGTGTGATTCCATCTCCAAATGCGCTGCATTATGTCGTGTTTAGACTTAATATGGCATAGGATGCGCGCGGTGGGCCACGTCAATATCCGCCATCACCTCGTCGCTCAGCACCAGATCAGCGCCTGCAATAATTCGGTCCAACTGCTCCATCGTGGTCGCACCGAAAATGGCAGAGGCCATAAACGGGCGGTCCCGCACAAAGGCCATCGCCATATGCACCGGATCAAGGCCGTGCTTTTGCGCAACGGCCAGATAGGCGTCCACCGCCTCAAACGCGCGCTCCGTCTTGCGGCCACCCAACTCAGGGCTCAGCGACAGGCGTGATCCCTCAGGCACCGCGCCGCCCTGATACTTCCCCGTCAGCAGCCCTGTTGCCAAAGGCGAGAAGGACAACATCCCTATGTCTTCGTTATGGCACGCCTCTGCGACATCCGTATCAGCGATGCGGCACATCAGAGAGTATTCATTCTGCACAGTCGCAATGCGCGGACCAGAGCCGCGCTCGGCCACATTGGCCCACTGCGTCAGCCCCCATGCACTATCGTTGCTCATACCAAACGCACGGATGCGCCCCTTATCAACCTCGGCCTGCAAGGCTCCAAGACAATCCTCGATGTTCTGGATCGTTTCTGCACGGTTCTGCAAAGACGGATCATAGGTCCAGTTTTTACGGAACATATAACTGCCGCGGTTGGGCCAATGGAACTGGTAGAGGTCAACGTAATCAGTCTTGAGCCGCTTGAGCGATCCGTCCAGCGCCTCTGGGATCGACGCAGCAGTAATCGGATTACCACCGCGCACATATTTGATGCCTTCGCCGGAATGCTTTGTGGCCAACACCATGCGGTCGCGCGCGCCACCTTTGGCAAACCAATCGCCAATCACCTCTTCGGTGCGCCCCTGAGTGTCGGCGCTCAGCGGATTGACCGGATACATCTCGGCGGTGTCGACAAAATTGATGCCTGCGTCCAAGGCCCGCTCAATCTGCGCATGTCCCTCGGCAAAGGTGTTCTGCGTTCCCCACGTCATTGACCCCAAGCAGAATTTAGAGACTTCAATATCGGTCCGGCCCAGTTTTGTCATTTGCATCGCGGTATCCTCTTACACTTGGTTGCGCGCAAACTACGCGCGCCAGCACCCACTGCAACCGACATTCGCCGCAGACCCCCAAATTTTCAACAGAACCGACCACACCTGTCGGTTTTCGCTATCCTTTACCTCCCAAAAGCGCTCAATACTCAAATATGCGGATGATGATCTCCTTTGCGGCGCTGTTCTTCTCTGTCGTCTTGCTCCAGCTTTCCTCGGGCGGCGTTGGCCCGTTGGACGTACTCTCTGGCACCGCGCTCGGCTTTACCCGCCAAGAGATCGGCATGCTCGGCTCTGCGCATTTCTTCGGTTTTTTCATCGGCTGCTGGTTTGCACCGCGCCTGCTCGGCTCAGTTGGACATTCGCGCGCCTTTGCCGCGTTTACGGCGGCAGGGAGCATCGGCCTCCTCGCACATATGATGGTGATCGACCCCTACGCTTGGGCGTTGATGCGCGTCGCATCAGGGCTGTGCGTGGCAGGCTGTTATACGGTGGTCGAGGCATGGCTACAGGCAAAAGTCACCAATGAGACACGCGGCCGCGCCATGGGCACTTACCGCATGGTCGATATGACAGGCAGCCTGTGCGCCCAAGGGATGATCGGCATCCTCGCCCCTGCGGACTATATCTCCTACAACATCCTCGCGATTCTGTGCTGTGCGGCTCTGCTGCCCATCACCTTGACGAAAGCAACACAGCCCGAAACCCCAAACTCACCCCGTTTGCGCCCCATGCTGGCCTACGTCCGCTCTCCATTGGCCGTCGCAGGCGTGATCGTCGCGGCCCTGTCGAGTGCGTCCTTCCGCATGGTCGGCCCCATCTACGGCCAAGAAGTCGGCCTTAGCGCGGGCCAGATCGCGTGGTTCCTTGCCGCCTTCGTCATTGGCGGGGCACTGGCACAAATCCCCGTGGGATGGATCGCCGACAAATACGACCGCCGCAAAGTGCTGATCTGGCTGTCAGTCGCTGCCATCTGCAGCTGTTTTGTGACGATGCAGACGGCCAGTTGGGGCCTCAGTGGCATCTTGCTGTCGGCGGGTCTCTTTGGCCTTACCACCTTTCCGATCTACTCGGTCGCCGCCGCCCACGCCCATGACTTCGCAAGCTCGGACGAGAGGGTCGAACTGTCCGCTGCGCTGATGTTCTGGTTCGCCATGGGCGCTATCGCCGCCCCTTACGGCGCGGCTGTTCTGATCGAGAACTACGGCCCCCAAGCGCTGTTCATCTTGCTGGCCGTCGGCCACGCCTCGTTGATCGTATTCGGCATCATCCGCATGCGCGCGGGCCGCACCTTGCGCAGCCGTACGCGGTATATCAACGCCCTGCGCACCAGTTTTGTCGTTGGCCGCCTGACCGGGCGCAGCCGTGAGAAAGCCCCAAAAGAATAGATCAACTGCCCCCACCCTCTAGCGGGTGCGCGCCACCCCTGCTAAAGCTGCCTCCAGCACAGCAAAGGCGCATATCATGACCCGTCACCTCATCACCTCGGCCATCCCCTATATCAACGGGATCAAACACCTCGGCAATCTGGTGGGCAGCCAACTTCCGGCCGATCTTTATGCCCGATATTTGCGTGCCCGCGGGAATGAAGTGCTGTTCCTCTGCGCCACGGACGAGCACGGCACCCCTGCCGAGCTGGCCGCTGCCAAAGCAGGCAAACCTGTCGAGGAATACTGCGCCGAGATGTACGCTGTACAGAAGGATATCGCAGAAGGCTTTGGTCTGAGTTTTGACCACTTCGGGCGCTCCTCATCCGAGCAAAACAAACATCTGACCCAGCATTTTGCGGCCGCACTGGCAGACGAGGGGCTGATCGAAGAAGTTGATCAGAGCCAGATCTATTCCGAGACCGATGGCCGATTCCTGCCCGACCGCTATGTCGAAGGGACCTGCCCAAACTGCGGGTTCGAGGATGCGCGCGGCGATCAATGCGACAACTGCACCAAGCAGCTCGACCCCGAAGACCTGATCAACCCCCGCTCCACCGTGTCGGGTGCCACCGATCTGGAAATGCGCGCGACCAAGCATCTGTTCCTGAAGCAATCGAACATGAAGGATCGCCTGAACGACTGGATCAACTCCAAGACCGACTGGCCCGTCCTCACCACCTCCATCGCCAAGAAGTGGCTGCACGACGGCGACGGCCTGCAAGATCGCGGCATCACCCGTGACCTCAAATGGGGTGTCCCCGTCAAACGCGGCGACGCGCCGTGGCCCGGTATGGAGGGCAAAGTGTTCTATGTCTGGTTCGACGCCCCCATTGAATACATCGCCTGCGCGCAGGAATGGGTGGATGCGGGCAAGGGAGACAATTGGGAGCGCTGGTGGCGTACCGACAAAGGGGCGGATGATGTGCGCTACACCCAGTTTATGGGCAAGGATAACGTCCCCTTCCACACGCTGTCATTTCCCGCCACGATCATGGGCTCGAACGAGCCGTGGAAGCTCGTCGATTACATCAAATCCTTCAACTACCTCAACTATGACGGTGGCCAGTTCTCCACCTCACGCGGGCGCGGTGTGTTCATGGATCAGGCGCTGGAAATTCTGCCCGCAGATTACTGGCGCTGGTGGCTACTGTCACACGCACCAGAGACGTCCGATTCCGAGTTTACTTGGGAGAACTTCCAGTCTGCCGCGAACAAAGATCTCGCCGATGTACTGGGCAACTTTGTCAGCCGCATCACCAAATTCTGTCGTTCCAAATTTGGCGAAGCCGTACCAAGTGCGGGTGAATACGGTCCCGACGAGCATGCCCTCATCGCCGACCTGACCGAGCGTGTAGCCCGCTATAATGCCCACATGGACGGCATGGAAGTCCGCAAGTCCGCCGCCGAGTTGCGCGCGATTTGGGCCGCTGGTAATGAATACCTCCAAGCCCAAGCGCCATGGACTACCTTCAAAACCGACCCTGACCGCGCTGCCGCGCAAACGCGTCTGGCCCTCAACCTGATCCCGCTCTACGCAACCCTCGCCGCCCCGTTCATCCCTGATGCGGCTGAAAAAATGCTCGCAGGCATGAAGATCGCAGACGCAGGCTGGCCCGATGACGTGCCCGCTGCCGTGGCTCAACTACCTGCAGGCCATGTTTTCGAGGTCCCCGAAGTTCTATTCGCAAAAATCACCGATGAGCAGCGCGAAGAATGGGCAGAACGCTTCGCAGGCAAGCGCGACTGACAGCGCGACAAGGATCGAAACGGAAAGGGTGGTACGGGCGGGGGGTACATAACCACTTGCCCACGACCACCCACATCTCCCTTGTAAATATGACCCGCCGCTGCTCTACCACGTTCAACAGAACACAACCAATAACACCTGGATGGTAGACATTTCGGTAGATAAATTATCCAAAACGAAGTGCAAACGACTTGGTGACGGAAAGCACTCGGACGGACGCGGGTTGTATTTTTTTGTGCGCGGCACCAGTAAGACTTGGAGCCTGCGGTACACCGAGCCGGACGGGCGTCGCCGCGAGAGATCGCTGGGCGTCTACCCCGAAGTGTCGCTGGAGATGGCGCGGCAGTTGCGCGACGGCACCCGCCATAAGAAGACGGCCCGCAGCCACATGCTGCGGTCGTGGGTTGGTCGTTGGCTCAAGGCGAACCGCCACGACCGGAAGGATGCCGGACGCTCTGGGCGCTGGCTGTCGCCTCTCAGGGTCCACGTCCTGCCGAAGCTGGGCCAGATGGACGTGCGCGACCTGACCTTCGATCAGATAAAGGACGCCTTCACCCCGATCTGGCGCACCAAAACCTCCGTCGCGGCCAAGGGCTTGGATCGGCTTGGGATGGTGATGAGGTAAGCCGAGACGGAACTGCCAGAGGTGGACGTGCGTCTGGTGCCGCGTGCGCGTGC
>CBDTVN010000109.1:0-9764 GCA_965364195.1 uncultured Sulfitobacter sp. | reverse complement strand
CGAGCGATCCTGCGTTAGACCTCTCTTACATATTCATTCACGGGCGACCCCTCCGGTCGCCCTTTTTCTTTACCGATCGACAGGATAACTCATATGACCATCACCCACCTCGTCACCCATTCCGGCGGCTTTCACGCGGATGAGTTGTTGTCCTCCGTGATCCTTACGCGCCTGTATCCCGAGGCCGAGATCGTGCGCACGCGGGATGCGGCATGGACAACACCGGCAGCGGATAAAATCATCTATGATGTGGGCCGTGCGTATGATGCGGAGCATCAGATTTTCGACCACCATCAGCGCCCTACACCTTTGCGGAGCGACGATCAGCCCTATAGTTCGTTTGGCCTGATCTGGGCGCACTACGGGCAGGATTATTTGCGCGCGCTTGATGTGCCAGAGGCGGATATCGATGATATTCACGCCAGCTTTGACAAGGGGTTTGTCCTGCCGATCGATCTGGTGGACAACGGCGCGCTGGCCCCTGCGACGGCAGGCGATTTGGCGAGTTTGACGCTGCCTTCGCTCATTGGCTCGCTCAAGCCAGTCTTTGATAACGACAGCCCCACGGCTGATGATGACGGTTTCGCAGCTGCTTTGCCTATCGCGCGGGCTTTTGTCGAAGGATCGCTCGCGGGAAAAGCCGCCAAGCGGCGTGCAGAGGCGATGGTCATTGAGGCGATTGAAAAGACGGGCGAGCATCGTGTACTTGAGCTTCCTCGTGGCATGCCGTTTCGCGGCGCGATTGAGAAGACAGGCGCGGATCATCTGCTGTTTGTTGTCAATCCGCGCGACAGCGATTGGGCCATTGGCGGTATTCGCATTACCGGCGACAGTTTCGAGCAGCGTGCTGACTTGCCCACCGCATGGGCGGGGCTGACCGATGAGGCGTTGGAAGAAGCGAGCGGCGTACAGGGCGCCAAGTTCTGTCACAACGGGCTGTTCATCGCTGTGGCAGCAACGCGGGAAGCCGCCCTAAAGATGGCCGAACTGGCAGTAGAAGCTGCGGCCGAGAGAGCAGTCCTGACCGCTGCGCTTGCGCCGCGGCCAGTCTCTTAGGCTCGGTTTAGATTTTCTTGGTGTCGTCCACGATATTCATCGTTGCCACACCGCTGTTGCCCAACTCGACAGAGGCGAAGGGACCACCGTGGCACATGTTGCCGGGGTCTTGATTGTCCATCGGCTCTGTCTCCGCCAGAATCTGCTCTGCAAATTGCTCGGCATTGTCCGTGGGGCGATAGCCGAGGAAGCTGGCCTGAGCATTATCCACGGGTGCGCGGTCATTGTTGGACACGCCGTACACGATGGAAAATCCGGTTACAGGGGTCTCGATGCTGCGCTGTACCAATTGGATCAGATCGTCATAGGACAGCCACGATCCCAGCGCGCGGGCATTGGTAACTTGGGCGCAGGACAGAATGCGCATGTGCACGCTCTCAAGGCCGCGCTTGTCCCAATACATTGAGCCGAGGTCCTCAGCGAAACACTTGGCCAAGCCGTAAAAAGTATCGGGGCGGTGGCGGACGTTTGTATCGATGAATTCATTCTTCGGGTGCATGCCGACCGCGTGGATCGAGCTGGCGTAGACAACGCGCTTCAGTCCGTGCTGATACGCGGCTTCCCAAATATTGTAAGCTCCGACAAAATTCGGCCCGAGCAGCTTCTCAAACGGACCTTCATCCGCATAAGCGCCCATGTGGACCACCATATCCGCGCCCTCAAGGATGCGCATCATGTCATCAAGGCTTGCCAGATCACCCTTGGCGTAGGTCTCGCCTGCGTAAAGCGTGCCAATGTCATCGACGATGTCGGTTGAGACCAACTCATCACACATCTTCGATAAAGGTTCGCGCAAGTACGAGCCAAGACGGCCCGCAGCACCGGTAAGAACGAGTTTTTTCATGAGAGTATGCCTTTAGTTATGGGTGTCTTGAGGGCGGATGGTGCGCCTGTCTGCTGAAGTAATAGCTAGTCGAGCGCGGCTTTCACAGCCGCGAGTGCAGCATCGGATGCCTTTGCGAGCAATCCCGCATCAGAAGCACAGGCGACAAAGGTGAACCCCTCGCGTAACAGCTCGGCGGCGAAGTTCGTGTCCATGACCAATGTTCCCACCGGCACGCCCTTGGCGATCAGCGCCTGAGCAGCGGGTTTGATAAGGTCCCAAACGTCCTTGTGCATGGTTTGTCCCAGCAGCCCGATATCAGCGGCGATATCCGCTGGGCCAAAGAAGATGCCGGAGACACCATCAACGCTTCCAATCTCGACCGCACGGCCCACGGCGGCAGCAGTCTCAAGCTGGAGGATGACGGTGGTCTCTTTCTCAACGCGGGTTGTGTAGTCCTTCACCCGTCCGAATTTATTGGCGCGGGTGGAGCCCGAAACACCACGAACACCGTGCGGCGGATAGCGGGTGGCGGCGATGGCTTTTTCCGCCTCCTCAACTGTCTGGATCATCGGGAACAAAAGGCCCGGCGCGCCCAGATCGAGTAAGCGCTTGACGACTACGGCATCGTTCCACTCAGGGCGCACAATGGCGGTGGTCGACGTGGCGGCAAAGGCCTGAAGCTGGCCCAGCACCGTCATATAGTCGTTGGGGGAATGCTCCATATCAATGAGCACCCAGTCATATCCCGCAGGGGCCGTGACTTCGGCGACAAATGCGCTCGAGAATGTGACCCAGAGGCCCACCTGTTTGTCGCCGTTTGCCAGCGCGCGGGTGAATGTGTTGTTTGCCATTTTCATCAGAGGTCTTCTCCGTTTGCGATTGCAGCTTCAACTGTTGCGATATCCGCGGGTCCAAGCCCGTAGTCACGCGTGGCGGTTTCAGCCGAGATATATCCCCGTGCCAGATCGCGCATCACGGCCTCTTTGCCCCGCTGCGCTGGATCGCCGTAGCCAGCCCCGCCGGGGAAGGCCATCATCACCTTGCGCCCGTGGGCCACGAATTGTTTGCCTTTGCCGTTCATTTTTGACCCGTCATCTTGTGCGATGGTGGTTGGCGCACCTGCGCCACCGCCGCGCCGCCCTAAGGCAGGATGATCCACACGGTCAAACATGGCCTGAATGTCAAACTCGTGCCCTTCGCGGGCGCTGACTTCCATGAACTGTCCAAGGCCGCCGCGCTGTTTGCCCGCGCCGCCTGAATCGGGGCGCAGCTCTTTGCGCCAGATGATCACGGGACCTGCGTGTTCTGTCGCCTCCACCGGCATTGTCATCACACCAGAAGGGAAGGCGGTGGCGTTCAGCCCGTCATGTGCCGGCCGCGCGCCGGAGCCGCCGGAGTTAAAGGTCAGGACCTCCGAGCGGCGCGCATGTTGGGGGGCAGGTGCATCACTGCGCGGCCGCAGGGATACTTGGAAATTGCACAGACACCCCGCGCCTTCGGCAGGGACCAAGCCCGGGACGATCTTGTCAAAGGCGTTGAACACCACATCGGGGACGAAATGGCCCACGATGTGGCGCAGCGCCACCGGGGCGGGATGTACGGCATTCACGATGGTATCCACAGGTGCCACAATCTCGAACGGGGCCAGCGATGCGGCGTTATTCGGGATCTCGGGTGCAATGGCGACCTTAAGCGCGTAGCAGGCATAGGCTTTGGCATAAACTAGCGGGCAATTGATGCCCTTTTTGTCCAGACCCGAGGTGCCGGTGAAGTCGGACACGATGCGGTCGGCATGCACTGTTACTTTGACTTTCAAGGTGATCGGCGTGGCAAAGCCGTCCACTGTTAACACCCCATCGGCGGAAGTGCGGGGCAGGGCCGCAATTCGCTCAATCGTGGCGCGGCGGGAGTTGTCGAGGATGAAGGCGGCAATTCCGCTTAGATCATCAAGATCGAACTCCTCCATCATGTCGATCAGACGACGATGGCCGATCTCATTGCAGGTGGCCAGTGCGTATATATCGCCGACAAGTTGATCCGGCTCGCGCACATTGCCGCGCACAATGCGGATGAGGGTCTGATCTACCGTGCCACGCTCGGCGAACTTCATGATCGGCAGGTACAGCCCTTCTTCATAGACGCTGGCTGCATCCGCACCAAAGCCGCGCCCGCCGATATCGACGACATGGGCGGTGCAGGCGAAAAACCCGACAAGCGCGCCTTTGTGAAAGGAAGGTGTGACCATGGTGATGTCGTGCAGGTGGCCGGTGCCTTCCCACGGATCGTTGGTAATATAGACGTCACCCTCATAGATATTGTCGCGCCCGATGCGGCGGATGAAATGGGCTACGGCATCGGCCATCGCATTGACATGACCGGGCGTGCCCGTGACCGCTTGGGCCAACATCTGGCCTTGGACATCGTAGACACCTGCGGACAAATCACCCGCCTCGCGCACCGAAGTTGAGAAAGCGGTGCGGACCAGCGCTTGGGCCTGTTCCTCGACCACGGAAATCAGGCGGTTCCACATGACTTGGTAGGCGACGTTGGAATGTGTCATGGCTTTTTCCTCATATCGATACATCCATCAGTCTGGAAGATTGCCGTCATGCTGGACGGTACAATGATCGTTGTTTCTTCTTCCGTGATCATGGCAGGGCCGCACACTACGCTACCTACTTTCAGGTTGGCACGCTCATAGCGGTAGGCGGAGACATATTCTCCTTCCGCGGGATCAAAGAATGTACATTTGCCATCTATAACGGCGCTTTCCTCGCCATCTCCCTGCTGAGTGCGTTCGACGGGTTCTGGTGGTGTGGTTGCGTTGACGGACCAGACGGTGATCTCGATGTCCATGCCCTCAACGGCCCGGCCAAACAGCTTGACGTAATCCTCGACAAACCGCGCTTGGAACGTTGCAACGTTTGGGTTGAGCGCCTGCTCTTGTGTCAACGTAATCGGGATTTCCCAGCCTTGTCCCGAATAACGCATGTACACTTTGAACTCTGACAGGATCGTTGCAGTCGCATCGCAATTGCGCACGAAACCTGTCGCTTCGGCCTGTAGATCGGCCAGCAAGTTTTTAATCTTATCAGGATCGAATTCAGCAAGGGTCATATAGACAGAGCGGTTCGCCTCGAAACTAAACGGCGCGCGCAGGAAACCAATGGCAGAGCCGACACCGGCCCCTTGTGGAACTAGTAAACGATCAACGCCGAGCTTCTCACATAAACGCCCCGCGTGCAGCGGAGCAGCACCGCCAAAGGCGATCATGGTGTATTCGGAGAGGTCTTCACCGTTCTCAACAGCATGAACGCGGGCGGCGTTGGCCATGTTCTCGTCCACTACTTCGGCAAGCCCAAAGGCCGCCGTGCGCGCATCCATATCCAGCGGGTCACCTAGCACCTGTTTCAGGACGTCGAGCGATGCTTGATGATCCAGCTTCATCGTGCCGCCGGCAAAGCCATCGGCGTCCAACTTGCCCAAAACCAGATCGGCATCGGTCACGGCAGGTTTTGCACCACCGCGCCCATAGCAGGCCGGACCCGGCTCGGACCCTGCGCTCTCTGGCCCGACGCGGATTTGACGCATTGCATCGACATGCGCGAGCGATCCACCCCCCGCGCCAATTTCCACCATATCAATGACAGGGATCGAGATCGGCATGCCGGAGCCCTTTTTGAAGCGGTAGGTGCGGGCGACCTCGAATACGCGGGAGGTTTTTGGGGTCTGGTTCTTGATCAGGCAAATCTTGGCCGTGGTGCCGCCCATGTCGAATGACAGGACCTTGTCCAAGCCATAGCGCGCGGCGATATTGGCAGCGAAAACAGCACCGCCCGCAGGGCCACTCTCTACCAGTCGCACGGGAAACTCTGCCGCCGATCCGATCGAAATAATGCCGCCACCAGAGTGCATGAGAAAGATGTTACACTCGACCCCTTCTTCACGCAGCCGCCCTTCAAGGCGTCCGAGATACGATTTCATCAGCGGCTTGATATAGGCGTTTGCGACAACAGTATTGAACCGCTCGTATTCGCGCATCTGGGGCGAGACTTCGCACGATAGCGACACCATCACGTCCGGCATCATCTCGGCCAGCACATCACCCACCAGTTTTTCATGGGCGTCGTTGAGGTAGGAGTGGATTAGCCCCACGGCGACACTCTCATACCCCGCCGCTTTGATCTGTGCGACGATCGGCTCGATATCCGCGCGGGTCAATGGCAGCAGCTCGTTCCCGCTGGCGTCCATCCGCCCGGGCACGGTGTAGCGCATCTGGCGTGGCAGCAATGGCTCTGGCAGGGTGAGGTTTAGGTCATATTGCTCGAAACGGCTTTCGGTGCGCATCTCGATCACATCGCGGAAGCCTTCGGTCGTGATCAGCGCGGTCTTGGCCCCGCGCCGCTCAATGAGCGCATTGGTTGCCAAAGTGGTGCCGTGGATGATCTGGCCGATCTGCGATGGTTCAATCCCGGCCTTTGCACAGACTTGGGCCATCCCGTCGATGATCGCGTTTTCGGGCGCGATGTATGTTGTGAGCACTTTGACCGAGAAGGATGCCGTTCCAACCTCCAGAACAACGTCCGTAAATGTCCCACCGATATCAACGCCAAGGCGTACGGAGTGTTGTGTCATGAAGGTCCCTCATCTGCGATTTTCGCCAACGTACGGCGCGCCGCGTGACAGGTGCAAATCATTTATATCTGTGGGGAGAGTGTCGGCATTGCTGATGCCGCTCGACCAACGATGCCCTCGCGCACGCGCGGGATTGTTTTTGTGGGACCAGATTGCCATGCTCATCCAAAAATTCGCCCTTAGGAGTGTAGCCATCATGCGTAGCAGTAAAACCATCCACGTTGTCTCGTGCCACGCCGAAGGGGAGGTGGGGGACGTGATTGTCGGCGGCGTGGCCCCACCTCCGGGCGCGACGCTATGGGAACAGCGCAACTGGATCGCCAAGGATCAAACGCTGCGCAACTTTGTCCTGAACGAGCCGCGTGGCGGTGTGTTCCGTCATGTGAACCTGCTGGTGCCGCCCAAGCACCCCGAGGCCCAGATGGGGTGGATCATCATGGAGCCGGAGGACACCCCGCCCATGTCCGGTTCCAATTCGATTTGTGTGGCGACTGTTCTGCTCGACAGCGGAATTATCGCGATGGAGGAGCCTGTGACGCATATGACCCTTGAGGCTCCTGGTGGCATCGTGCGTGTGCGGGCGGAGTGTCGCGACGGCAAGGCGCAGAGTATCACGGTGCAGAACCTGCCATCCTTTGCTGGGGAAGTGGGTGTGATGCTCGATGTGCCTGATCTGGGCGAGATCAAAGTGGACACGGCCTATGGCGGCGACAGCTTTGTTGTCGTGGATGCGCAGGCGCTGGGCTTTACCCTTGAAGCAGCCGAGGCGGGGCAACTGGCCGAGCTTGGTGTGCGGATTACAAATGCGGCCAACGCGCAATTGCACTTCCACCACCCTGAAAACGCGGAATGGACACATTTCTCCTTTTGCCTCTTCGCGGGGCCCATCACGCGGGAGGGCAGTCATCTGTCCACCACTGCCGCAGTCTCGATCCAGCCGGGCAAGATTGACCGCTCTCCCACAGGCACAGCCGCATCTGCCCGCATGGCGTTGCTGCACGCAGCGGGAGAGATGCAGGTGGGCGAGACATTTACCGCACGCTCCATCATCGGATCAGAATTCCATGGCAGGATCGTGGATACGACCACGGTGGGCGAGACGCCCGCGATCATTCCAGAGATTACAGGACGCGCGTGGATAACAGGTACGCATCAACACATGCTTGATCCCGACGACCCGTGGCCGGAGGGGTATCGCCTGTCGGACACATGGCCGTCCTATGGGGTGAAAAACTAACGCCACGATCGTTCGGGCCAGTCCGCTCTAAAGGGAATTGAAGTCTGCAAACACCAGCAGTAGCGTGCGCTTAAACGCGCTCACAATATTCTACTATATACTGGTCTGTACGACATGACCCTAACAGCACACGGTAAGGAACTTTACATGGCCCTCACAATTGATCCCGCACGCTTTTCCAACCTCGCCGTTGAAGAGCATGAAGATGGCATTTGGGTGGTCACCCTGAACCGTCCCAGCAAACGCAACGCCCTCGACAGTCATACTATAGAGGAGATGGTGGAGTTTTTCTCAATTGCGCCGCGTGCGGGTGTAAGGGCGATTGTTCTGGCAGGGGCGGGGGACCACTTCTGCGCGGGGCTTGATCTGATTGAGCATCACGACGAGGACCGTAGCCCTGCCGACTTTATGCACGTCTGTCTGCGCTGGCATGAAGCGTTTAACAAAATGGAATACGGCGGCGTTCCCGTGATCGCGGCCCTGCACGGTGCTGTCGTAGGGGGCGGGCTTGAGCTGGCCAGCTCTGCGCATATCCGCGTGATGGACCAGACAGCTTACTTTGCTTTGCCAGAGGGGCAGCGTGGGTTGTTCACAGGTGGCGGTGCCACGATCCGCGTCACCGATCTGGTCGGCAAATCGCGGATGATCGACATGATGCTGACGGGCCGCGTGTATCAGGGACAGGAAGCCGTCGATCTGGGGCTGTGTCAGTATATCGTAGACGGCTCCAGCTTTGACGCGGCGATGGATCTGGCGCGTAAGGCGGCGCAGAACCTGCCGCTCTCGAATTTCGCAATCTGCTCGGCCGTGAGCCATTTGCAGAATATGTCCGCTATGGATGCAGCTTATGCCGAGGCGGTCGTCGCAGGTGTGGTCAACACTCAGCCTGATGCACGCGCTCGCCTTGCTGCGTTTGCGGATAAATCCGGTGCGCGCGTGCGTCGCAACGATTAAACATCGCTCTGCGCGCGCGGCGATCTAGGTCTAGCGGGAATGAAAAGTCCGATAGAGGTATCCCAATGGCGAACACCGCGCGCAATAATCTCAAGATTTACGATGATGTCGCGGCCCAATGGTGGTCTGATGACATCCGCTGGGTCCGCACGCTCAAAAATATGGTGCCAGGGCGCTTGCGTTATTTCGACAAGCTGATGGATTGGCAGGATAAGGCGGTCCTCGATCTTGGGTGCGCTGGCGGCTTTATGGCTGAGGCGCTGGACGATCGTGGCGCACAGGTCACTGGCATAGATCCAGCCGCCGAGGCGATTGAAGCCGCACGCGCCCACGCCAAAGGCCGCAACATTACATATGATGTCGGGGTAGGGGAGGCACTGCCCTATACCAATGGCCAGTTCGACGCGGTTGTCTGTGTTGATGTATTGGAACACGTGCAGGACCTTAACAAAGTGCTCGCCGAAGTAGCGCGTGTCCTCAAACCGGGGGGCATGTTCCTGTTTGATACGATCAACCGAAATTCGATTGCCCGTTTGGCAACAATCACCGTGGCGGAAGACATCCTAGGGCTGCTGCCCAAAGGGACCCACGATCCAAAGATGTTCATCAAGCCGTCTGAGCTTGTGACTGGTCTGGAAGGGGCGGGCTTTGAGGTCGGCAAGCTCACTGGATTGGGACCACGCGGTATAGATAAGCGTGGGGATCTGACATTTGGACAGCTTCCGCTCAAGGCGGTCATATATATGGGCAGCGCAGTAATCGCTGCTCGCTCGGATTCGGGCTGATTCCAGATGATTCACACCCGAGTCGGGAGTGCAGGCAGCGATAAAAGCAAAAGCGGTGCCCAAATATGAATCATTCGCGCCGGAATATGCAGAATATCCCGTAGCCTCGCGAGAAAATACTTGGCAATGAATGAGCGTAAAGCCATAAAAATAAGGAGGTTCAGTGCAGAAGATGCGGGCGATTTGAAAAAACTCAACCTTTCGGTCAGTTTCTTCAATAATCTGCTTGCGGCCTTAGTCATCTAACACTAGAACCCCTTTTACCGGAGGC
>CBDTVN010000108.1:0-9841 GCA_965364195.1 uncultured Sulfitobacter sp. | reverse complement strand
ATGGCCGATACCATGGCGCTGATTGCAGATCGCACGGACCTGCCCGTTATCATGGACGCGGATACCGGCTTTGGAAACGCGCTCAATGCGCGCCGCACCATGGTGTCCTATGAGCGCGCAGGTGCTGCGGCACTTCAGGTCGAGGATCAGACATACCCCAAACGCTGCGGGCATCTGTCGGATAAGTCACTGATCACGAGTGCTGAGATGACGGACAAGATCGCCGCGATGGCCGATGCGCGCCGTCATGACACGCTGATCATTGCGCGCACGGATGCCATCGCAGTTGAAGGGTTCAACGCCGCAATGGACCGCGCGAGCGCTTATGTCGAAGCGGGTGCAGATGTGCTCTTCATCGAGGCCCCGCGTGACCGCGACGAATTGGGGCGCATTCCAGAGACCTTCCGTGGCAAAGTCCCGCTGCTGGCAAATATGGTGGAGGGCGGTGCCACGCCCATCTCCTCTGCGCAAACGCTCCAAGATATGGGGTTTGATATCGTTATCTTTCCGGGCGGGATTGTGCGGGCCTTGGCGCGTACGGCCAATGACTATTACCGCAGCCTGAAAGAGGCAGGATCAAATACACCGTTCAAAGACCGGATGTATGATTTTGACGGGTTGAACGAGGCGATTGGCACACCGGACATGCTGGCATTGGGAAAGCGTTATGACGGCAACTCCTGAGATTGCAGCGCCGCTCACTGAGTATGATATCGAGATTGGCACGCTGATCATTGGTGCGGGGGCTGCGGGCATGATCGCAGCATTGAGCGCCCATGAGGCGGGCCATGACGTTATGGTAGTCGAGGCTGATCCGATGCCCGCAGGCTCCACCGCGTTAAGCGCAGGGCTGATCCCCGCCGCTGGCACCACGTTTCAAGCCACCGCAGGCATTATCGATGATCCCGCGCAATTTGCGGCGGACATTCAGCGCAAAGCGCATAACGAGAATGAGCAGGCCTTGGTCGATACGTTGGCGCAGCATTCCGCCAAGGTTATCGACTGGCTCGCCAAAGCGCACGGCCTGCCCTTTTCGGTGGTCACAGACTTTGATTATCCCGGCCATTCGCAGCGCCGGATGCACGGGTTGCCCAGCAGATCAGGGGCCGAACTCATTGACGCGTTGCGCAGCCGGATCGAGCAATTGGGCATCCCGGTGATTTGCGAGCGTCGCGCCGCGATCCTCTATGCACAGGGTGCGCAGATCTTTGGCGTTCAGGTACAACGCCCCGACGGCGCGCAAGAGACTATAGGTGCGGACCGCGTCATTCTGGCGTGCAACGGTTTTGGCGGAAACCGTGCTATGGTCACGCGCTACATGCCCGAGATCGACAGTGGCTTGTGGTTTGGCCATGACGGCAACACCGGCGACGCGGTGGAATGGGGTGACCAGCTTGGCGCTGCGACGCGGCACTTGGGCGCGTATCAGGGACATGGCAATGTCGCCCATCCCCACGGCATTCTGATCACTTGGGCGGTCATCACCGAAGGGGGATTTCAGGTCAACCGCGACGGCAACCGCTTTTGGAACGAGGCGCAAGGGTACTCGGAAGCGGCGCGTGCGGTTCTGGGCCAGCCTGACGGTCATGCGTGGTCGGTGTTTGACGTGCGTATCGCAGATATCGCGCGCCAGTTCGCCGATTTCAAAAATGCCGAAAGCCAAGGAGCATTGGTTTGGGCCGATACGCTTGAGGCGCTTGAAGTGAAATGTGGCTTTCCCGAAGGGAGCCTTGTGAACGCCACAAACGCGATTCCGACAGGGGGAGAGGACAGCTTTGGTCGCGCATGGTCTGGTCAAAGCCTCACCGCGCCCTTCTGTGCAGTGAAAGTCACCGGAGCGCTGTTTCATACCCAAGGGGGTCTCGACATCGATCCCGCCACAACCCTTGTGCGGCGGATTGCGGGTGGTACGTTTGACAACCTCTATGCGACCGGAGGCGCCGCTGTTGGCGTGTCAGGCACATCGGACAGCGGTTATTTGTCCGGCAATGGCCTGCTTGCGGCAAGTGTTCTGGGCTGGATCGCGGGACGCGGTTGACGGATTTTGGTTTCCGATGAGGTAGCCCTCGGCATTGCTACCTTGCAGTGTTGTTGGTCCACGGCGTGAATTAATGGTAAAGGTGCGGCATGCTCACAAACTCTGATCTCATGGAACTCACCGCCTTTCGCCGCGCGCTTCACCGCTTTCCCGAAGTCTCTGGGGAAGAGGTCGAGACAGCGCGCAGAATTAGCGGTGCACTCAAAGCGCTCTCCCCTACCCGCATTCTCACAGGATTAGGCGGCCACGGTGTCGCTGCCGTCTTTGACAGTGGCAATCAGGGGCCGACGGTCCTGTTTCGGGCCGAGCTGGATGCGCTTCCGATTGAAGAGCGCAATGCCATCGCGTGGGCCTCGACAGTTGCGGGCAAAAGCCATGTTTGCGGGCATGACGGCCACATGACGATGCTACTCGCTTTGGGCCGGATGATTGCGCGCCAGCCTGTGGCGCGGGGGCGTGTGGTGCTTATGTTCCAACCCGCAGAGGAAGACGGTAGTGGTGCAAAGGCAGTGGTTGCCGACCCCGCCTACAAGGACATTCAGGCCGATTGGGCCTTTGCGATACATATCGAGCCGGGACGCCCATTTGGATATGTCTCGTCCTGTGCAGGGTTGGTCAACTGCGCCTCATTAGGGCTCAAGATCAAACTCACTGGGAAAACAGCACATGCCGCCGGTCCCGAAGATGGCGTATCTCCTGCGCAGGCTGTCGCCCACTTGATCCCCGCACTTGACGCACTGGGACATGGGGGCGCGTTGGACGATGATTTCCGACTGGTCACAATCACCCATGTCAGAATTGGAGAGCCGACCTTCGGTATCGCCCCAGGCGAGGCAGAGATTTATGCAACGCTGCGCACAACAGGCGACGCAGGTATGGAAAGCCTTGAGACAGAGGCCCGCAACCTTGCGCTTTCTGCATCCGAGCAATTCGGCCTGAGCGTTGATTTTGAGGTCTGCGATAACTTTGCAGCGTCGATTAATGATCCTGATGCATATGCCGTGGCGGCGGCTGCCATGGATGCCATTGGCGTCATGCATGGCGATGCTGGCGTACCCATGCGTGCATCAGAGGATTTCGGCGTGTTCGGCTGGGGTGCAAAAGCTGCTATGCTGTGTTTGGGACCCGGCGAAGACTATGCCGCACTGCACAATCCCGACTATGATTTTTGTGACGATCTGATCCCTGTCGGCAGTGCGATCTTTGAGCGTATTGCGCGCGATCTGCTGGGTACGGCACCGAGTGAATAAATACAGGCGGGCAAAAATACGCGATCTAGCACGCTCTGGTACAGTGTGTGCCAAAACATGCTCCAATTAGGAGGAAATGATGGAATTTGGGCGATCATTCCGCCTTCAACCCCTTGCCATTGGCGGCAAATGATCCAACCTTGATCCATATAAACACAACAATGGGGAATCTAGATGAAACGTACAACGGCAACCATAATCGGCGCATTGCTGATCACCACGGCAGCACCTCTGAGCGCGGAAACACTACGTTGGGCACGCTCGGGCGACGCCCTAACACTTGACCCACATTCGCAAAACGAAGGGCCGACGCATACGATCCGTCACCAGATGTACGAACCTTTGATTATTCGGGATGTGACCGGCGCGTTTGAACCTGCGCTCGCGACAGACTGGGCGCCAAAGGCGGATGATCCAAATGTATGGGTCTTTAATTTGCGCGAAGGTGTGAAGTTCCACGATGGGGCGGATTTCACTTCCGAGGACGTCGTGTTCAGCTTTGAGCGCGCCAAGCAGCCGAACTCCGATATGAAAGAGCTTATCGGTTCCATCACTGAAGTACGCGCCGTTGGCGACTACTCCGTCGAGATCGTTACTGACGGGCCAAACCCGATCCTGCCCTCCAACCTTACAAACCTGTTCATGATGGACAAAGGCTGGACCGAGGCGAACAACACCACCGCGGTACAGGATTTTGAGGGCGGCGAAATCACATTTGCCACCACAAACGCCAATGGCACCGGTCCCTATGTACTGACCAGCCGTGAGCCTGACGTAAAGACCGTCATGACGCGGAATGACGCATATTGGGGCATTGACCAGTTCCCGATGGAAGTAACCGAGATCGTCTATACACCCATCCAGAACGCAGCAACACGTGTTGCCGCAATGCTGTCGGGTGAGATCGACTTCCTTCAGGACATGCCCGTGCAGGATCTAGAGCGCGTGAACGCAGTCGACGGTCTTGTGGTCAAGCAAGCGCCGCAGAACCGCGTTATCTTTTTTGGCATGAACCAAGGTGCCGATGATATCGAGGCTGACAACGTCGACGGCAAGAACCCGTTGGCGGACGTGCGTGTGCGCAAAGCGATGTCCATGGCGATCAACCGCGATGCAATCAAACAGGTCGTTATGCGTGGCCAGTCCGAGCCTGCGGGCATGGTTGCACCGCCCTTCGTCAACGGCTGGACCGCCGAGATGGATGCGGAATCCTCAACGGATATCGAAGGTGCCAAGGCGCTGATGGCCGAGGCGGGTTATGCCGATGGCTTCTCCCTGCGTCTCGATTGCCCCAACGACCGCTATGTCAACGACGAAGGCATCTGTCAGGCGGCTGTTGGCATGTTGGGTCAAATCGGCGTCAAGGTGAACCTCGATGCCAAGCCGAAGGCACTGCACTTCCCGCTGATCACCGATGGCAAGACCGACTTCTACATGTTGGGCTGGGGTGTGCCGACTTACGATTCCGAATATGTGTTCAACTTCCTCGTGCACGGCCGCGAAGCTGAAATCGGCACATGGAATGGCACCGGCTATGACAACGACGAGCTGGACGCGAAAATCAAATCGCTCGCCTCCAACACCGATCTGGACGCACGTAACGCCGACATCGCCGACATCTGGCGCGTCGTGCAGGACGAAGCTCTCTACATCCCGATCCACCATCAGGTCCTGAACTGGGGCATGTCGGAAAAAGTAGGCATCGAAGTTGATCCAGAGGATCAGCCGAAGGTTAAGTACTTCTCAATGAAGTAAGCCGCTCAGCGGCGCGCCTGGTACATTGGCGCGCCGCTACTTTCAGATGACCAGCGCAGCATCCGCACTGGCCCGCATTTAGGACACCCGTATGCTACGCAATTTGAGCACTGCCGCCCTCCTCGCCGTCTTGGCTCCCGCGGCCTATGCGGCGGAATTCAAGTGGGCCGAAACCACTGATCCGCAAACGATGGACCCTCATGCGGTCAATTCCGCACCGGTTCTGGGTTTCTTGAACAATGTGTACGAAGGTTTGGTGCGCCGCGGTCAGGACATGGCGATTGAGCCTGCTTTAGCTGAAAGCTGGGAACCAATTGGCGCGGGCGAAGGCTGGCGCTTTAACCTGCGTGAAGGGGTCACATTTCAGGACGGTGCCGCATTCACCGCGCAGGATGTGCTGTTCTCTTACCAGCGCGCCTCAAGCGAGCAAGCAGACACAAGCAGCTGGTTCTCCCCTGTTTCCGATGTGATCGTAGTAGATGATTTTACCGTGGACATCATGACCACTTCTCCCAATCCGATCTTTCCGGACAGCATCGCCAACTGGATGATCATGGACAGCGATTGGGCCGAGGCGAATAATGCCTCCCGCCCAGATAAAGACGCGGGCAACTTTGCCACACTCAACACCAACGGCACCGGCGCGTTTACCATCACAAGCCGTGAGCCGGGCCTGCGCACCGTGCTTGAGCCACACGCGGACTGGTGGGGCGAAGCGACGCATAACATCACCCGCGCCGAGCTGACCCCGATCCAGAACGCAGCTACTGCACTGGCTGCACTCCTGTCGGGTGACGTTGATTTCATCAACCCCGTGCCGGTGCAGGACGTGGCCCGCCTGAAAGCCAACGCAGATGTCAAAGTCATCCAAGGGATTGAGGCGCGGGTAATTATGCTCGGCTTTCCCCATGAAGCGGACGCGTTGAAGTACTCCGCCGAGACGACAGAGGCGAACCCCTTCTCCGATGCGCGCGTACGCCGCGCGGTGGCCCATGCAGTCAATGTCCCCGCAATTCTACAAACGACGATGCGCGGCAATGCTGAGGCAGTGAACCAGTTGGTCAGCCCCGCTATGCGCGGCTACACTGAAGCACTTGGCGATGATGCGGCATACGATCCAGAGGCAGCCCGCGCCCTGCTGGCAGAGGCAGGGTATCCCGACGGCTTTTCCTTCGGGTTCAAATGCTCCAACGACCGCTACTTGAACGATGAAGCTGTCTGTCAGGCCATTACTGCGATGCTGGCCCAAGTGGGCATGCGCGCGACCCTCGACGCGATGCCTGTGCAGAACTATTGGCCCGAGTTGCGCGCGGATAATTTCGACATGTACCTGCTCGGCTGGTCCCCCGGCACGTTTGACGCAGAGCATCCCATCCGCTTTCTTGCCGCCACACCGAATGAGGAAAAGCGTCTGGGCAGCTGGAATTTTGGCGGCTATTCGAACGCCCGCGTTGATGAGTTGCTCCCGATGATCCAGTCCGAGATTGACGATGCCAAGCGTCAGTCGATGCTCGATGAAGTCGCCCAAACACTGCAAGACGAGACGGCCTATGTGCCGCTTTATGTGCAACCACTGGTCTGGGGCACGCGCGCGAATATCGATCTTGTGCAGCGTCCCGATAACTTCTTTATCTTACGTTGGGTTACGGTTAACTAAGACCGCCAAATAGGCGTATTCGGGGGGCCACCCAGGCCCCTCGATCAATGGGAAATATACCATCATGCTTGCCTTTATCATCCGGCGTGTTCTGCAATCTGCACTTGTCTTGCTGATTGTCGGGCTGACCGCCTTTTCGATGTTCCGCTTTGTGGGTGATCCGGTCGACAACATGCTGGGGCAAGAACGCACCGCCATGGACATCGAGCGGTTGCGCGAGCAATTGGGCCTCGATCAGTCCTTCCCTGTCCAATACTACAAGTTCCTTCAAGAGGCTGCGCAAGGCAACTTTGGGGTGAGCTACCGTCAAGGGCGCCCTGTCGCCGAAATCCTGCTGGAGCGCGCGCCTGCCACACTTGAACTTGCCGCTGTGTCCGGCATTCTCGCTATTGCATTCGGGATCGCCTTTGGTGTGTTCACGGCCATCCGGCGTGACGGGTTCTTGGCCAACTTCATCATGTCCACCTCTTTGATTGGGGTGTCCCTGCCCACCTTCCTGATCGGGATCTTGCTGATCTATATTTTCTCGGTTGAGCTGGGGTGGCTGCCCAGTTTCGGGAGGGGGGAGACCGTACAAATCGGCAATTGGTCGACGGGTCTGCTCACAGCTTCGGGGCTCAAGGCGTTGATCCTGCCCTCGATCACGCTTGGCCTCTATCAGATGACCCTGATCATGCGGTTGGTCCGGTCCGAGATGCTTGAGGTGCTGCGACAAGACTATATCCGATTTGCCCGCGCCCGTGGACTGCGCGAGCGTACGATCAACTTCCGCCATGCGCTCAAGAATACGATGGTGCCCGTGATCACAGTGATCGGCCTACAGGTGGGTGCGATCATCGCTTTCGCGATCATTACCGAGACAGTGTTCCAATGGCCCGGTGTCGGCTTGTTGTTCATCAACGCAGTCCAGTTCGTCGATATCCCCGTGATGGCAGCCTATCTCATGCTGATCTCTGTGATGTTTGTGGCGATCAACCTTATCGTAGACATCCTTTATTTCTTTATTGATCCACGGCTGCGGGTTGACCGCGCGGGAGGACACTGATGACCGACGCAACTCAAAAACCGGTCGAGCAATCACGCCTGCGCGTGTTTCTCGACAGTGACGTATTCTATATGTTCAAGAAGTCGCCTGTGGCGATGGTCTCCACTGTCGTATTCATGACGCTTGTGCTGTCCGCCGTATTTGCGCCGCTCATCGCGCCGACGAACCCGTTTGATCCAGCATCGCTTAACCTGATGAACGGCTTTACGGGCCCCATGACGCCAAATGCGTTTACGGGGGAGAGCTTCTTTCTTGGCACGGATGACCAAGGGCGCGATCTGTTCTCAACGATCCTTTACGGGATGCGCGTTTCGCTGTTTGTGGGTGTGGCCGCTGTCATGCTGGCCATGCTCATCGGTATCACTTTAGGCCTTATCTCCGGCTATGTCGGTGGCTGGACCGAGACCATCATCATGCGCACCGCCGATGTGCAACTGACCTTTCCGTCGATCCTTGTGGCCATGCTGATTTTTGGTGTGGCAAAGGGAATTACCCCTGTTGAATACCGCGACCAGATGGCGATCTGGGTGCTGATCCTTGCGATCGGCTTGAGCGATTGGGTGCAGTTTGCACGTGTTGTGCGCGGGGCCACAATGGTAGAAAAGCGTAAGGAATATGTCGAGGCCGCCCGCCTGATTGGCCGCACGCCATTCTCGATCATGTTGCGCCATATCCTGCCCAATGTCCTCTCCCCCGTTCTGGTCATCGCGACAATCTCACTGGCGCTGGCGATCATTGCGGAGGCCACGCTGAGCTTCCTCGGTGTCGGTGCTCCAGCAACGCAGCCCTCCTTGGGCACATTGATCCGCATTGGCCAAGGGTTCCTCTTCTCCGGCGAATGGTGGATTTTGCTTTTCCCTGCTGTCACGCTTTTGACCCTAGCACTCAGCGTTAACCTGCTCGGCGACTGGCTGCGCGATGCCCTGAACCCGAGGTTACGCTAATGTCAGATGTCGTTTTGTCGATCAGGGGTCTGTCCGTTGAAATTCCCACCCGTGCAGGCATTGTGAAGCCTGTTGACGGGGTGAGCTATGATATTCGCGCAGGTGAAATTCTGGGCGTTGTTGGTGAAAGCGGCGCGGGTAAGTCTATGGCTGGCAATGCCGTGATTGGCCTGCTCACCGCGCCCGCACACATCGCTGCGGGTGAGATCTGGCTCAACGGGAAACGTATCGATGCCCTCAAAGGTGAAGAAATGCGGCGCCTGCGGGGCAAGCAGATCGGGATGGTCTTCCAAGACCCCCTCACCTCGCTCAATCCGCTGCTGAGCATCGGTGACCAACTGACCGAGACGATGCTCACCCACCTTGACATCAACCGCAATGAGGCGCGCGCACGGGCAATAGCGGCGCTGGAAGAGGTCGGCATCCCGGGTGCCGCCGAGCGGATTGACAGCTACCCCCACGAGTTTAGTGGCGGCATGCGCCAGCGCGTTGTGATTGCTCTTGCCTTATGTGCCGAGCCGTCCCTGATCATCGCGGATGAGCCAACCACTGCGCTCGACGTCTCTGTTCAGGCCCAGATCATCGCCCTGCTCAAGCGCCTGTGCCGTGAGCGCGGTACTGCGGTGATGTTGATCACGCACGATATGGGGGTCATTGCAGAAGCCGCTGACCGCGTGGCGGTCATGTATGCCGGACGGTTAGCCGAGCTTGGCGACGTGCGTGATGTGCTGACAGCACCCCGCCATCCCTACACATTCGGTCTGATGGCCTCGACCCCCCTCGCCTCCGCAGGCAAAGCGCGGCTGCACCAGATTGAGGGTGCGATGCCACGGCTAAACAAGGTGCCTGAGGGCTGTCCGTTTAATCCCCGCTGTGCCTATGCCCAAGACAAGTGCCGTATGGCCCCAAGCCCGCAGATCAAAGACGGCGCTGCCGCCTGCTGGTTCCCGATCACCGCGCAAAAGGTTTCCTGATGTCCCTGATTTCTGTAAAGAACCTCACCCGCGTGTTTGATGTGTCAAAGCCTTGGCTGAACCGTGTGCTGGAACGGCGCGGCAAATCATTACTGACTGCTGTGTCAGAGGTTGATTTTGAAGTGGCCGAGCGCAGCACCTATGCGTTGGTCGGCGAAAGCGGGTCGGGCAAATCGAC
>CBDTVN010000107.1:0-10144 GCA_965364195.1 uncultured Sulfitobacter sp. | reverse complement strand
GCGGTGGCATTACCGTCAAACTGGATCAAGTCGTCCATCACGGCATAAAACAGGGTGGTCGTCACCAAGGTCAATTCACCATAGCCCTTCTCGACACCCAGTTCGAAACTGCGGTTTTCCTCGGGGTTCAGGTCCGTATCGCCAAAGATGCTGAGCCGCTCATAAAGAGATGGCGCGCGAAAACCAGTACCCAGCACAACGCGGAACGTCAGGTCATCCTGTGGGCGCTGCGCCGCTGCCAAGCGGCCTGTCGCTTTCCCAGATAAGAGAAACGCTTACGCTCACTCTCAAATTCCGTCGTGAAGCCCGTGGGATCATGGCGATCTATATCAAAGTAGAAATAGGCCAGCGTATGGGTCAAATTTCCCGTGACCAGCTCGCCGTACACACACGCGCGCCCCGTTATCGCTGAGGGAGCGGCCAATCTCCACCACCCCGTCTTGCACATTCACAGCAGCACCGTGGGTAAAGGTGTCCGTCACATCAAAACGCCTAGCAAGCGTCAGCGTGGTTCGACTGATCGTCCAGGTCGATCCCGTTAATCCGCACCACAACAAAACGTGCAGGCAAGCCGCGCATCTGCACGGAGGCATTGGCACATAGGCAAGCAAGGAATAGTGGATCATAAAGAACCGATCCTTCAGGGTCCGCAGACGTTTAATGCCCATTGAGGGAAACATCTCGGTAGACGGCGCAAACACCACGCGCAGAAATTCCGCAGTTCTGACGCCCCTCGCCCCCGAACACCTCGGCAGGTTTCCTGCCTCGCGGGTCGATGCTTCGCCGAACCTTCCCGTCACAAACGCGCGACAGTGGCATATACGGCTTCGCTCCCCGCCTACAGTTGCCGGGTCGTCGAGGACTGGGGAAGATCGCTGTACCATGTTCTCATTTTAATCAGACGGCGAACCCACTGGAGCAAAGTAGGGTTTGCTTGATGCAAGAAATGTGATTCTGAAAAGGATGGATTGTGATCAAATGGCTTTGGTCCGGCGCAACCCTGCTGCCGAACACCAAAGAAAGTCGCAATCTTGCCTTCTCCCTCAACAGTATTTTTCCGGACCCGTCCACTGAGCCGCAGAATAGCGATCCCCATGCGCCCAGCCTACCGGCAGAACGGCGTCAATCGCCTGCAAATCTGCATCACTCAATGTACGGTTAGCCGCCTCAAGCAGCTGGCTGAAGTGCGCCAAAGACCGCGTGCCGGGGATCGGGATCACATGATCCCCGCGCGACATCACCCACGCAATTGCCAAGCCCGCCGCCGACATTCCGATCTGCGCTGCAAGCGCCTGAAACGGTGCGACAGCTGCAATATTGGCGCTATAGTTCGGCTCCATAAACCGTGGGTTGCCCGCCAAAAACGGCAGCTCTTGCCCCGCAGCATAGCTCAGCGGTGTGTCGGTCAAAAATGACCGGCCCACAGGTGAGAAGGCCACCATCGCCACGCCCAACTCCTCACAGGCTTGCACCAAACCCAACTCCGGAAAACGGGTGGAGAGCGAATATTCTGACTGTACGGCCGCTACAGGATGTACCGCATGCGCGCGCCGCAGCGAAGTAGGTGCGATCTCGGAAAAGCCTATGGCCTTGGTTTTACCCGATTTCACCAGCCCCGCCAGCGTCTCGGTCACTTCCTCGATCGGCACAGCGGCATCGCGGCGGTGCACATAGAAAAGATCGACCGCCTCCACCCCGAGCCGCCTAAGACTGCCTTCCAGCTCAGCCGCCAGATGCGCCGCCGAGTTGTCAATAATGTTGCCAGACCCGTTTGGATTGCGCGTGATCGCCCCTTTGGTGGCGATATGAAAGTGGTCCTTGGCCATTGGATTGACCTTGAGATACGCGCCGATCACCGTCTCGGAAGTGCCCGCGCCATACACATTGGCCGTGTCGATATGATTCACTCCCGCCTCTACTGCCGCATCCAGAATGGCATGGCTCGCCTGCTCGTCTGTAGGGCCGTAAAAATTGGAAAACGACATTGCACCGATTCCAACGGGATGGATCAGTGGGCCATTCCGGCCAAGGCTGCGGTGTTTCATCGCGTGTCTCCTGTCAAATCACCACCCACCATTTCAAGCAAATCGCATGTTGTCCACGCGCCTTATGCGTAATCCTTGGGATCAACAGGGCGTGGTCACTGCGCATCAAACCACATCGCGGATACGGTGGGGCGTTGACCATCGCCTCGCTTCAATGGAAAGAGGAACTCAAGTATACCTGAAATAAATCAAGTAGCGCGTTTTCTTGCCCCTTGCGGACCAGCCCGCCCAGATGTCCTGACCTGAAAGATACCCGAATGAATATGCTCAAGATCGTCGCAGTGCCTATGCACAAAGAGGGCCGTAAGTTTGTGGCGATATTTGCCGCGATCACTGTCGTGCTCGGCCTCATATGGGAACCGCTGTTCTGGCTGGGTGCGGGCGCGACGGTCTGGTGTTATTACTTCTTCCGCAATCCCGTGCGCATCATTCCACAACAAGACGGTGTCGTGATCTCCCCCGCTGACGGTGTTGTGTCGCTGATTGAACAGGTGGTGCCACCGACCGAGATGGGCCTCGGGACAGAGCCGCTGACCCGTGTGTCGGTCTTTATGAACGTCTTTAATTGCCACGTGAACCGCGCACCTGTTGCGGGTAAAGTAGTCGACGTGACCTACCATCACGGCAAGTTCCTCAACGCCTCACTGGATAAGGCCAGCATCCACAACGAGCGCAACAGCGTCACACTTGAGACAGCAGACGGTACCCGCATCGGTGTGGTCCAGATCGCGGGCCTCATCGCGCGCCGCATCGTTTGCTTTGTCGAGGAAGGCCATCAAATCCATGCCGGTCACCGCTTTGGCCTCATCCGCTTTGGCAGCCGCCTTGATGTATATCTGCCCCACGGCATCGCACCATTGGTCGCCGTTGGCCAAACCGCCGTCGGAGGCGAGACGATCCTTGCCGATCTCACAGCCTCCGAACAAACACCCCTGCGCGGTCTACCCGAATGAACACGCCCTCGCGTATCAAGCTGCGTCACATCGTGCCAAGCATGGTCACCGTCTTTGCCATTTGCGCAGGCATGACCGCAGTGCGGATGAGCCTTGAGGGCCGCACCGAGCTTGCGCTCTATTTCGTGCTGCTCGCCGTGTTTCTTGATGCCGCCGACGGCAAACTGGCGCGCTTTCTCGACAGTGCCAGCCCCTTTGGCGCAGAACTCGATACACTCGCGGATTTCTTCAACTTCGGCATCGTACCGGGGATGCTGCTCTATAATACGCTCTATATAGACACGCCCTACGCCAGCCTCGGATGGCTTGCGACACTCGTCCTGGCCGTATGCTGTGCGCTGCGGCTGGCGCGGTTTAATTTATCGCTCCGCGGTGATGACGTGGCGCTCAAGCAAGACGACTACTTTGTCGGCGTCCCTGCCCCTGCGCTGGCCTGTCTGGCGCTTATGCCAATATTTCTGCACCTCAACGGATGGCAAAACACGGATCTGCCGATCCCCCGCGCGATTTATATCATCGGCGTAGGTCTGTTGGCCGTCAGCACCATTCCCACCTTCTCGATCAAACACGCCAGCATCCGGCGCGCACATCTGCCCTTTGCAATGGTCGCATCCGTGGTGATGGTGGTTGGTTTGATGGTTTACACATGGCCCACGATGATCATTGTGAACTGCGTGTATCTGGCCTCGCTGCCCTTTTCCTACCGCGCGCAGCTCAAACAAAAAGGCTGAGCCTGAACAAGCGGCTATTTGCCGCTTTTCGCGTTGATACCCCTGACGCACGCCGCATTGGATGCTATATATTGGGTACGCGGTAAAAGGACCCGACCCAATGCGTTTTGACCCCCAATTGGCTGAAATAAGATTTGGCTGCGGCCTGTCGCCAAGCGTAGCCGCACCGCGCACAGTCCAAGCGATGCTGGACACTCTGCACACCCCTGACACCGTTGCAACTCGCTTCCCAATCGAGACATTCGAAACCTTTTCCCTGCGCATCGCAAAGCGGAAAGAGCTTCAAAAAATCCGCCGCAAAAATCGCGGCTCACCCGAAGCACTCGCCACAAAGAAAGCAACGCGCGTGCTGAACAAAGAGGCCCGCATCGCCCAAGCCATGTGGATGGGACAGCACCTCAACCGCTGGGTCGCGACCGAAGCCCCCCTGCGCGAGCGGCTTACTATGTTTTGGGCCGATCACTTTACCGCCACGGGCAAGGCGGGCATCATCCGCCGTGGTGCCACCCCTTACGTCGAGAGTGCGATCCGTCCCAATATCACCGGCCTCTTCGAGGACTTATTGCTGGCCGCAGTGCTGCACCCGTTGATGATCCACTATCTCGATCAAGATCGCTCTGTCGGGCCGAACTCCGTCCAAGCGGCGCGGGGCGGAAAGCTTACGGGGCTGAACGAAAACCTCGCGCGCGAAGTGATGGAGCTGCACACATTAGGTGTAGGCGGGCCCTACACCCAAGCGGACGTGACCCAACTCGCCGAACTGCTGACCGGAGTGACCTTCGCCCCCTCCATGAGCCTGAATTTCCGCAAGAATATGGCTGAACCCGGCTCGGAAACTGTGCTGGGGAAAACCTATGGCGGAGGCAATCCACACATCCGTGATGTGCGCGCCGTGCTGCGCGATCTGGCGCGGCATCCGGCAACTGCCCGTCACATAGCAGAAAAACTCGCCGTGCATTTTGTCGCCGACGCCCCTGATCCCGCTTTGGTTACAGCTCTCGAGACGCGCTTTCTTGAAACGGGTGGCGATCTGGCCCAAATGACCGAAGCGCTGCTGGCCCATCCCGCCGCATGGATCCCTGTGCGCGAGAACGTCAAACCTCCTTTCAACTTCATGGGCTCCGCCCTGCGCGCCCTTGCCGTCCCCTCCGAAGCAATCATGGCACTGAATGAGCGCGCCTCGCGCCGCATCTTTGCACAGCCTCTGGTCCAGATGGGCCATGTCTGGGAAAAACCGGCTGGACCGGACGGCCTGCCCGAAGATGATAGCGCGTGGGTCGTCCCGCAAGGTATCGCGTCGCGCCTGCAATGGGCGATAACTGTGCCATCGCTGCTTATGGAAGAGCTCCCCGATCCACGCGAATTTGTGCAGACCGCTCTCGGCAGCTTTGCCACGCCCGCTGTGACATTTGCTGCAAAAGCAGCTGAGACCCGCTGGGACGGCATTGGCCTCATCCTCGCTTCCCCCGCATTTCAAAGGACGTGACCGCATGACCAATGCCCTTTCCCGCCGCGCCTTTCTGTCCCGCTCCGCCCTGATCGGCTGTTCGCTTGCCGCCAGCCCACTGCTGACCCCGATCAGCCTCGCCGCAACGCCAGGCGAAAACCGCCTTGTGGTGATCTTGCTGCGGGGCGGCATGGACGGGCTGGATGTGGTGCGCCCCTACGGTGATCCCGCCTATGCCTCCTTGCGCGGAGATGCAGGGTTGAGCGATCCGGAGGGTGCGATTGATCTGGACGGCTACTATGCACTGCACCCTGCCCTGCGCCCGCTGATGCCCTTGTGGCAGCGCGGCCAGCTTGGCTTTGCCCACGCCGTTTCGACCCCCTACCGCGACAAGCGGAGCCATTTCGACGGGCAAGATCTGCTTGAAGCAGGGCTATCCAATCTAGGTGATCCCACTACCCGTGACGGCTGGCTCAACCGCGTGCTGCAAAACATGGACGGCGCGCAAGCAGAGACCGCCTATGCCATCGGGCGGGACCAGTTGCGCATCCTTGGCGGCCCCGCCACATCCCAGCGCTGGTCGCCGGAGGCCGACATGGTTCTCAGCCCCCAAGCGATCAAACTCGCCCGCCTGATTATGAAAGAAGACCCCGCATTTAATGCGGCCTTTGAGCAAGCCATGGCAATCTCGGACGGAGATGGCGATGCCGTCGCCATGAGCGGCACGCAAGACGATATGATGTCGATGATCAACCAAAACACCAAACAGGCCCGCAAGGGCAATGCAGAGCGCCGGATTGCTGAATTCGCGGGCAACCGGCTGCGCGAAGACACGCGCATCGCCTCCTTCTCGATTAATGGATGGGACACACACCAGCGTCAGGGCGGCAGCCTAAGCAACGCGCTTGGACGTCTGTCCGACACGATCCTGACGCTACAAGACGCCGTCACAGAACCCATATGGAACAAGACAACCGTGGTTGCCGTGACAGAGTTCGGCCGCACCGCACGCATGAACGGTGCGGCCGGGACAGATCACGGTACAGGCGGATTGATGGTGATGGCAGGCGGCGCGCTGCGTGGGGGCCGCGTGATGGCCGACTGGCCCGGACTGAGCGAGGCGCACCTTTATGAGCGTCGCGATCTGATGCCCACCCGCGACCTGCGCGCCTACATCGGTTGGCTGCTGCACAGCCAGTTCGGATTGAGCGCCTCTGTGGTCGAGAACACCGTCTTCCCCGGTCTCGACATGGGTGCAAACCCGAAACTGCTTCTGTGAAACGAAAAAGGGCCGCCTTGAGAGGCAGCCCTTTTCATACTCTAAGTAGCGGTAAGGCTTAGCCCACCAACTCCAAACCGGAGAAGAAATACGCGATTTCTTCTTTTGCGGTCTCTGGCGCGTCGGAACCGTGTACGGAGTTTTCGCCAACTGATTCCGCGAATTCGGCGCGGATCGTGCCTGCTTCTGCGTCCGCAGGGTTGGTTGCACCCATTACTTCGCGGTTTTTCGCGATGGCGTTTTCGCCTTCAAGAACCTGACAAACGATCGGCGCGGATGCCATGAATTCACACAATTCATCATAGAATGGGCGCTCAGCGTGTACTTTGTAGAACTCGCCCGCTTGCGCCTTGGACAGGTGAATACGCTTGGATGCGACGATGCGCAGACCTGCGTCTTCGAATTTCTTTGCAATCGCACCTGTAAGGTTGCGTTTTGTTGCATCTGGTTTGATGATCGAGAATGTGCGCTCAAGAGCCATGGGTCGTCTCCAATTTGGTGTTAAATTTGGCGCTGACTAACATGGCCCCCGTGGCTTGAAAAGCGGCGATTGACGCCAAGCCTTACATGGTCCAAACGCAGCGCATGTTACGTATATCAGAGATCAACTATTCCGTCGAAGGCCGCCCTCTTTTTGAAGAGGCAAGCGCCGTCATTCCTAATGGTCACAAGGTGGGCCTTGTCGGGCGCAACGGGGCTGGGAAAACCACCCTATTCCGCATCATCCGCAAGGAGTTGGGGCTGGACGCTGGCGACATCACCTTGCCCTCGCGCGCCAAGATTGGCGGCGTGGCACAAGAAGTGCCAAGCTCCGACACATCGCTGATCGACACCGTACTGGCCTGTGACGAAGAGCGCGCCGCGTTGATGATCGAGGCGGACACCGCGACTGATCCCGGTCGCATCGCAGATATCCAATCGCGCCTTGTTGATATCGACGCATGGACCGCCGAAGGGCGTGCCTCGTCGATCCTCAAGGGCTTGGGCTTTGACGATTACGACCAACAACAGCCCTGCTCCGCCTATTCGGGCGGCTGGCGCATGCGCGTGGCCCTTGCAGGGGTGCTCTTCGCTGAGCCTGACTTGCTGCTGCTCGATGAGCCGACGAACTACCTCGATCTTGAGGGGGCTTTGTGGCTTGAAAACTACCTCGCCAAATATCCCCACACTGTTATCATCATCAGCCACGACCGCGGCCTGCTGAACCGCGCCGTAGGCGGTATCCTGCATCTCGAGGACCGCAAACTCACCTATTATCAGGGTAACTACGACCAGTTTGCCCATATGCGCGCCGAAAAGCGTGCGCAGCTGACAGCGGCATCCAAGAAACAGCAGGCGCATAAAGCGCACATGCAGGCATTTGTGGACCGGTTTAAGGCCAAAGCATCCAAGGCCAAACAGGCGCAATCGCGCATGAAAGCCATTGAAAAGATGGTGACGATTACGCCACCAGAAGAGGCAGCGCGCAAGGTCTTCAACTTCCCCCAACCGGACGAGTTGTCACCGCCAATTATCAGCATTGAGGGCGGATCGACTGGTTATATCGAGGGGACGCCAGTGCTCAGCCGTCTGAACCTGCGCATCGACCAGGATGACCGTATCGCTTTGCTCGGTCGCAATGGCCAAGGTAAATCGACGCTCTCCAAGCTGCTCAGCAACCGTCTGGTCCTGTTCGAGGGTAAGGCGGTCAATTCCAACAAACTGCGCATCGGTTTCTTTGCGCAGCATCAGGTGGACGAGCTGACCATCGACGAGACGCCGTTGCAGCACATGATCGCAGCACGCCCCGGCATCATGCAACCCAAACTGCGCGCGCAACTCGCCGGTTTCGGCCTTGGCCCGGATCAAGCGGACACTGCCGTCGGCCGCCTGTCTGGTGGACAAAAAGCGCGCCTGTCGCTGCTGCTGGCCACGCTTGATGCGCCGCACCTGCTTATCCTCGATGAGCCGACCAACCACCTCGATATCGAAAGTCGTGAGGCGCTGGTGGAGGCGCTGACGCGTTACTCCGGTGCCGTGATCCTTGTAAGCCATGACATGCACCTGCTGTCGATGGTCGCCGACCGTCTCTGGCTTGTCTCCGATGGCACTGTGAAGCCCTACGAGGACGACCTCGAAGCTTATCGCAAAATGCTGCTGACGGTTGAGAAACCCGTGAGCAAAAATGCGCGTCCTAAAGTGGAAGCACCAAAGGAAAAGAAAGCCAGCCGCGAAGACATCCTTGCGCTGAAATCCGAGGTCCGCACCAGTGAGGCGCGTGTGACCAAGATCAACGACATGCGCGACAAGCTTGCCAAAAAACTCGCCGATCCTGCTCTCTACGAGAAGGACAAGGTGGGCGAGTTGGAAGTCTGGAACAAGAAGTACGCCGAAGTCATGACCGCATTAAATCGCGCCGAGAGCCTTTGGATGGACGCCGCAGGCAAGCTCGAAAAAGCGCAAAAATGATATTTGACACTGCCTATATGATCACGGCCTTTGTGACGCTGTTGGTGGTGGTTGACCCGATTGCGATTGCACCCATTTTTCTGGCCCTGACCCCCGATATGACCAACGCGGCGCGCGAACGCATTGCGCGGCGTGCCGTGTTGGTTGGCTGCCTGATCCTTGTGTGTTTCGCACTGGCCGGAGAGGCAATTCTCGACTTCATCGGCATATCAATGGCGGCTTTCCGTGTTGCAGGCGGCATTTTGCTGTTTCTCACTGCTCTCGACATGTTGTTCGAGCGCCGCACCAAGCGCCGCGAAGACAGCTCGACCGAGAACGACCCCACCCATGCGGAAGATCCCAGCGTCTTTCCCCTCGCCATCCCTCTAATCGCCGGGCCGGGTGCGATTGCCTCCGTGATCTTGCTGGTTGGTGAAAAGCCGGGCGGTGAAGGTCTCGCTGTGGTTCTATCGATCCTCGCCGTTGTCCTGCTGCTGATGTATGTGATGCTGCGCCTGTCCAGCAATCTTGAAAAACGCGTTGGAAAAGTGGCGATTAACGTCTTTACGCGCATCTTTGGCATGTTGCTGGCCGCGCTCTCGGTACAGTTCGTTCTCGACGGGCTGGCCGAATTCGGTTTCGTTACAGCACTAGGATAACGGTCCTTTCCTCCTATATTGAGCATAACGCATAGGAGACGCCATGACCGGAGATAACATCGCCAGCCTGATCTACCTCGCCCTGCTCGGCTGTGCCGTGGCTGGGTGGTTGTTTATGTCGGGGCGTGACGGCATTGGCAAATCTCTGCAAATGGCAATGATCTGGGGGTTTATCTTCCTCGGCGTGGTGGCAGGCTATGGCCTGTGGAATGATGTGCAGCGCCAAACCACGGGTGGTCAGATACTGCAGCTGGGCAACGGCCAGATCTCGGTGCCGCGCCAACAGGACGGCCACTACTATCTCACGCTAGCGCTCAATGGTGAGAATATCCGTTTTGTCGTCGACACAGGCGCCACCGATATGGTGCTGAGCCTTGAGGACGCACGCCGCGCAGGCCTTGATCCCGATACGCTCAACTTCATCGGCACCGCAAACACCGCCAACGGACAGGTCCGCACAGCACCCGTCCGCCTCGACACCGTGCGCTTGGGCGACATCACGGACACGGATGTTTTTGCTTCTGTAAACGGGGGCGAGATGGACGGCTCCCTGCTCGGAATGGGCTATCTTGAGAAATGGGGACGGATCGAGATATCAGGCGG
>CBDTVN010000106.1:0-10160 GCA_965364195.1 uncultured Sulfitobacter sp. | reverse complement strand
CTCAACTTGCCGGGCGTGCTGAGGACGGTGTCAATATAAGTGACAGGCGAGAACAGCTGCGCCGCTGTTGCATTAGTGTATTTGTACATCTGCCCCGCAAAAACCGTATGCGCAATCAGCAAGGTCAAAAGCCCGCCAACTGCTGCAAACGAAAGCGCGGAAGGTGCCGCACGTCCCGGCTCAGGTACAGGTGCACCATCGGACTGCGCCTTCCAGAAAAGTACAGACCCAGCGCGCGAAAACCCAACAATACTGATCAGACTAGAGACAAGCACAACTGTCCAGACCCAGAAATCAGGGCCAGCATCAAAGGCAGCATTCAGGATCATCAATTTGCCCACAAACCCTGAAAGCGGTGGCAAGCCTGTCATGGCAATCGCTGCGACCATGAAAACGCCGGCGATCAACGCAGCCCCTGCCACAGGCGCGTCTGTGCGCAGTTCCAGATGCCCGCGGCTTTGCCGGACCAGATCAACGATCAGGAACAGTGCCCCCGCCGCCAATGTAGAGTGAACCATGTAATAGAGCGCGGATGCGATGCTCTCCTGTGTGAAGAGCGCAATCGCCACCATCACCATGCCCATCGAGCTGATCACGGCAAAGGCCACCAAACGATCGAGCTTCTTTGCCGCCAGAACTCCGACTGCGCCAACAGCAAGCGATAGCAAAGCAACTGGCAGCAGCCACGTGCCGTGCAGACCCGCCGTGACCTCAAGGTCGACTGGAAAGATCATCGTGTAGACGCGGATGATCGCATACGCGCCAACTTTGGTCATGATAGCGAACAAGGCCGCAACAGGTGCAGGTGCTTCGGCGTAAGAGCTCGGCAACCAGAAGTGCAGCGGCACAACAGCAGCTTTGATTGCGAAAACCAGCAGCAACAAGACGGCAGCCACGCGGATGCCTACAGTCTCGTCCATGCCGATCAACTGAACCCGCTGTGAGAGGTCAGCCATGTTAAGAGTTCCGGTCTCCGCATAAATCGCGCCGAGCGCGAAAAGAAACAGCGTCGAGCCAAGCAAGTTGAACAGCACGTATTGCACACCAGCCCGCAGCCGCGCATTTCCGCCCGCATGGATCATCAGGCCATAAGAGGCGATCAGCAGCACCTCGAAGAACACAAACAGGTTGAACAAGTCACCCGTCAGGAAGGCACCGGCGATCCCCATCAACTGGAACTGGAACAGCACATGGAAATGTCGCCCGCGTTCGTCCCATTTGGAGCCGATGGAATAGAGCAGTACAAACAGCGCCAACACAGACATCAGGAGCACCATCATCGTGCTCAAACGGTCACCCACCAGCACGATGCCGAAGGGGGCCGCCCAATCGCCAAGCTGGTAGAGCATGACCGTGCCATCGGATACCTCAAGCGCGAGGCCGAGGGCGATAGCAATCATCGCCAAGACACCAGCGACGGAAAAAACCCGCTGGATGCCTATGTGATAGCGCGCGGCGAGGATGATGAACGGTGCGAGGATGGCCGGCAAAACAACCGGCATAATCAGCCAATGGGTCATGTCGCGTCCTCCCCTCGGCCAGGCGCGTCATCGATGTGATCATCGTCGGTCCCAAGATAGGCGCCCAGCGCGATCATCACCACAACAGCTGTCATACCAAACGAGATCACAATCGCAGTAAGTACCAAAGCCTGCGGCAGTGGGTCGGCATAGACCGTCGCATCCGTCAGAATAGGCGGCGCACCCATGGTCAAACGGCCCGAGGCAAACAAGAACACGTTCACGGCATAGGTGAGCAACGACACCCCAAGGATCACCGGAAAAGTCCGCAAACGCATGACCATATATAGGCCACCCGCGGTCAGCACACCGATTGCAGAGGCTACAAGAAATTCCATGTTATGCTCCTCCCCCTTTAAGCGCTTCGTTCTCGGATCGCGCAGGGTTGATATCCATGGCGTAGTCACTGTCCTTTACATGGGCGCGCCGTGCGAGGCGCGAGAAGCCGTCGAGCGAGAGCATCACAGCCCCCACAACCGCGAGGAACACGCCGAGATCAAAGAGCGCGGCAGTCGCCAGTTCGAACTTTTCAAACGGCGGGATGCGTACATACATAAAATCGGACGTCAGGAACGGCTTGCCCACAAACCACGAGCCGATGCCGGTAAGGCCCGCTATCAGCACACCTGCCCCGATCACACCGTGGTGCGGGTAGCGCTGGCGTTGGCTGGCCCAGCTGTATCCGCTGGCCATATATTGCATCACCAAACCGATGGAGACGACAAGGCCGGAGATGAACCCGCCACCCGGCTCGTTGTGGCCGCGCAGGAAGATGTAGAAACCAACCATCATCACGATAGGCATCAGCACGCGAGTCATGACAACCATCATCATCGGGTGCATATCACCCGCCAATAGTTTATCCGGCGTCCGGTTCAGGAGGCGCGCGCGAACGGGGCCGTCGAGCAATGTCTCGGTCAGCGCATAGATCAAGACCGCAGCGATACTGAGCACGATGATCTCACCGAAGGTATCAAACCCACGGAAATCAACGAGGATCACGTTCACCACATTCGTACCGCCGCCGCCCTTGTAGCTGTTGGCGAGGTGGAATTCCGAAATCGGTGACGTCACTGCATCGCGCAGCAGGTAGTGATAGCTGAGCGCCATCGCCGCCGCACCGCCTGCAACCGCAATTGTCACATCGCGCACGCGGCGCAAGACCGTGCTCTCTATGGGTGTTTCATTCGGCAAAAAATTCAGGGCCAGCAGTAGGAGGATCGTCGTTACCACCTCCACCGTGATCTGGGTCATCGCCAAATCGGGTGCCGAGAAGAAGACAAAGCCGACCGAGACCATCAGGCCGACGATCCCGATGAGCACCAGCGACAACAAGCGATTGCGGTGTTGGAAGACCATGCCCGTTACAGCAGCGATCAACATCGCCCAGCCGGCAATCTCAATTGCGCCCACCGGTTGCACGTCGCGGGTCGCCGCACCGACGGTACCCGTGCGCCACGCGTAATAGCCCGCGATGATAACAGTGACCGCCATGATCGCGCCGTAGCGCGAAAATGCACCATTGTGCAGTGGGAGCGTCAGCGCTTTGGCCAAGCGCACGATGCCTTCAACCAGGCCCTCGAAGATAGTCTTGGCCTCCGGTCGCGGGGTTGCGTCCCAGAGCTTCAACATCGGGTTGAACAGCGCCAGAACAATCAGGCCGCCGACACTTGCTATAATGGACATATAAAGTGCAGGAACCAGACCATGCCAGATTTTGAAGTACGCCTTGGGCACTTCGGCAGTATTGCCCAGTACAGCAGAGGTGATGCCTTTGACCGCAGGCTCTGCCAAAAACGGTGCCACACCGATGACAACAACCAGCACCACCAAAAGCGCTGGCGGCATCCACAGACCCGCGGGGGGATCGTGCGGCGCGGCCGGATAATCGTCACGCTTGGCCCCGAGGAAAGTGTGGCCGATCAGGCGAAAGCAATAGCCCGCCGAAAAGATTGAGCCGACCACGGCCAGAGTTGGTACAATCCAGTGATTGTCGCCCAGAACCGTGTGATAGGCCTCTTCCAACATCATTTCTTTGGAGAGGAAGCCGTTCAGCAGCGGGATACCTGCCATCGACAGTGCAGCCAGCGTGGCAATCACAAAGGTGATCGGCATGAGATGACGCAAGCCGCCAAGGCGACGGATATCGCGGGTGTGCGTCTCGTGATCAATGATACCTGCCGACATGAACAGCGCCGCCTTAAACGTCGCGTGGTTCAGGATGTGGAACACCGCTGCCATCGCGCCAAACGCCGTGCCGGTGCCCAGCAGCATCGTGATCAGGCCAAGGTGGCTCACGGTCGAGAAAGCAAGCAGCGCCTTGAGGTCATGCTTGAACAGCGCAATCACCGCGCCCAAGATCATTGTGATCAGACCCGCACCTGTCACGAGCCAGAACCATTCCGGCGTACCGGAAAGGACGGGCCACATGCGCGCCATCAGGAAAATCCCCGCCTTCACCATCGTGGCAGAGTGCAGATAGGCCGAGACAGGCGTAGGTGCTGCCATCGCGTGGGGCAGCCAGAAGTGAAACGGAAATTGTGCAGACTTTGTGAAACAGCCAATCAGGATCAGAATGAGCGCAGGTAAATACAGGCTACTCTCTTGGATCAACTCGCGGTTTTGCAGGATCACACTCAGGTCATAGCTCCCCGCGATCTGACCAAGGATCATCATCCCACCGATCAGCGCAAGCCCCCCCATGCCCGTCACGGTCAACGCCATCCGCGCACCTTGGCGCCCTTCGGGCAGATGCTTCCAATATCCGATGAGCAGGAAAGACGAAAGCGAGGTTAATTCCCAAAACACCAGCAAAAGCAGGATGTTATCGGACAATACAATGCCTACCATCGCCCCTTGGAACAGCAGCAGATACGTAAAGAACTCACCCATATTGTCCTCACGGGCGAGGTAAAACCGCGCGTAGGCGATGATCAGCAACCCGATGCCAAGGATCAGCGTGGCAAAGAAAAAGCCTAGCGCGTCCAGCATCAGTGTGAAGTTTAGCCCCAGCGAGGGGATCCACTCAGCGCGAAACATCACCACGTCGCCCGCCATGACCGCAGGCAGGTTGGTCATGAGCCCGACAAAGGCAGCAAGCGTGATCGTGAACGTCACCCCCGCACAGGCGGCACGTCCCGCCTGGTTCATCAAACCGGGCAGCAGCGCGCCCAGAAAAGGCAAGGCAACGATCAAAAGAAGGGACACGTGCGCTCCATACTGTTGGGGCCGAGAGGTCTTCGCCTCCTAGGCAGTCGTTTCGCCCCGATATGGAATCATGACGACAATTGTTTTGTACTCTACGCGGTAAATAGGAAAGGTGCGAACCGATACCAAGACGCAAGCGATCGGAAGTTTAGGTTTTTTATCAGATACAGCGTCCGCCATCGACTTCCATGCAAACGCCAGTGATCATCGAGGCCTCATCAGAGCATATATAACAGGCGGCATTGCCCATATCCTCAGGTGTGGAAAACCGGCCCAATGGAATGGTCGAGAGGAACTTGGCACGCATAGCCGGCGTGTCCTCCCCCATGAAAGATGCCAGCATTGGCGTCTCACCAGCCACGGGATTCAGCGCATTGACGCGCACGCCGGAAGGGGCAAGCTCGACCGCCATGCCCTTGGTCGCGTTGTTCATCCAGCCCTTGGTCGCGTTGTACCAGTTGAGGTTCGGGCGCGGCGACACGCCTGCAGTCGAGGCGATGTTGAGGATATTGCCCGCACCGCGCGCCTTCATCAGTGGCACGATATTACGTGCCGTGAGATAGACAGACTTGCAGTTTACAGTGAACACGCGGTCGAATTCATCGTCGCTGATCGTCTCCATCGGGGCGGGCAGATGTGTGGTCCCTGCATTGTTCACCAGAATGTCGATGTGGCCCCATGCATCAATGGCTTGCGCCGTCATCGCCGCAACGCTGGCACCATCGGCCACATTGACCGTAGCCACAATGGCATGTGCACCCATCTCCTGGCGCACCTCCTCAGCCATCGCTGTGTTCAGGTCCGCAATCATCACCTGCGCCCCCTCCGCTACAAATTTGCGCACGATCCCCGCGCCAAAGCCTGAGGCGCCACCCGTCACAATCGCTGTTTTTCCTTGCAAACGCATTTCTAACCCTCCCAAGTCAGTTCCAGTCTAAAGTCAATCATTACCCGTGAAACGCGGCCACCGTTTTCAAAGAGGTGAAGCCATAAAGCGCCTCAAACCCTTTTTCACGGCCGTGCCCCGACAGGCCCGATCCGCCAAAGGGCAATTCGACCCCACCGCCCGCGCCGTAGTTGTTCAAGAACACCTGCCCCGAGCGCAGCGCTTTTGCCAACCGCATCTGGCGCGCCCCATCGCGTGACCAAACGGACGCGACAAGGCCATAGGCTGTGCCATTTGCAATGGCCAGCGCCTCGGCCTCATCCTCGAATGGAATAATCACCTGAACGGGGCCGAATACCTCGTCTTGGGCGAGGGTATGGTCGGGCGAGCACCCTTCAAACAAGGTAGGTCCAACATAGGCACCTCCAGTGGGCGCATCGGCTACAACCGTTCCTTGGGCCACCATATTCAAATCAGCACCTTTGGCCAAAAACCCCTCAACGATCTCCTTTTGGCGCTGAGACACCAATGGCCCGACCGCCAGATCATCCATCGCTGGCCCAGCTCGCAATGCAGTATAGCGCGCGCCCATTTTACGCACGACCTCGTCATAGGCACCACGCTGCACCAGTATCCGTGAAGAGGCCGAGCATGTCTGGCCTGCGTTCTGGATGCCTGCGTTCACCAAAAACGGCAAAGCCGCATCGATGTCGGCATCTTCAAATACGAGCTGCGGAGACTTCCCACCCAACTCAAGCGTGACAGGCACCAGATGCTCCGCCGCAGACTTCTGGATCAAACGCCCCGTCCCGACTGATCCCGTAAAAGAGATATGATTGACGTCTTCGTGAGACGTAAGCGCCGCCCCCGCCTCTGCCCCCAGCCCCGGCACGATATTGAGCGCCCCATCGGGCAGCCCCGCGCGGCGCGCCAATTCGCCAAATGCAAGTGCTGTCAGGCACGCTTCCTCCGCGGGTTTCAGCACAGCTGCGTTCCCGGTCGCCAAAGCGGCACCGACCGACCGGCCGATGATTTGCATCGGGTAATTCCACGGCACGATGTGCCCCGTCACGCCGTGCGCCTCGCGCAGGGTATAGACCGTGTAGCCATCAAGATAAGGGATGGTCTGGCCGTGCAGTTTGTCCACGGCACCTGCGTAAAACTCCATATACCGCGCAAGTGCTACTACATCTGCGCGCGCCTGGCTTAGCGGCTTGCCCACATCGAGCGCCTCTAGCTCCGCAAGTGCATCGATATTCTCAAGCACAAGCGCGCCAATTCTTTGCAGCACGCGCCCCCGTTCCACCGCAGTTGCGCGCCCCCAAGGCCCCTCAAATGCGGCCCGTGCTGCACGCACGGCACGGTCAACGTCCGACGCGCCTGCACGGGCAATCTCACACAAAACACTCCCATCCGACGGGTTGATCAGTTCAAGCGTTTGCGCAGCGTCACAAGGCCCCCATTTCCCCGCAATCAAACAATGGGTCGGGTCAATATCGAGCGGGCGCAGGGGCATGGTGACAGTCCTATCAAGTGATAGCATCGAGAGTGGCAAGGCAACGGTTCCTTGGCAACCCGTTTTCAACCTATGAAAAAAATTTCCGGCGCTTCCTTCTTGGCCTCCTGTCGATCAGCAATCAATCTATCTCAGTCTCAGCTCATGCAACGGCCACCCCTTGGCACGTCGTTTCAGACCTCCACCAGATCACGCCTCAAGTACGGGCACCTCAATAACCGGCGGCGCGGACCATACGTCCGTCTAGATCGAAAATGACAATGGATAGAGTTTTAGGTGGCCATGAATACTTGCGCATTGCGTACCCTGTAGGCGAAGGGTGCCCTTACACGGAGCAGTGAACTGTTCAGGGTTTCAGTCAAGCTTGGTCAGGTTGCCATTCTGCGGGCAACTTTAGCGATACTGCAAGTCTGGACGCTTCGTACCAACATAAGTTGCGCCTTTTTGGCCCATTACTCCAGTAAGAGGCTCATATCGGCCCCAGTACTTTTTTTCGGTCTATGAACGACCTTTAAATTTACGCCCGCTTTTTCAAGATAGACATAAAACACGACCTTCAAACATTGATGTTCACACTGCTAGGCTAAGTGCCGCAGCAACATGACGAGGCACTCGGCAATCTGGGAATTTTCTCGGACAAATATTGACTCCTCCAGACAAAGATTCCTACGCTGGTTCCACAAGGCGGAATGGCGTTTCACGAAATGCCATGGCTGTCCGACCGAACTCGCCACACCAAAGGCCAGTAGGTTTCAAATTTTTTGGGAGGAAAATATGAACTATATCACCGCTTCAATCGCTGCACTGGGCCTATCGACAACGATGGGTATGGCGCAGGATTTCGAGCTGCCAAAGCAGCTGAGCTGGACTGCGTACGGAACCGGATCAGCGGGTTACAACCAATCGGTCGCCATTGGCGCGGCACTCCAGGATGCCGCAGGCGTAAACCTGCGCGTTTTGCCGGGCAAGAACGATGTTTCCCGGACCGAACCGTTGCGCCAGGGTCGTGTGCAATTCTCGGCCACCGGTGTCGGCGGCAGTTACATGGCGCAAGAAGGTGTTTTTGATTTTGGTGCCGAGAATTGGGGTCCACAACCCATTCGCGTGCTCATGGCCAATAACGGGGGCGCGATCAACCTTGCGGTTGGTGTCGCGGCTGATCTGGGCATCGAGACCTACGCTGACCTCAAGGGCAAGCGTGTGGCCTATATCGTAGGCGCACCTGCGCTCAACGTGAACACCGCAGCCTATCTGGCGTACGGCGGCCTGACTTGGGATGACGTGGAGCGTGTGGACTTTGGTGGTTTCGGTGCAAGCTGGACGGGCCTGATCGAAGGTCAGGTTGACGCGGCCTTCGCCTCCACCAACTCCGGCAAAACCTACGAGGCCGAAGCGGGTCCGCGCGGTTTGTTCTGGCCCCCTATTGATCCCGCAAACACCGAGGGTGTGGCAGCAATGCAAGAAATCGCACCGTTCTTTACGCTGAACAAAGCGATGGTAGGTGCTACGATTGACGGCACAGACGGCTATCAGGGAGCGGGCTATGCCTACCCAGTGCTGACAGCTATGGAAGCAACCGAGGCTGATCTGGTCTATAACATGACCAAAGCGATGGTTGAGCTGTTCCCGAAGTATGACGGCAATTCACCGGGCATCGGGGGCTGGGCCATGGACAAGCAGAACATGGAATGGGTTGTCCCCTACCATGAAGGTGCGATCCGTTTTTACACCGAAGCAGGCATTTGGACTGAGGTTGCACAGGCACATAACGACAATCTGCTTGCCCGTCAGGCAGCCTTGTCCGCCGCGTGGGAGGCGACAAAAGCATCCAACCCTGAAGACTGGGTTGCAGCATGGACTGCCGCACGCCGCGAGGCTCTTGAAGCAGGTGGGTTCACCATCGTCTTCTGATCCTGACCAATGCCATAAAACCGGCCAGCCCACGTGCTGGCCGGTTTTCCCTGCCTTGCAATAGGCCTGTTCTGCAGTAGACAAGAGTGAACCCATGACCGATAAAACGACCGCTGCCCTTGACGCCAAAGGCATCGAGCAAGTTGCCATAGACGGTGAAACTCCGGCCGAGCGTCTGGCAGGGCCTGCGCGTTGGGTTGTGGTAATTGGAACGATCTTGTCGCTCGTGCTGGTGATAAATCAGCTTTTCAACATTCAGCTCTTCGGCATTGTTTTGATTGAGGGTCGCTATCTCTATATTCTCGGCGGCTTGTATCTCGCGCTGAGTTTTTTGATATTCCAAATGCGCGGTGGCAAGGGCGGCGTGCCCTCGTTGCTCGACTGGGCGCTGTTTGCAGCGTCCCTCGCCTGTACGGCGTACCTCGCACAGACGGCACAGCAAAACCTGTCCTCTGGTTGGGAATACGCGGCGCCCGAAACGGCGCAATATGTCTCGGTCGTATTCTTCTTTTTGATCCTTGAAGCCTGCCGCCGCGCAGGCGGCATGGTGCTGTTCTTCATCGTCTTGTTTTTTGCCTTCTACCCGACCTTCGCCGGTCATGTGCCAGATCCCTTCACAGGGTTCCAAAGCACGTTCATGCAAACCGTCCCCTATCATATCTATTCGGCCGAAAGCTCGTTCGGCATCCCGATGAAAGCCTTCGGTGGCGTTGTCATCGGGTTCATCCTGTTCGGCGCTGTGTTGCAGCGCACGGGTGGTGGGCAATTCTTTAACGACTTGGCGCTTGGCATGGTTGGGGGTTACCGCGGCGGTGCTGCAAAAGTGTCGATCTTTGCGAGCGGTTTCATGGGATCTATGTCCGGATCTGTGATCTCGAACGTGTTGACCACAGGTGCCGTGTCTATTCCGGCGATGCGCAAGACGGGCTTTTCCGCAAAAACCGCCGCCGCGACCGAAGCCTGCGCCTCCACTGGCGGTGTTCTGATGCCGCCCATTATGGGGGCTACGGCCTTTATCATGGCGTCCTTTCTGTCACGCCCTTATGTCGAGATCGCACTGGCCGCCGCCATCCCCAGCATCTTGTTTTACTGGGGCCTGTTCACGGGCATCGACGCATAT
>CBDTVN010000105.1:0-10262 GCA_965364195.1 uncultured Sulfitobacter sp. | reverse complement strand
CGGTCGAAGTATCGCACAGGGCGACGCGTAAACGAGAGTTAGTATTTGGCCGATTAGAATACCACCGGCAGACTCAGAGGTTGCTGTCAGCACATGGCCACCCTCTCATTGCTTCAAGCAGCAATTGTCGGGCAGTGGATCAACCTGATTTTCCGACCGGGCCGCTATCAACTTACTGCAGCCTCATACCGCCGCGCACGCACTGATGCGTTCAACCTCTGGTCCGATGTTACCGCAGAAATAACGGCATAATCCAACCTTTTCCAATGCTTCACAATCAGCCACCAACAACTTGGCAAGACCCCGTTTATACAGAAGAGAAGCTTCAGGTGCGCCGCTGAAGCGGCAGAAAACGCACATTGGCCCGATGGTGCCGCCGGATGGTCCGAACCAGCACTGCAGCTTGGATTTCGTATCCGATGTGCTGACTGGCGGTCGCCTTTTTTCCATTCTGGCAGCTGTCGATGACTTCAGTCGCGTGAACTTGGTGCTGGTCGGTGAATAAAATGGTAGCGTAAGGTCACGAATTGAACCCCAAGAACGCCGCGCACGCTGGGAGGAACTTGGGGCGCGAGTCAGCTGGACCGCACGACAACCCTGCACCGGATACGGTAGGAGAAATATGCCATAGTGTATTTCCCACTACTCTTTGGGAAAACGGCAAAGTTCTATTTTTTATGGCCTAATTGCAATTTGTTGAGGCATTGCTTTTCAGCAAAGGGACCATCCCCAATCGTGGTCACTATAGTTTTTTGAGGTTGCGGCCATCGCTCAGGCGGTTCTAGGATGATGCATGAGCTTTCTTGGAATTGATCTTGGTACATCCGGTATCCGTGCGTTGCTGGTGGATGGGCATGGAGCTGTTTTAGGCTCCGCCGAGGCGTCTTATGGTGTCTCTCATCTGCATGCGGGCTGGTCTGAGCAAGATCCCCAAGATTGGATTGATGCATTGAACACTGTGGTTGCACAGTTGCGGAGCAAGCATCCCGAATTTACAGAAACTAAGGGTATTGGCGTTGCTGGGCATATGCATGGGGCGACCTTGCTGGATGCTGATAATCGCGTGCTGCGGCCGTGTATCTTGTGGAACGATACCCGAAGTCATGTTCAGGCAGCTGCTATGGATGCCGACCCAGCGTTTCGTAAGATCAGCGGCAACATCGTCTTCCCCGGATTTACTGCGCCAAAGCTTGCTTGGCTGCGTGAGCATGAGCCGGATATTTTCGCAAAGACGGCTAAAGTGTTGCTGCCTGCGGCATTTCTCAATCATTATCTGACCGGTGATCATGTTGGGGATCTGTCGGACGCTGCCGGAACATCATGGTTGGATATATCGAAACGTGATTGGTCCCCAACGCTTTTGGAGCTTGGCCATATGCGGACGGATCAGATGCCAAAGCTGGTGGAGGGCAGTGCACCAGCGGGTGTATTGCGCCGTGAACTTGCAACGCAATGGGGTCTTACAGATGAAGTCACGGTTGCAGGTGGTGCGGGGGACAATGCGGCAGCTGCCTGCGGTTTAGGCATGATGGAGGAGGGACAGGGTTTTGTCTCGCTCGGGACTTCTGGTGTGTTGTTGACGGCGCGGGACGGGATGCAAGCAGCTCCCGAGACCGCGCTGCACACTTTTTGTCACGCGGTGCCTCAGCGGTGGTATCAGATGTCGGTAATGTTGTCGGCAGCGGATAGCCTTACATGGCTTGCGTCAATCACCGGGCGCAGTCCGGCACAGTTGACGGAAGCGTTAGGGAGTACGTTGCGTGCACCGGGTCGCGTCGAATTCGCACCATATCTCTCTGGTGAGCGAACGCCCCACAACGATGCGCAGGTGCGCGGTGGATTTAGTGGGCTAAGCACAAGCACGACGACTGAAGACTTAACCCATGCCGTACTGGCGGGGGTGTGCTTTGGCTTGCGTGACGGGTTTGAGGCGATGCGCGGCACGGGTGCAGTGTGCGAAGCGCTCTATGCCATCGGGGGAGGCGCCGCATCGCGGTATTGGTTGCAGATGCTTGCTACGATATTGAAAACACCGCTTTTGCTACCTGAAGGGCGTGAGTTCGGGGCGGCATTGGGTGCGGCACGGCTGGGTATGGTGGCCGCAACAGGAGCGGCTGTTGAGGACATCATGGTCCCACCAGCAACAGCGGAAGTTATCATGCCTGTGGCAGATCAAGCCGCTGCTTATGACCGCGCATATGAAGAGTTTCGCAGACTATACCCTATGTTTCAGTCTCTAAGTTAGAGCCTATTCAAGCCAAAGTGGTCTTAAAGTCGCCGCGCAGAGCAACTTCCAGCAACTCGATATCGTCAGATGCACTGGTGTATTGGACTTTCATATTTGGGGGTATGACAAAGCCATCGCCCGCTTCGAGGGCGCGGTCCTCTTGCCCCTCTGCGTGTAGCGTCATCGTGCCTTCCATCACAAAGGTAAAATGGATGTCTGCATCATGGGAAAATACGGGTGCTTCGTCATCAGCGCGCCGCACGACTTGAATACCAGCCACGCCTTTTGTCCCTTTGGCGATGCCGGTGTCGCGGGTGGTAAACCCCGGGACACGGAATGGCTGCCATGTGGCGCCTTCCTTGATGTGATGAACAAAAGTTTGACCGTCCCATTCGCGCGCTGGATCACCTATACCGTTCGGCAGGGTGAAATCATGGTCGATGGTTGTGACATGCTCGGCCGGCACGCCGATCTCGATGACCTCGATGTTGGGAGAAGCTTCAACGACGCGGTGGCGGATGCCAGGGGGTTGGGTCACGCAATCGCCCGCGTGCAGACGGATCATATCGCCTTGGTCTTCATAAAGAACATCGACCCAGCCGCGGTAGCAAAAGATTAGCTGAAACCCGACAGTGTGGTAATGCACCATGTCTGGCACAGGCCCGCCATCAGGGATTCGGATGTGGCTGGCAATGATAGAGCCGCCGAGGCGCGAGGGTATCAGATCGCGGTAATGCATACCCGCGCGGCCGATTACCCAAGGGGCCTCATCGGCAAGGCGGCGCACGGCAAATTCGTGCTGTGTTGTAATCTGTTCGAATTGAGGTGTGAGCGGGACAATAGACACACGCGTGCCATTGGGTGCCGTCAACTCACGTGCGCCATCGGCAAAACCGTCAACGTCATCGGTGAGGATGCGTAAATGCCCCGCGGGCACATCGGCGCCTTTTTCGATCCGCAGGCGCAGGCCATGGCCGGAAAAGCTGGCGACTGAGGGGTTGTCGGCGGGAAAGATATTCTCAAGCCGCATGCCGAGGATCTTGGTATAGAATGGCAGGTCATCGCGCAGCTCGTTTGTGGGGAGCAGGAATTCGGCAAGGATGGGCGTGTCGGTCATCGGGAGCGGCCTTTTGGATTGAGTCTAGCGAAGCTTGCCAGCTTTTGTCGGGGGTCTCAATCGGCAAAGGGATGGCGCAGTCTGGCCCTATTGTGGCCCTTCTGCCGTGCCATGCTGGGGCCAGCCACGATGAGGTAGGCCATGAAACATAGCGATTTAGGCATAACCGCCACCTTCACCGAAGTCAGTTCTACGGTGTTAACCGATGCTGCGTTAAAAGAGCTGGGCGCGGCGTTGATCATGCGGCGCGGGTGCCCGTGTCAGCGTGTTCTTGCAGTGCTGCCCACTGATCTGCCGGATATCTGGCAGGTTTCATGCATGCAGGATGGGGCGATGGATGCGCTCGTCACATTCTTGATGGACGTGCGCACCCGCAGTATTGTGGACCTTTAAAGGCTTGCGTCGAGAGCTTTGAGGATCACATCACCCATGTCTGTGGTTGAGATCGGCGTGCCGCCTTCCTCACCCATCAGATCCGCCGTGCGCGCACCATCGGCCAGAACCTTTTCAACGGCATTTTCCAGACGCGTGGCTTCATCACCTTGGTCAAAAGAATAGCGCAGCGCCATGGCAAAGCTGAGGATGCAGGCAATCGGGTTCGCCAAACCTTTGCCCGTGATATCAGGCGCGGAGCCGTGTACGGGCTCATAGAGCGCTTTTGGACGGCCTTCTGCGTTTGGTGCGCCGAGGGATGCAGAGGGCAGCATGCCGAGTGAGCCGGTGAGCATCGCCGCACAATCGCTGAGGATATCGCCGAAGAGGTTATCAGTCAGGATCACGTCAAACTGCTTGGGCGCACGCACCAGCTGCATCGCGCCATTGTCGGCGTACATGTGGGACAGCTCGACATCAGCATAATCCTCGTCGTGCACCTTTTGCACAACTTCGCGCCACAGAATGCCGCTTTCCATCACGTTGGCCTTCTCCATGGAGCAGACCTTGTTACCGCGACGGCGTGCCAGTTCGAACGCGGAGCGCGCGACGCGGTCAATCTCGCTCTCTGTATAGCGTTGGGTGTTGATGCCCACACGCTCGTTGCCTTCTTCAAAGATGCCGCGCGGCTCTCCGAAATAGACGCCCGACGTCAGCTCGCGCACGATCATGATATCGAGACCTGCGATAAGATGCCTTTTCAGCGAAGAGAAATCGGCCAGCGCGTCAAAGCACTGAGCAGGACGCAAGTTCGAGAACAGGTCCATTTCTTTGCGCAGACGCAGCAGTCCGCGCTCTGGCTTTACCGAGAAATCCAGATCATCATATTTCGGGCCGCCAACAGCACCCAGCAGAACAGCGTCTACTTCGAGTGCGCGGGCCATTGTGTCGTCATGCAGGGGCGTGCCGTGCTTGTCATAGGAGGCACCGCCAACCAGATCATGCTCGATATCAAAGGCTAGATCACGTTTGGCGCCGAACCAGTCGATGATACGGGTGACTTGGCCCATGACCTCGGGGCCGATGCCGTCACCGGCGAGGATCAAAAGTGTGGGGTTTGCCATTGCGAAATGCTCCTAAAATTTTGTTGATTTGGCGTAGCGTGCGCAGGCAGGGGCGTCAAGGATCGGCGCGAGTGATGTCCACCCAAAGCAGGCTATGGCGGCTGGCCTTTGGTGCACTGACCATGCCGTTTGCGATCACGCGCCAGTCGGATGAGGGCAGTAGATAATCGACCCTCAGATCACCGGGCAGTGGATCTTTGAAATCGGCGGTTGGGCTATCGTCAAAGGGGTTTTGCAGGCTTGGAGAGGCCAGCAGTTCCTTGATCGCCTTGCGCCGTCCGCTGCCTCGCTTTGGGTCAATGTTGGCTGTGCCAGCAAGTATGAAGGGCTGTGGATTGGTGTCAACGCTGAGATAGTCGAGCCAGAAAGCCACCTCGTCATGATTGCGGCGACCGTTGCGATCCTCATCACCGTCATAAATGGGCGGCGTGGCGTGAAACGTCATCAGTCGTAGGGTGCCGTGATTGGGGGTCTGGATCGGAACAACCCAATGCCCGCGCGACGATAACCTGTGGGCAGCGAAAACCTCTTCACCGCCAAACGGCAGCCCATCGACCATCGGATATATGTGACCGCTTAGATCACGCCAGAGCATCGGGGTGAAATCCTCGACGGCGTTTTGTTCAATGGGAAAGCGTGACAGGACCGCCATACCGCCCATCCCGTTGTAGCGACCAAAGCCGTGTGCATCATCCGCATCGCCCAGTGTGCCATTGCCATTGAGGTCAAGGCCACTTGCTTGCCCAGCGTTCGGAGGGTTTGCGAAATGGTTGGAATAGGTGAGACCAGCGTTGCCCAATGTTTCAATTAAGGCCGTGAGCGCGGTCTGGCGCAGATCATGGTCTATGCCCTGTAGAGCGACAATATCGGGACGCACCTCTGTCATGAGGGCAACAAAGGCGTCAATCTGCTCGTCTTCGCCACGCTTGATATCGCGCAGCAAAAGGCCCGGGCCTTTGCGTGTCAGTTCTGCGTTGAAGGTGGCGATGCGCAGGGTTTCGGCTTGCGCAGGTGCAGTGGCGCAGACGAGCATCAGCGCCACCGAGAGACATATCTGGATCAGGCCAGCTGCAAACCCTCTGCTGCCTGCTCTGCATACGCACGCTTGCGCTTTTCTTCGATCATGTCGGCGATCTTGCCCATGGCGATGCCACGCATGATGATGCTTGCCGGTAGGAAGGCCCATGCTGCGATTGTCCAAATAAGAGTTTGCGGGTTCTGTAACGTCACAGGGTCTATCAGATCGGCGGCCAGTTTGACCATTGCCGGTACAGCAAACGGGAGCAAGAAACCAAGTGCGATGTTGATCCGCGCATCACGTTGCAACCGCTCAAGTACGTCACCACCAGCGGTAGGGTCGAATAGCGGCAGGTTGACCCAGACATTAAATGCGCCAGAGCGTGCAGGCCAATTGAGGATGCGCACAAGGATAAGAAAGGCTGTCATTGCGGTCAGTGAGATCAGATAAGAAACGCCTGCGGCTGTGCGTACAAAGCTCACGGTTTCATAGGGTGCATCCTGTGGGAGCATCAGCACGACCATGCGAACGGGTGAATAGGGGAAGTCCATCGCATTGCCGACAATCGTGCCGATGGATGTGAGTGCGGCAGTGAACAAGGTTGGATCGGCCATGCCCTTCACGATTGCGCTCAGTAAAAAGACCGTCAGAAAAAGGGATACAAAGCGCAGGCGGTTGAATGGTGCGGCATCACGGAATTCCACAATGCTGGGAAACACAGAGTTGTATTCCACAAACGTAAGAACTCCGGCCAAGAGGGCCACAAGCAATACAACTTGCGTAGAATCACTTCCAAGACCCGGCAAAACGAGCGCCGGCGTCATGATCATGGTCGCAACCAAAAGTCCACGCGCCGCAGCGCTGGTCATACGTACTATCAACGTTCTATCCCTTTCAAACTGGCCAGCCGCGTTTGCCGCGTGCTTGTCCCAACTTGATGCCTTCGGGTCGAGAAGGCCTGCCTCATTGTTGTCACAATCGTGCCTTCTTTCGCCTTAGTTCTCAAGACTATTACGTCAGATAACCGGAAGCATGAGGCCTTTTGTGGGAAGGGGTGGTGCGTTCTTGCATCATTTGCGGGGCGTAAGTAAGGCAACCGCAACATCTAGTGGGCGGGGCATGCACGCCCACTAGGAAACTCGCTTAAATTTCAGGGTAACCTAATTAAAGGTTAACCTGAGTGAGATTAGACCCAAGGACGGCTTTGTGTGGCCGCTGCTTCGTAAGTGTCTATGGATGCGGCTTTTTCCATGGTAAGGCCAATGTCGTCCAAGCCGTTGATCAGACATTTCTTTTTAAACGCATCAACTTCGAACGTGAACACGTCACCGTCCGAGGAGGTGATGCTCTGGTTCTCAAGATCGATTTCGATCCGTGCGTTCGCGCCTTTTTCGGCGTCCTTCATCAGGGCATCTACCTGCTCTTGCGGGAGCACGATTGGCAAGATGCCGTTCTTGAAGCAGTTGTTATAGAAGATGTCCGCGTAGGACGGCGCGATCACGCAGGTGATGCCGAAGTCGGCGATGGCCCATGGCGCATGTTCACGTGAGGAGCCGCAGCCGAAATTATCACCCGCGACAAGGATTTGTGCATCGCGGTACTGTGATTTGTTTAGTACGAAATCAGGGATTTCATTTCGGTCATCGTCATAACGCATTTCGTCAAACAGGTTCACGCCGAGGCCGGAACGCTTGATCGTTTTCAAAAATTGCTTGGGGATGATCATATCAGTGTCGATGTTGATCATGGGCATAGGCGCGGCGATGCCGCTGAGGGTGGTGAACTTGTTCATTAACAAACTCCTAATTTTGAGCCACAAGATGTGGTGTATTTCTTAACTGTGAGACGCAATCGCCAAGGGGTGCTATCTGTACACCCCCTGTACACCCCCCGTGCACCGTTTTGACGGCGGCACGGGGGGTGGGGCGGATTACATCAATTCACGCACATCGGTGAGCTTTCCGGTGATTGCTGCTGCTGCTGCCATCGCGGGGGACATCAGGTGCGTGCGACCGCCGCGACCCTGACGGCCCTCGAAGTTGCGGTTGGATGTTGCCGCGCAACGCTCTCCGGGGGCGAGTTGGTCGGGGTTCATCGCAAGGCACATGGAGCAGCCTGCGAGGCGCCATTCAAAACCCGCCTCTATGAAGATTTCGGCAAGGCCTTCTTCTTCGGCTTGTGCGCGGACAAGGCCGGAGCCGGGGACAACCATCGCGCGGATGCCGTCTTTCTTCTTCTTACCCTTGAGGATCGCAGCAGCGGCGCGCAGGTCTTCGATGCGGCCGTTGGTGCAGGATCCGATGAACACGGTGTCGATCTCGACCTCGGACAGGGGCGTACCCGCGGTCAGGCCCATATAGTCAAGTGAGCGCTGGGCTGCGTCTACTTTGCCGCCTGAGAAATCGGAGGCAGCAGGTACGCTCGCGGTGATGGGTAGAACGTCTTCGGGCGAGGTGCCCCATGTGACAACAGGCGCGATATCTTCACCTTTGAGTGTCACGACTTTGTCCCAGTGTGCATCGTCGTCGGTGTAGAGTGTTTTCCACCATGCGAGGGCTGCTTCCCACTGCGCGCCCTTTGGTGCGTGGGGGCGACCCATGCAATACTCAAATGTCTTCTCGTCCGGTGCGATCAGGCCCGCGCGTGCGCCGCCCTCGATGGCCATATTACAGACGGTCATGCGCCCTTCCATGGACAGATCACGGATCGCCTCGCCACAATATTCGATGACATAGCCGGTGCCGCCTGCGGTGCCGGTCTCGCCGATAACGGACAGGGTGATATCCTTGGCGGTGACCCCGGGGCGCAGTTTGCCCGTGATCTCGACCTTCATGTTTTTGCCCTTACGCTGGATCAGCGTCTGGGTGGCCAGCACATGCTCGACCTCGGAGGTGCCGATGCCGTGCGCCAGCGCGCCGAAGGCACCGTGTGTCGCCGTATGGCTGTCTCCGCAGACAACAGTCATGCCGGGCAGGGTCCAGCCCTGCTCGGGGCCGACGATATGTACAATACCTTGGCGCACGTCGGAGACGGGATAGTAGTGGATGCCGAATTCTTTGGCATTGGTATCAAGAGCGTCCACTTGAATGCGGCTGTCCTCGGTCATCGTCGCGGCATTGGCGCGGTCCAGTGTGGTGGGGACGTTGTGATCCGGCACGGCAATTGTCTTGTCGGGCGCGCGTACGGTGCGGCCTGTCATGCGCAGTCCTTCAAATGCCTGCGGCGAGGTCACTTCGTGTACGAGGTGACGGTCGATATAAAGCAAGCAAGTACCGTCTTCGGCTTCGTGGGCTACGTGTGCATCCCAGATTTTATCATAAAGCGTTTTGGGGGACATATGGTCCTCTCCCTTGGATGATGTAGGTGGTTTTGATATTCGAACTCAGTCTGCGCACAGGCGCAGCATGGCTCTATAGTCGGGCCAGCACGGTGTGCGTGGCGCCGAAAAAGCGTTCACGCAGTCGCGCGCGGTCAGTCTGGTTCAACACATATTTCATACTACCTCAGTTACAGCGCATTGTTGAACGCTGCAAGGGTTGTGGGGTCTGCGCCTTCGTGCGACGATTCGAGCCGTAAAGGGAGATGTTATGCAAGACGCCGTTGATCCATTTGCAGAATTTTTGATTACTATTCAGGGTATTTGGATCAACGCAGCTGCGTTCTTCACTGGCGTGACCCAGCCGGGCTGGCGGCAAAATCAGGTTATCATCGTTATCGTGCTTGCCCTGCTTTCATGGGGTTTGCACCGCAGAAGTGGCAATTTGCTGGAAAACTGGGTGCGTTCGCGCGAAGGGTGGGAGAAATGGCAGCTTAGAGCCATCGTGCAGGTCAAGCGCCGTCTGGGCCTGATCTGGTTTTCCGCGTTGGCGTGGGGGCTCTATTTTTTGATGCAGAGCATCACCTGGCCTTCGCGCAGCTATCTCATCGGACTTGCCGCGGCGCTTGCGATTGTTTGGGTTAGCGTTGCCTTTGCAGGGCGGCTGGTGCGCAATCGCTTATTGCGCAGGGTGGTGACATGGGGGCTCTGGATTTACGCGACGCTCTATTTGCTCAACGTCTCCGACGATGTTGAAATGTTTCTTGATGACGTAGCGCTTGAACTTGGTGACTTCCGGTTCTCGATCCTGACGCTGATCACAGGCATTGTTGTCATAGGGCTGCTTGTCACGCTTGCGCGTGTGGTATCGCATGCCGCTGCCAGTACAATCCGCCGCAACGAGGATATCAGCCCTTCCATGCAAGTGCTGGCCGTTAAAGCAGTACAGCTCGCAATGTACGGCATTGCCTTCTATCTGGGCGTCAAAGCGGTGGGGATCGACCTCACGGGTCTTGCGTTCCTGTCGGGTGCGATTGGTGTGGGCCTTGGTTTTGGTCTGCAAAAGGTAGTGTCGAACCTTGTGTCGG
>CBDTVN010000104.1:0-10284 GCA_965364195.1 uncultured Sulfitobacter sp. | reverse complement strand
TTGTTACGTTCAAACTTTTCCTTTGCCATGGTGGTGGCTCCTTAATGTTCAAGGTGTGATTAACCGGTGCGCGGAAAGTCCGCGCACCAATCGAGTTATGCGAATTTAGCTTGGATCTCGTCGGATATGCTCTGTGGCACACCTTCATAGTGGTCGAACTGCATCGAGAAGTTCGCACGGCCAGAAGACATGGAACGCAGCGTGTTGATGTAGCCGAACATGTTTGCAAGCGGTACGAAACAGTCGATGGCAATCGCGTTACCGCGAGTGTCTTGACCCTGCACCTGACCGCGACGTGACGTCAGATCACCGATGATGCCGCCAGTATACTCTTCTGGCGTGATCACTTCGACTTTCATGATTGGCTCAAGCATCTTGGCGCCCGCTTTGCGCATACCTTCACGCATGCCCATACGACCAGCGATCTCGAATGCGAGAACCGAGCTGTCCACATCGTGGAACTTACCGTCGATCAAGGCAACCTTGAAGTCGATGACGGGGAAGCCCGCAAGAGGACCGGAATCCAACACAGATTTGATGCCTTTTTCAACACCCGGGATGTATTCCTTTGGAACAGCACCACCAACGATGCGGCTCTCGAAAGAGTACCCTTCGCCTGGCTCGGTTGGCATCAGGATCATCTTCACTTCGGCAAACTGACCAGAACCGCCAGATTGTTTCTTGTGAGTGTAAGTGATTTCGGCCTCTTTCGAGATCGTTTCACGATAAGCAACCTGAGGCGCACCAATGTTGGCTTCAACCTTAAATTCACGCTTCAGACGGTCCACAAGAATATCAAGGTGAAGTTCGCCCATACCCTTCATGATGGTCTGACCGGATTCAATATCGGTCTCGACGCGGAAAGATGGATCCTCGGCGGCCAAGCGGGCCAGACCGGTGGACATCTTCTCTTGGTCAGCCTTTGTTTTAGGCTCTACCGCGATTTCGATAACCGGAGTGGGGAAGGTCATGGTTTCCAGAACCACAGGATCGTTGACGGCGCAAAGCGTGTCACCTGTTGTGGTATCTTTCAGACCTGCAAGCGCGATGATGTCACCCGCAAATGCTTCGGTGATTTCTTCACGGTCGATGGCGTGCATCATCATCATACGGCCAACACGCTCTTTTTTACCTTTGGTGGAATTCAAGAGCGTGTCGCCCTTGTTCAGAACACCGGAGTATACGCGTGTGAACGTCAACGAGCCTACGAAGGGGTCGTTCATGATTTTGAATGCGAGACCAGAGAACGCCATATCATCATCCGCGCGGCGCGCAATGTCACGTGTTTCTTCTTCGTCACCGGGTTTAAAGCCCATGTAATCAACAACGTCCATCGGGCTGGGCAGATAGTCGATTACAGCGTTGAGCAGAGGCTGTACGCCTTTGTTCTTGAACGCAGAGCCGCAAAGTACGGGGATGAATTTGATCGCGATTGTACCCTTCCGGATCAGCATACGGAGCGTATCGACATCAGGCTCGGCGCCATCCATCAGATAGTTTTCCATGGCTTCATCGTCCATCTCGACCGCATTTTCGATCAGATGTGCACGCCACTTGTCGGCTGTCTCTTTCAGGCTGTCGCGGATTGGCTTTTTGACCCAGCTTGCGCCCAGATCTTCACCTTCCCAAACCCATTCTTCCATGGTGACGAGGTCAACCATGCCTTCCAGCTCGGTCTCGGAACCGATTGGAATTTGGATTGGAGCAGGCGTAGCGCCGGTGCGGTCCTGAATCATTTTAACGCAGTTGTAGAAGTCCGCGCCAATTTTATCCATTTTGTTAACAAACACGATACGCGGGACTTTATAACGGTCGGCCTGACGCCAAACTGTTTCGGTCTGCGGTTCAACACCGGCGTTTGCGTCAAGAACGGTAACCGCACCATCGAGAACGGCCAAGGAACGTTCAACTTCAATCGTGAAGTCAACGTGACCTGGTGTGTCGATGATGTTCATGCGGTGCTTAGAAGAGTCCGGCGTTGTGCCGTCTTCCGTGCGTTCCCAGAATGTGGTCGTCGCAGCGGAAGTAATAGTAATACCCCGTTCCTGCTCCTGCTCCATCCAGTCCATTGTCGCAGCGCCGTCGTGCACTTCGCCAATATTATGCTCTTTACCAGTGTAGTACAGGATACGTTCGGAACATGTGGTTTTACCAGCATCGATGTGCGCGATGATACCAAAGTTACGATACAGGTCGAGGGGATAGTCGCGTGCCATTTGAAAGCTTCCTCAGGAGTATGCTTTGAAAAAGTTCAGGGGCCCAGCGGATCCGGGCCCCGATCTAAAAGTGTTACCAGCGGTAGTGGCTGAATGCTTTGTTCGCGTCTGCCATTTTGTGCGTGTCTTCACGTCTTTTAACGGCTGTACCACGAGACTGAACGGCGTCCATAAGCTCGCCTGCAAGGCGCTCTTCCATGGTGTTTTCATTGCGCGAACGGGCCGCTTTGATCAACCAGCGGATCGCCAGTGCAACGCGGCGCTCGGGGCGCACTTCAACAGGTACCTGATACGTGGCACCACCGACGCGGCGCGAGCGCACTTCGACGGACGGCTGGATGTTCTCAAGCGCTTCGTGGAACACTTCCACTGGGGCGCGCTTGATCTTGGCTTCAACGCGGTCGAATGCGTTGTAAACAATCCGCTCGGCAACGGCTTTTTTGCCATCAACCATCAGGTTGTTCATGAATTTTGTCAAAACCAGATCACCATATTTGGCGTCTGGCAGTACTTCGCGTTTTTCAGCGGCGTGGCGGCGTGACATCTAGTTGTCTTCCTCTTGGCGGGGTGCAACGCATGGCATTGCATAGTGTCAGATTGGAATGACCGGATGACACGCATCCGGCCAGATACGAGCTTACTTCGGACGCTTGGCACCATATTTGGAGCGGCGCTGCTTACGATCTTTAACGCCTTGCGTATCGAGAACACCGCGAACGATGTGATAGCGAACACCTGGAAGGTCTTTTACACGGCCGCCACGGATCAGAACCACGGAGTGCTCCTGAAGGTTGTGGGACTCACCACCGATATACGAGATCACTTCGAAACCGTTGGTCAGGCGAACCTTCGCAACTTTCCGCATCGCGGAGTTCGGCTTCTTAGGAGTGGTTGTGTAAACGCGCGTACAAACGCCACGCTTCTGCGGGCATTCCTGCAGGTGCATGGATTTCGAAATTTTGCGTTTTGGCTGGCGCGGTTTGCGGATCAGCTGCTGAATTGTTGGCATTCCGGTGTTTTCCCCGTGTTGCGATCTTTTGAGCACCGGAGCGGACCCCCGTGCGGTGAATAGTATGCTGCATTCGTCATGCAGCGTGGCTAGAGCAGTTGGTCCAAAGCAATATGGCCGCGACGCTTCCGTACCGAGGTAAGCGAGGCGGCTATGCTTCAGAGGATCGGGCCAATTAAGGCGGCCTGGATCTTGACCACATGCGTTATGATATGTGCAATAGGGGCGACCCCCCACGCGTGATAACGGGCGTATACCCAGAGTCGCTTTAGGTGTCAACAGGTGCGCCCTCTTGCCAAAGCCCCTGCCCCTCGCCCATAGTTTGCCAAAAGCGTGTGAGGGCAGCAGTGACACTCCAAGTAATTGGCCTTTGCCGGTTTTCCTACCCTGCCATTGGCGGATTTCAGGTGGATCACGAGACGATAGATGAGCGCATTGCCTACCTATACGACGATGCACGGATCGAAGAGCGGTTTCAACTGTTCGAGGCGGTGGCCCTGCCCTCCCTGCGCGCACAAACCGATCCGAATTTTGATCTGATTATCGTTGTGGGGGACCAGATGCCAGAGCATCACCTTGGCCGCCTCAATGCCCTGATCGCCGATATGCCCCAAGCGCGCATCCATGCAGAGCCGCCCCGCCCGCAGCGCGAAGTCATGAAGGAAATCCTCAACTCCGCACGCCGAGACTTCTCACAGCCTTGCCTACAGTTTCGCTTTGACGATGATGATGCTGTCGCGGTGGATTTTGTAGAACGTCTGCGCAAGGCGGCAGAGGATTGCGAAGGGCTGACCCGCCAGCATAAGAGTGTCGCGTTTGATTGGAACAAGGGTTACATCGCAGAATACGGCGATAGAGGCGTGGCCGCGACCGAAATTTTCCGCCCCTTTGATGTTGCCGCCCTTGGCATGTGGGTCAAAGGTGACTGCCACCTGACAATCATGAATTTCGCACATAACAAGATCAACCGCTTCATGCCGTCTGTGAGCTTTGATGAGCCGCGGATGTTTGTACGCGGGCACAATGCCTCCAATGACAGCCGACAGAAACCAGTGAAAATGACCCCAGTCAAACCCCTGACTTTTAAACAGTCTGAGCATTTCCAAAAACGCTTTGCCATCGACATAGATCATGTCCAGCGCGTATTCGGCGGGGCTTGAGATGCGGACCGTTGGCATCTGCCGCTTTTCCTACGCTGGTGAAGGGGGGTTTAAAGTAGGACATGCTGACCACGCCTCCCTCGAAGCATTCCTCTACGCCGAAGCGCGGATGGAGGAGCGGTTTCGCCTTTTTGAAGCAATTACCTTGCCCTGTGTTGCCGCCCAGACCGACCCGGACTTTACATTCCTCATCGTGACAGGCGCCGGATTGCCCAAGCAGTATCTTGAGCGCCTGCAACAGCTGACCGCTGCGATCCCGCAATGCGTAATCAAACAATACCCACCCCGCCAGCACCGCCGCATCATGCGCAAAGCCATAAACGAGTGGCGCGGTGCGCCTGATGAGCCTTGCCTGCAGTTTAGACTGGATGACGATGATGCAATGGCGCTGACATTCGTTGAAAAGTTCAAACAAGCGGCAGTGGATTTATCCGGGATCACCGCGCGCCACAGTTCGGTCGCGGTTGATTTCAATCAGGGCTATGTCTTCACTGCAGGATCAGAGGGCGTAAAGCTATGGGCCTATCACTATGCATACTCGGCGATTGCTTTGGGGATGATCGTGCAAGCGGGCAGTGATGACACGATCATGAACCACGGCCATCAAAATCTGTGGAAGGCGATGCCGACACTGACGCTGACGGGTGAGGACATGATGATGCGTGGCCACAACGATTTCAACGACAGTCGCCTCAAGGGGAAGAAGAACGTTTTTGACTATCAGCCTATGGATGCGGAAAAGGCAGCCCACATCCGCAAGACTTTCGGCATTGATGACGATCACGTACGCGCGGTCTTCTCACGCGCGTGATAGCTGACGCTCGCGGTAAAAAGTAAACAGACCCGTCCCCATAACGATTGCAGCGCCCAGCAGGGTCAGCGGCTTTGGCACTTCGTTAAACACGAGAAATCCGATGAACATCGCACCGATCAGCCCTGTATACCGAAATGGCGCGATGAAGGAGACATCGCCAATGCGCATGACCTGAATGCTGAAGAAGTACCCCGCCAGAACAAACACTGCAGAGCTGCTGATATAGAATGCCGATTGGCCGCTGATAGGCTCCCAAGGCTGTGTTAGCGAAGCAAGTCCCGCAGCGATCATTACAGCCACAGTCGTGCCAAGCGTCACCGTCATCCCCGGCACCTCCCTCGAAAGCTGCCGCGTGATGAGATCTCGTGCAGTGACACAAATCACAGCAGCCAATGCATAAAGCGACCAGACGTTAAACCCTTCGGCACCCGGTCGAATGATCAACATCACACCCCCTAAGCCCACAACAATCGCAAGCATCCTGCGCCAACCAACAGCCTCGCGGTAGAATAGCGCAGAGCCCAAGGTAACCGTCAGCGGAGCCACCTGCATAATAGCGTTGAGGTTACCCAAGGGCATATTGAACAAAGCATTAAGGAAGAAATACGAAGCGATGATTTCCATCAGACCGCGCAAGGCAATCAACCCTTTGTCACGGCGCCCAATGGAAAAACGCAAAATTCCGAGTTGGTAGGCCAGAGCAAGGATCAGAACAGTCGCCAAAATACCGCGCACAAAGATAAGCTGGAACAGGGGAACAGCGCCGTCCGTGAGTTTGAGGAACGTATCGTTGATCACAAACGCGGCCATAGAGGCCATCATCAAAACTGCGCCAGTGGTGTTGGGAGACATCTTAAAAATTCCTAGAGCTGGCCACACAATGTGCGATTGTTCGAAGCTGGGCAATCCACTGAAACCGTACGCCGTCAAGAAACTTGAGTTTTCTTAAACTTAAACTGGTCGAAAAGTCTGGCGTCCCCAAACAAAAGCCCCCGCAACCAGATGGCTGCGGGGGCTTTTCGATTTCAAAAGGTCAGCGCGGTATTAATCGCGGCTTTCCTCATCAAAGATTGGTGCTTGGTCAAACACATCGCCACCAACGACATCATCCGCAGGCATTACAGGTGCAGCAAGAGCTGCGGCCTTTTCTGCCTCGATGCGGCGTGCCTCGACAACCACGTTATCGCGGTCCGATGCTACACGGCGCATCTGCTGGGTTGCCCCACCAGTACCCGCAGGGATCAGACGGCCCACGATGACGTTCTCTTTCAGACCGACCAGTTTGTCGCGCTTACCTTGGACAGATGCCTCGGTCAGAACACGTGTGGTCTCCTGGAAGGATGCCGCGGAGATGAAGCTGCGGGTTTGCAGCGACGCCTTGGTGATACCCAAGAGAATAGGCTCGCCTTTGGCTGGACGACCGCCCTTCGAGAGAGATTTCTCGTTGGCCATGTCGAACTCTTGCTTGTCCACATGTTCGCCTTTGAGCAGCGTAGTGTCACCAGATTCCTGGATCTCCCACTTTTGCAGCATCTGACGCACGATGACTTCGATGTGTTTGTCGTTAATCTTCACACCTTGCAGACGGTAAACGTCCTGCACTTCGTCGATCATGTAGTCAGCCAGCGCTTCAACACCCATAATGGCGAGAATGTCATGCGGCGCAGGGTTGCCGTCCATGATGTAATCGCCCTTCTGCACGAAGTCGCCTTCGGCTACGGGGATGTGCTTACCTTTTGGCACCATGTATTCGACCTTGAAGTCCGGATCTTCGGAGCTCTCGATCGCGATGCGGCGCTTGTTCTTATAGTCTTTGCCGTAGCGCACATAACCGTCGATTTCCGCGATGATGGCGTGGTCCTTGGGGCGACGTGCCTCAAAGAGTTCGGCCACACGTGGCAGACCACCGGTAATGTCCTTGGTCTTGGCACCTTCGCGCGGGATACGTGCGATAACATCGCCCGCATGCACTTCGGAGCCATCCTCGATGGACATAACAGCGTCCACAGACATCGGATAGGTAATCGGGTTGCCAGCGGAGTTCCGCAGCGGCTCGCCGTCAGCATCATGCAAAATGATCTCGGGCTTAAGCTCGTTACCCTTCGCAGCAGAGCGCCAGTCGATGACGATCTTCTGGGTCATGCCTGTTGCGTCATCAGTCTCGTCTTTGACAGAGATACCCGAGATAAGATCGACGTGCTTGATCGTACCCGCCGCTTCCGCGATGATCGGCAGTGTGTAGGGGTCCCATTCATACAGCTTGTCGCCGCGGCCGACCATTGCGCCCTCTTTGACAAACAGCTTGGTACCGTAACCAACCTTATGGCTCGCGCGCTCGTCACCGTTCTCGTCGATGATAAGCATCTTCATGTTGCGGCCCATGACCATGGTTTCATCCGACGAGTTTTGCAGCGTGTTGCTGTTCTCGAAGTGGATTTTACCTTCTTGGCCCGCTTCCTGGAACGACTGTTGGCCACCTTGGGCAACGCCACCAATGTGGAACGTCCGCATCGTCAACTGTGTACCCGGTTCACCAATCGATTGCGCCGCGATGATGCCTACGGCCTCACCTTGGTTGACCAATGTACCGCGTGCGAGGTCACGACCGTAACACTGAGCACATACGCCCTCTTCCGCTTCACAAGTCAGCGGTGAGCGGATGCGCGCGGATGCAACGCCAGCCTCGTCAAGGATATCGGCCAGACGTTCGTCGATGATTGTACCGTTTGCAACCAGCACTTCGTCTGTACCCGGACGCATCAAGTCTTCTGCGACAACACGACCCAACAGACGCTCGGCCAGAGACGAAACAACTTCACCATCGTTCACGGCGGCTGTTGCTGTGATCGCAATGTCAGTTCCACAATCATGCTGACGCACGATGCAGTCCTGCGCAACGTCCACCAGACGACGTGTCAGATAACCGGAGTTCGCTGTTTTCAGAGCCGTATCCGACAGACCTTTACGTGCACCGTGCGTTGAGTTGAAGTACTCAAGAACGGTCAGGCCTTCTTTAAAGTTCGAGATGATCGGTGTCTCGATGATATCGCCGTTCGGCTTGGCCATCAGACCGCGCATCCCGCCCAGCTGTTTCATCTGCGTTACAGAACCACGCGCACCAGAGTGCGCCATCATGTACACAGAGTTCGGCTCATTCTCGGAACCATTCTCAGCATATGTGGTGTCGGAAATCGCACCCATCATCGCGTCAGTTACTTTGTCGTTACACTTTGACCATGCATCGACAACTTTGTTGTACTTTTCACCCTGAGTGATCAGGCCGTCCATGTATTGCTGTTCAAAGTCTTTAACTTGATCGCGTGTCTCTTCAACCAGTGGCCATTTGCTTTCTGGGATCAGCATGTCGTCTTTACCAAACGAAATACCGGCTTTGAAAGCTTCGCGGAAACCCATTGTCATGATCTGATCACAGAAGATGACGGATTCCTTTTGGCCACAATAACGGTAAACCGTATCGATGACTTGCTGCACTTCTTTCTTGCGCAGCAGACGGTTGATCAGGTCAAACGGTGCTTTTGCATTCAGCGGCAGCAGCGCGCCAAGCAGGACACGACCAGGCGTGGTGTCAAAGCGCACAAGCACTTCGTTGCCTTCATTGTCGATCTGTTTGATCCGTGACTTGATCTTGGCGTGCAAATGCACTTCGCCAGCGTCCAGCGCGTGCTGAACTTCGTCCACGTTACCAAAGACTTTGCCTTCACCAACCATGCCATCACGGCCCAAGGTCACATAGTAGAGACCCAAGATCATATCCTGCGATGGAACAATGATCGGCGCGCCGTTTGCAGGCGACAGAACGTTGTTGGTGGACATCATCAATACGCGTGCTTCCAGCTGGGCTTCCAGCGAGAGAGGTACGTGCACAGCCATTTGGTCGCCATCAAAGTCAGCGTTGAACGCGGAACAAACCAACGGGTGCAGCTGGATGGCTTTACCCTCAATCAGAACAGGTTCGAACGCCTGAATGCCAAGACGGTGCAATGTAGGCGCACGGTTCAGCATGACGGGGTGTTCGCGGATAACCTCGTCGAGGATGTCCCAGACTTCCGGACGCTCTTTTTCGACCAGCTTTTTGGCTTGCTTCACAGTGGAAGAAAGACCTTTGGCCTCAAGGCGCGAGTAGATGAACGGCTTGAACAGTTCGAGCGCCATCTTTTTCGGCAGGCCGCACTGGTGCAGTTTCAGTTCTGGGCCCGTCACAATCACGGAACGGCCGGAGAAGTCGACGCGCTTACCCAAAAGGTTCTGACGGAAGCGACCTTGCTTACCCTTCAGCATGTCGGACAGTGATTTCAACGGACGCTTGTTGGCACCCGTGATCACGCGGCCACGGCGGCCGTTGTCGAACAATGCGTCAACAGATTCCTGCAACATCCGCTTTTCGTTACGTACGATGATATCGGGCGCACGCAGCTCGATCAGACGCTTGAGACGGTTGTTCCGGTTGATCACGCGGCGGTACAGATCGTTGAGATCGGAAGTCGCAAAGCGGCCACCGTCCAGCGGTACCAGCGGACGCAGTTCTGGCGGGATCACGGGGATCACGGTCAGAACCATCCACTCAGGGCGGTTGCCGGATTCGAGGAAGGACTCAACCACCTTAAGGCGCTTGATGATCTTCTTCGGCTTCAGCTCACCTGTGGCTTCTTTGAGCTCTTCGCGCAGCTGGTCGGCTTCTGCTTCGAGGTCAATCGCGGCCAGCATTTCGCGGATCGCTTCGGCGCCGATGTTGGCGGTGAAGGCGTCCATGCCGTAGGCGTCTTGGGCGTCCATGAACTCTTCTTCGGTCATCATCTGACCGTAGGTGAGGTCCGTCAGGCCCGGCTCGATCACGACGTAGTTCTCGAAGTAGAGAACACGCTCAAGATCGCGCAGCGTCATGTCGAGCATGAGGCCAATCCGGCTTGGCAGGGATTTCAGGAACCAGATGTGTGCAACAGGCGAGGCCAACTCGATGTGGCCCATCCGCTCACGGCGGACCTTTTGCAGCGTTACTTCAACACCACATTTTTCGCAGACAACGCCGCGATACTTCATGCGTTTGTATTTGCCGCACAGGCATTC
>CBDTVN010000103.1:0-10319 GCA_965364195.1 uncultured Sulfitobacter sp. | reverse complement strand
ATCGATAAAACTGCCCATATTACTGACGAGCTCACCATTCTGCCTGCAGGTGACCCATGACCCGCGCAAAAGCCACAACCATCGGATTTATTGCGGTGCTCTTATGGGCCCTGCTTGCCCTCTTCACCGTCGGCTCCGCCCCAACCCCGCCTTTACTATTGAATACACTTAGCTTCGGGATCGGCGGGATTGTCGGGCTCATATGGGCTTGGGTGACGGGCAGCTTCGTGCAAATGCGGCTTGTCCCGCTGCGGGTCTACATCTTTGGTGCGCTTGGACTTTTTGCCTATCATTTACTGTATTTTTCCGCCCTGCGCTTGGCTCCGGCTGCGGAGGCGGGGCTAATCGCATATTTGTGGCCCCTGCTGATCGTCGTATTCTCCGGTCTGCTCCCCTCTGAGCGCCTGCGCAGTGGTCATGTTATTGGCGCTCTATTCGGCTTTGCGGGTGCTGCACTGATCATAACTGGCGGCGGCACGGGTCTTAGTGGGGATTATATCGAAGGGTATCTCTTGGCCCTGTTGGCTGCCTTCACTTGGGCCAGCTATTCGGTCCTGTCGCGGCTTGTCGGTACCGCTCCCACGGCAAGCGTGGCAATTTTCTGCCTCGCGACCTCTGCCTTATCGCTCCCTCTTCATTTTGTGTTTGAGGAAACACTCTTGCCTGAAACGGCACTAGGCTGGGCCAGCATCGTAGGCTTGGGCCTCGGACCCGTGGGATTTGCGTTTTATGTCTGGGATATCGGGTGCAAGCAGGGAGATATTCAGCTCTTGGGCACCAGCTCATACGCTGCCCCGCTTCTCTCTACGCTTGTGCTGATTTTGGCGGGCTTTGCCGCACCAAGCATGACACTGCTCTGGGCAGCTCTGCTGATTACCGGCGGCGCGCTGATTGCAGCGCGCGCCAGCTTTTTATCGAAATAGCTATTCCGACAATCGATTAATTTCTTCTTTCAGGCGCATCTTTTGTTTCTTCATATCGGCCACTTCCAGGCCATCAATGCCGGGCGCACGTTGGGCGGTCTCGATCGCCTCACTCATGTCACGGTGCTTTTTCTTCAACGTCTCAAGATGTGCGTTAAGGGACATACTTCCTCCAGTTGTTAAAAGTGCAAGTTCAGTGAAGCATGATCGGAATCCGAAGTCACGCCGCCCTGCAGCATAACGCCCACGGTGGTAAACAAATGCTTAAAATTGCCTAAAAACTTAGCGCAGCCCCTGAACGCAAGGCATCTCGGATTGACTGTGTATACTGGTCACCATCAATATGGGCATCGCCGCGGTGCAGAATGAGAGGCGCATGTAAGCGGAAATCCGCCCGTCCAGACTTTCGCGCCCGTACAATAACACGCTCGGCTGCGCGCCCCTGCCGCGCAGCAATAGGCAACACTTCAATACCACCCATATCGTGAGGAAGTGCGGCCAGAATATCGGGCAAACGCTCGGCGCGGTGAATAATATGCAGGAGGCCTTTTGGCGCCAAACGCTTAGTCCCTATCTGGACCCACAGGGCCAGCGGAGTCTCTTCACCCAAAGCGGCCTCCCGCATCGGATTGCCCGCCGCAATCGATGCCTCGCGCCGCCAGTAAGGCGGGTTGGCGAGGACATGGTCAAATTGCCGCTGCCGCAACGTCAAGGGGAGCGCTGCGATATCGGCTTTCACCACTTCGAGCGTACCCGCACCATTACGCTCCGCCAGCTCTGCATAGATGGCCTCACGCTCCACACCGGTGAGTCCAAGCCCCTGCACCCGTGCGCCCAAACACAAGATAGCCGCCCCCACACCGCAACCAAGTTCCAGCACGCGCTGGCCAGAAACCGCAGGTATAGTGGCAGCAAGCAGCACGGGATCAACTCCGGCACGGTAACCCTTGCGCGGCTGCCACAGATGCACCAGCCCTCCGAGGAAAGCGTCACGCGTCAGATCATCGGCGGTCACTGTCCCAGATCAATTTCATTGTCGCGCATCACAATCAAAGCGGCATCATGATCATTTTCATGCACCATCAACCGACGCGGGAAAATTCCGATACCACCCTCAAGGATGCTCATGTTTACGTCCATTTGAAAGCAGTCTATATCCTCCCCTTGCAACAGAGCTTGGGCAAAGGCCATGATCGTCGGGTCGGTGCTACGCAAAAGTTCTTTCATGAGAATGATGTAATCTGGGGCCACTGCCCTTGTCGAGCGCTAGGATGCGGGAAAAATGAGCAATCAATCGAGCCAGAAACCCCACGACCGCCTTGCGGAGCTCCTGCGCGACGATCTGGACGCCGTGAGCGCGCTCATTCGGGAGCGTATGGCCTCCGAGCACGCCCCGCGCATCCCAGAGGTGACGGCGCATCTGGTCGAGGCGGGCGGCAAACGTTTGCGACCCATGCTGACACTCGCCGCAGCGCAGCTGTGCGGCTATGATGGCCCGTACCACATCCATTTGGCGACTACGGTAGAGTTTATTCATACCGCCACGTTGCTTCATGATGATGTGGTAGACGAGAGCAAGCAGCGGCGCGGGCGGCCCACGGCGAACCTGCTGTGGGACAATCAATCTTCCGTACTGGTTGGCGACTATCTTTTTGCCCGCAGCTTTCAGTTAATGACCGAACCCGGCTCCATGCCAGTGATGAAAATTTTATCCAATGCTGCCGCCACGATTGCCGAAGGCGAAGTGCTGCAGCTCACTGCTGCACAGAATTTAGCGACAACTGAGGCCGTATATTTCCAAGTTGTTCGTGGCAAAACCGCAGCTCTGTTTTCCGCTGCGACGGAAGTGGGCGGCGTGATTGCTGATGCACCTGACGATTATGTGCGCGCGCTGTTTGACTACGGTGACGCACTCGGGGTCGCCTTCCAGATCGTAGATGACTTACTCGATTATCAAGGCATTGCCGGCGAAACTGGCAAGAACATTGGCGATGACTTCCGCGAGCGCAAGCTGACGCTGCCCGTGATCAAAGCGGTTGCACTGGCCGACGACGAGGAGCGCGCCTTTTGGGTGCGCACAATCGAGCGTGGCAAGCAGGAAGACGGCGATCTCGAGCATGCCTTGATGCTGCTGAACAAGCACGGCACGCTTGCCGCGACTCAGGCTGATGCGCTGGAATGGGCAGATAAGGCCAAAGCGGCCCTCGCCCCTCTGCCAGCGCATGAGATCAAGGATATGTTAAGCGATCTGGCCGACTATGTCGTGGCGCGGATCAGCTAAGCAGCCGACCTGCGGCCACCCACCACGCAGGGTGCGTCTTTGCTATGCGCTGTGCTGCTTCTTTTGCGCCGCTTTGATAAAGGCCAAAACATGTCGCACCAGAGCCGGACATCCGCGCCAGTAAAGCGCCGTCTATTGCCACCAAAACCTCACCAATCTGCGGTGCGATTTGGCGCGCGGGGGTCTCCAGATCGTTACGCTGCTGCCCTAGCCATGCACAGAAGTCACCAGCATTCTGGAACGCCGGGATCTTGTCAGTCATCGGTGTATTATCTTTTGACGCAAGCGCATTAAAGACCGGACCCGTTGGCACAATCACATTCGGGTTCACGAGTACAATTTCCATCGCGGGCAAGGACGTCAGCGGCTCAAGCACATCGCCAATACCGCGCATCCGCTGAGGGGCGCCGGACAGACAGACCGGAACATCCGCGCCCAGTGTTGCAGCAACATGGGTTCCCCCGAAGGCCCGCAACACCGCCGCAGCATCGGACGAGCCACTGCCGATCCCTGCACCATGGGGCAGATTTTTTTCAAGCCGGATCAGTCCTGTCCAGCCGCCCAGCTCCGCCGCCTGCCAGACCAGATTGCGCCGGTCTGTCGGCACACCCTCCGCAAATGGACCTGTGACCTCCACACGCATCTCAGGTCCCGCTTCAAACGAAAGGCGGTCGCCCACATCTACAAACGCCACCAGACTGTCGAGGAGGTGGTATCCGTCGCTACGCTGTCCCGTCACATGTAGACTCAGGTTGATCTTGGCAGGCGCAAACGCCTCAGTCGTCATTGGCCACCTTGAGCGGGGCGGCACCCTCTTCTTCAAGCACCATATCTAGGCCCACTTCAAGCTTACGGCGAATTCGGTCCGGCTCTGCCTCAGTGTCTGTGCTGCTAAATTCTATAAACGACAGGGCGCGCTTCCACTGGAACTGCGCTTCCCGCTTGCGGCCCACGGCCCAATAGACATCACCGAGGTGATCGTTGACCACCGGATCAACCGCCTCAAGCTCGACCGCGCGCTCCATCTGGACCACGGCCTCTTCATAGCGGCCAAGACGGTAGTAGACCCATCCAAGGCTGTCCACGATATAGCCGCTGGCAGGGCTGGCCGCGACCGCGCGCTCGATCATATCGAGGGCTTCATCCAGCTTGCGCTGCTCCTCCACCAAGGAATAGCCGAGGTAATTGAGCACTTGTGGCTGGTCGGGGTTGATCGCGAGGGCAGCGCGAAAATCTTCTTCTGCGGCCACGCTATCACCCTCTTGGGAATAAGAAATGCCCCGTGAGAAATATAAAAACCACGCACGCGTGTCGTCTTTGTCTGTGAGGTCCAATGCCTTTGTATAGGCTGCAATCGCTGCATGATCCTCATCTTGCGCACGCAGGGTATCACCGAGGGTTGAATGCACAACTGCCAGATCACCATGACTGCGCGCCAGTTGGTCAAGCACTTCAATCGCCAGATCAACCTTGTCTAAACGACGCAACGCAGCCGCACGTCCAAGCTCGGCCACGTGATAGGCGGGGTCGGTCGCAGCCACTCCGCGGTATTCCTCAATCGCGAGCTTATACTGACCCATCTCTTCCAGCAGATCCGCCGTCAGCAACATGGCATCAACGTGATCAGGGCGCAAATGGCGGGCGATGCGCGCATGCAGCAGAGTGAAATACGTGCTTGCCTGCTCAGAGCGCAAAATTGCAGAAAAAGTGAAGAATACCTCGGCAATCCCGGCGCGTACGGTAGGCGCGTGGGTAAAGGGCAGCTTTTCCCCCGCTTCCAACCGCGCGATAAGCATATCCAGTTCAGGATCGGTTGCGCCGTTAAAAGCAGCGGCAATGGCTTGGACCGCATCATCGTTGCGGTCCAGCTGCGACAGGATTTCGGTCCGTGCGATCACGCCGCGCCGCGTGCGCGTTGTCGCACCCAACGCCTCTGCACCAAATATCGCCTCCGACTCCGCGTAGCGGCCCACCGTGGCCAGCGCCAGCGCCTTGTGAAACTGGACAATGCCGCGCATGCCCGCATCGTCGGACACCACATCAAACTGCGCAAGCGCGCCCTCGACATCATCCACCCCGATCAGCGCCCAAGCCTTTATCAAGCCATCGATCCATGGACTGATGCCCTCGGTCCGGACTTCTTGCGCGACCAGAGCTGCAAAATCTTTATCGTCGACCAGGCCAGCGGTGACCACCATGCGCGCGACCTGAGATCGGTGGCCTTCCGCCAAAATCTGCTTGGCCAATGGCAGCGCCCTGTCGACCTCGCCCAGTGCGAGATAGGCAAGCGTGCCACTTTCCATCAACTCGGCATTGGCAGGATCGCGCGCAAGTGCAGTTGCGTAATACTGGGCAGCAATTTCAAAATCATTGCGCGCCGACGCGCTGCGCCCTGCCAGATAGGACCCCGCCAGCGATTCAGCCGAAACGGGCGCTGGCGCGCCGACGGTCAGGGCAAGCCCAAGAGCTGCCGCACTCACGGATGTCAGGAAATTTCGCATATGCTCACGCCTCATTCTTTTTTATAAGGCTAGCACGTTTGCGCCTTGGCGCAATGGCGGCTCCCTACCTGAATAAGCAGAAAGCCGCAAAATTGATCACATGTTCGGGTAGTTCGGCCCATCGCCGCCCTGTGGCGTGGTCCAAACAATATTCTGGCTCGGATCTTTGATGTCACATGTCTTGCAATGCACGCAATTCTGGAAGTTGATGACGAAGCGCGTGTCTTTACCCGCCTCTTCCACGAACTCATACACACCCGCAGGGCAATAGCGCGCCGACGGACCAGCATATTTGGCCAGATTGACCTCGACGGGCACTGTCGCGTCTTTGAGGGTCAGATGGACTGGCTGGCTTTCTTCGTGGTTGGTGAAGGAGAAGGCCACATTGGTCAGACGGTCAAAGCTGAGCTTGCCATCAGGCTTAGGGTAGACGATCACTTTGTGCTTGGACGCAAGCTCGGTCGCCTCGGCATCAGTTTTGCCGTGACGCATCGTGCCCAACAGCGAGAAGTTGAACAATGTGTTGCACCACATGTCAACGCCGCCCACTGCAAGGGAGGCCACGAGGCCGTACTTCGACCACAGCGGCTTTACGTTGCGCACTTTGAAGAGGTCTTGGCCAATCGGACCTTCACGTACGTCGCTCTCGTAATCGGGCAGCTCGTCACCGGAACGGCCCGCTTTCATTGCTTCATATGCGGCTTCCGCCGCCGCTTTGCCTGACAGCATTGCGTTGTGGTTGCCCTTGATGCGCGGCACGTTGACCATGCCAACAGAACAACCCAGCAGCGCCACACCGGGTGCCACCATCTTGGGCATGGACTGGTACCCGCCCTCTGTGATGGCCCGCGCGCCATAAGCTACGCGTTTGCCGCCTTTGAGCAGCTCTGCCACCATCGGGTGATGCTTGAACTGCTGGAATTCCATGTAAGGGAAAACATGCGGATTCTTGTAGCCAAGGTGAACCACAAAACCCACATAAACCTGATTATTCTCAAGGTGGTAGATGAATGAACCACCGCCAGCCTTTTTACCCAGCGGCCAGCCCATTGTATGCGTGACCGAACCCAGCTTGTGCTTGGCGGGATCAATCTCCCAAATCTCTTTCATGCCGAGGCCGTATTTTTGCGGCTCTTTGCCCTTCTGCAGATCGTACTTTTCGATCACCTGCTTGGACAGGCTCCCACGTACGCCCTCGGAGAGGAACACGTATTTGCCGTGCAACTCCATACCGGGCTCATAGCTTGGACCGGGCTTACCATCCGCACCCAGACCCATCTCACCAGCAACGACACCTTTGACTTCGCCATTATCGCCGTAGACGATCTCAGAGCATGCCATGCCGGGAAAGATTTCGACGCCCATCTCTTCGGCCTGCTCTGCCATCCAGCGGCAAACGTTGCCCATAGAGACGATATAATTGCCGTGGTTGCTCATCAACGGCGGCATGGGAAAGTTAGGGATGCGTACTTCACCGGCTTCACCCAGCGCGTAGAAGTTGTCTTCGACCACAGGCACGTTCAGCGGTGCGCCCTTTTCTTTCCAGTCAGGGATCAGCGCATCAAGACCGCAAGGATCAAGGACAGCGCCGGACAGAATGTGCGCGCCCACTTCGGAGCCTTTTTCCAGCACAACGATGTTACAATCGGCATCAAGCTGTTTCAGACGAATGGCTGCTGACAGGCCCGCAGGGCCTGCGCCGACGATTACAACATCATATTCCATCGCTTCGCGTTCAATCTCGGCCATCACTCATGCTCCCTATGGGTAAAAACGTTTGGAATGAGGTAGCGACTGCCAAACCGCTTTGCAATCACGATGGCGCGTTAAAATCGTCGCATGCAGGGATTTTCGCGTTAACTTTGTGCGGTGTCTAGCCCGAAACACCGCATCACGGCCTGTCCCCCAAGAGGTAGCGTGGCCCCTGACCGTGCACCGCTGCCGTGTCATTCGGGTTATAAAGCGCGCAAGCCTCAAGGCTGAGGCACCCACAGCCGATGCAACCATCCAAATTATCGCGCAGCTGGGTCAACGTTGTGATACGCGCATCCAAACTGTCGCGAAAGCCTGTGCCGATATGCGTCCAATCCGCTTTTGTCGGAGTGCGCCCCTCTGGCAGTTGCGCCAATTGGGTCCGAATTTGTGGCAAGGTGAACCCGAACTGCTGCGCAATCATAACAAAGCTCAGCCGCCGTAAATCCGCACGCGCAAACCGCCGTTGCCCACCCGCATTACGCCACGGCCGGATCAATCCCTGCGCCTCATAATAGCGAATCGCGGAAACCGCGAGGCCAGTGCGTGTGGCGAGTGCCCCAATCGAAAGCCCTTCATTGACAGCCATAATTTAACTCCAAATATTCCTTGACCTAAAGTTAGGTTTAGCAATTACAACAAGAGATGTCACCTTCCAGATCCTCGAAAGGACACGCTATGACTGCACGACTTGAGCACGCGAATTATTCTGTCTCGGACCCTGCTGCCACTGCCGCATGGATGCAAACCCTGTTCGGCTGGCACATCCGCTGGCAGGGGGATGCCATATCCGGCGGACATACAATCCACGTGGGCACCGATGATCATTACCTTGCCCTTTATGCACCCCAAGGCGGGACCAGCGGCACTGCCACGCCCTATGCCCACGCTGGCAGTCTCAACCACATCGCCGTTGTGGTCGATGATCTGAACGAGGTTGAACAAGTGATAAAAGCCCACGGTTTCACAACCAGCAATCACCAAGACTATGAACCAGGTCGGCGGTTTTACTTTCATGATGATGACGGAATTGAATATGAAGTAGTGGAATACGATTAAACGCACCCTTCTGGGCGCAACCACGCCAGCGCACGCGCCTTATCCGCTTGCATTTAACGCCCAACTTGGGTCAGGTAATGGCCAACACCAACACGCGCTCCGAAATACCTTCGGGGCGCGCCTTAGTATGACGGACACGGACGCCATGGAAAAAATCCCAATGACCCGCGGGGGTCACACCGCCCTTGAGACAGAGCTTAAGCACCTTAAAACGGTTGAGCGCCCTGCCATAATCAAGGCGATCGCCGAAGCGCGCGAGCATGGTGATCTATCAGAAAATGCCGAGTATCACTCTGCCAAGGAAAAGCAGTCCTTTATCGAAGGCCGTGTGAAAGAACTTGAGGGCGCGATTTCGCTGGCCGAGGTGATTGATCCGGCCAAACTGTCGGGCACGATCAAGTTCGGCGCGAAGGTCACTTTGGTTGATGAAAATACCGACGAAGAGAAAACCTATCAGATTGTGGGCGAATACGAGGCCAACATCGAAAAAGGTCTGCTGAACATCAAATCGCCCATCGCCCGCGCGCTGATCGGCAAGGACGAAGGCGACAGCGTAGAAGTCCGCACGCCCGGCGGTGTCAAATCCTATGAGGTTCTTAAAATCGTTTATGCCTGATTTTTGCGGTAGAATAGGTTCACGGCAGGGTGGCTTTGATGTCTGACACCCAAGCCCCCGAGCCCTCCAACCCGCGCCCTGCGACTGGAGCGCTGCGCAAATCTGCGGCCAAGACAGGCATGTCCCGTCCTACGCCGCTTGGCATATATGACAAAGCGCGCTCAGACGGGATTACAGGCATTGAGATTCTCGCAATCGCTCTCTCGGCCATCTGGCTGTTGGGCTGTCTGATCTTTTTCGTCTTCATAACGCAGCCGCCTGTGCCGCAAGGTCAGGGCGGCCTGCGCTTTTTGATGACTATGATGGCGGTTTTCATGCCCGTCGCAATGATCTGGGTCGGTGCAACGGCAGCCCGTGCCAGCCGTGTGATGCGCGAGGAAAGCCAACGCTTGCAAGCGGCTATTGATGCCATCCGGCACGCTTATATCGCGCAGCAACAGGGCGGTAATTTTAAGTCGGAGCCCTCCGTGAACCGTAAGCTCGACGAAATCGCAGCGGCCACGCGCAAGACCGAGACAGCGCTCGCGACATTTTCGACCCGTCGTGAAGAAGCGCCACGTGCCGCAAAGCTTGAGGCGGCAGCCCCGTCAGAGGACCAACGCACTTTGGCGCTCGGGACCCAGAGTGCAGATTTGGCCCCGCAGGTTGAGACGGACGACTTGATCCGCGCATTGAACTTTCCCGAGACCGCGGAAGATGAAGCAGGATTTGCAGCGCTGCGCCGTGCCATGAAAGACCGCAACGCTGCACAGCTTATTCAGGCCGCACAAGACATACTGACACTACTGAGCCAAGACGGCATTTATATGGATGACCTGATGCCAGACCGCGCGCGACCAGAGATTTGGCGGATGTTCGGTCAAGGATCACGCGGGCGTCCCATCGCCGCACTTGGCGGTATCCGCGACCGCTCATCGCTGGCCCTGACTGCAGGACGGATGAAGCAGGACCCGATTTTCCGCGATGCGGCACATCACTTCTTGCGCCGCTTCGACAAACTGTTTGCCGACTTTGAAAAATCCTCAAGCGACGCCGAGATATCGGCCATGGCAGACACGCGCACCGCGCGTGCCTTTATGCTCTTGGGCCGTGTTGCCGGTACCTTCGATTAAGGGCAGGCTTGCGCGCGGTTATTCGCGTCGAAGACAGCATCAACCACCGCCCCATCCGCAGCTTCAAACGTTGCA
>CBDTVN010000102.1:0-10424 GCA_965364195.1 uncultured Sulfitobacter sp. | reverse complement strand
CAGATGGCCGCAGGCAAAATGCCCGGCATGGGCGGCGGTGGCATGACGCTGCCCGCAGGTCTGTCAGGATTCGGGAAGAAGAAATGAGCGACACCACCTTCCATATCCCCATGCTAGAGACAGAGCGGCTGATCTTGCGCGCGCCACAGTTTTCTGACCTGCCGTTTTATGCCGCCTTCAAGGCGTCAGAGCGGTCCCGTTTCACCGGTGGCCCCTTCGACGCAGAACAGGCGCGCAAGAGCTTTAGCGCTGTTGCAGGACTTTGGGTCTTACGTGGCTATGGCCTATTCACCGCTGTATTGAAAACGGACACCGATACAGTGATCGGCGGGTTCGGCATTTTTCATCCCGTGAACCAGCAAGAGCCGGAGTTTGGTTGGTCTCTTTATGCAGCAGAACATGAAGGTAAGGGATTTGTCACTGAGGCAATGCGCGCGGTCATTCCATGGGCATGGGATGTGATGGGCGTTGAGACAGCACAGTCCCATATTGACGAACACAACGAAGCATCCGTGAAAATCGCCAAAGCACTGGGTGCGACTTTCGACCCTGAGACGACGAAAGCAGCGAATTCCCCCGGTGGGAAATTTGACGACTACGGCCCTTTTGTCAATATTTGGCGCCATCATAAGGGTGCTCTGACATGATGCGTACGATGGATGAAATGCCGCAGCGCGGCGGTGTATGGACGGTGTACGCGGGGTGTACGCATTGCACCCCCCCGCTGCACGCCGCTCGGAGGACCGCATGACCGACCCTGTAATCCGCGCCGCCGAGGTCCTCTCCGAGCACCGCGCAAGCATCGACCGCCTCGACGCGATCCTCGTTTATACGCTGGGCGAGCGGTTCAAACACACTCAGGCTGTGGGGAAACTCAAAGCCGAACACGACCTTCCCCCGTCCGATCCCGCCCGCGAGAGCGCGCAGATCGAGCGGCTAGAAGATTTGGCGGAACGGGCCGATCTCGATCCCGAATTCGCCAAGAAGTTTCTCAACTTCATCATCGCTGAAGTCATTCAGCACCACGAAAAACATCAAACCAGTGCACCTCTGGTGCAACAAGATAAAACCTAAAGGAAATCAATACCATGGCTATGAAAATTCGCCTCGCCCGCGGTGGCTCCAAGAAACGCCCCTTCTACCGTATCGTAGCAGCAGACAGCCGCATGCCACGTGACGGCCGCTTCATCGAAAAGCTTGGCACATATGCGCCCTTGCTGCCAAAAGACAGCGAAGACCGCGTTACAATGAACATGGAGCGCATCGAGTACTGGTTGGGTCAAGGCGCACAGCCAACAGACCGTATCCAGCGTATGCTCGAAGCAGCAGGCGTGCGCCCTAAGACAGAGCGCAACAACCCGAAAAAGGGTACGCCAGGCAAGAAAGCGCAAGACCGCGTTCAGGAGAAGGCCGACAAGGCCGCAGCCGCAGCAGAAGCCGCAAATGCACCTGCCGAGGAAGCACCCGCTGAAGAAGCAACTGCCGAATAAAGAAGGGAAATCCGGCATGGAAAAATTCTCTGATGAGTTCCGTGCCGGATTGACCGATCTGATGCGCTGGCGTCGCGATGTGCGCCAGTTCACCACTGATCCCGTGGAGGAGGCACTTGTTCAAGAGTGCCTCTCCACACTCTCCCTCGCCCCTTCCGTTGGTCTGTCAGAGCCTTGGCGCGTCATCCGCGTCCGCTCCGATACCGCCCGCGCTGCGGCGCTTGAAAACTTCCAAATCGCCAATGCCGACGCCCTTCAGGGCTACAGCGATGAGCAGGCCAAGCTCTATGCCTCGCTCAAGCTATCAGGCATGCAGGAAGCCCCTGAACACATTGCCATTTTTTGCGATGACGCCACGCCCAAAGGCGCAGGCCTCGGCGCCGCAACCATGCCCGAGATGCGCCGCTATTCAGTGGTAGGTGCTATAACGCTGATGTGGCTGCATGCCCGCACGCTAGGGCTGGGCATCGGATGGGTCTCCGTACTCGACCCTGACCGCCTCTGTCGTGATTTGAATGCACCAGAGGACTGGTCATTGGTCGCTTACCTTTGCCTTGGCTGGCCACGCGATGTATCCCTAACCCCAGAGCTTGAAACAAAAGGCTGGGAGGCCCGCGCCGCCGCCCTGCACATCGAGGAACGCTGATGCTTGGACTGTTAAAATTCGTTGTTACTCTATGCATAGGTGCCGTGCTGGGCTTTCATCTACATGGCATGCTGATGAAAGCAGAGTGCACCGCTGGTGAGGGCGAATGGACGGGCACAATCTGCGTCGATTCGGAGCTGCTGCAATGAACGATACACATATCTGCGTCGGCACAATCTCGGGCTCTTACGGCGTCCACGGAGAACTACGGATCAAGAGCTTTTGCGCCGTCCCCGAGGACATCGAGACCTATAGCCCCCTGACAGACGAGAGCGGTGAACTTGAGTTCCAACTGGCCATTTTACGCCCGATCAAAAACGGGTTTTCCGCCCGCATGCCCAACATCGCAACCAAAGAAGACGCCGACGCTTACCGCGGAACCAAGCTTTTTGCCCGTCGTGAGCAAATGCCCTCCCTGCCCGACGATGAATTCTACCATGCAGATCTGATCGGGATTGAGGTCTATGACACCGGCGGTGTGCTGCTGGGACGTGTGAAAACCGTCCAGAACCACGGTGCCGATGATCTGCTGGAGCTTCAGCTCACAGGCACCTCCACCACCACCTTCCTGCCCTTCACCAAGGCGGCAGTGCCGACTGTCGATCTGGCCTCTGGTCGCATGGTCGCGGACCCGCCCGAGGGTATCCTGCCGCAAAAAACTGCGGCGGAGCCATCCGATCCCGCAGTCTAGGTTTCGCCCAATAACAACCGCTCTGCCGTAATCTGTGTGCCGTGCCATATATGTGCGCGGCGCAGGCTGTGATCTGCAATGCGCGGCTGCGTTTGCGCCCACATGCGTAACAGCCTGACGCCGGCAAAGAACCGGAAATTCGCGCTTTGGAGCGATAGGCCTTCATAGCTTTGCTTAACCATTGCATCCCAGTCTTCCGGCAACAGCGCAAAAGCGGGAACGTCGCGATCCTGCGCAAACGTTACCGCCACCTCAACGAACATCATCGCAAGATCGAGAGCGACTGAAGTCTGGGTGATGTTATTGAAATCAATGCCTGCAATCTCGTGGCCCTGCACCAGTATATTGGACAACGTCAGATCACCGTGCACAATAGCTGTCGGGTTCGGCATCTGTTCGGCGTCCTCTGCCAAGCGCGCCAGCCGATCAAGACAGGCGTTAAAACGCGCCCGTTCTGGCATATTGCCTGCATCGCCGGCGCGTTGCAGAGCGTGCAGCTTTTTGATCCCCCCGAACGGCATATCGGATCGCAGCGATCCTGCGTGCAATGCGGCCATCCAAGCCAGTGCAGGTTTCAGGTTTTTAGCAATATCGACTTCCCCCCCATCCATCAGCACATCACGTAGCGAGATCCCGGGGCACAAGCTCATCAGCACCGATCCCGTCCCCGAATCCCAAGCGATCGGCATTGGAGAAGACAACTTTTCATACGGTCCAAGTGCGTCCTGCGCGCACTCCAGCGCCTCAAACGCATGGCGAGCCTTTTGCGCCCCATTCACTGACCAAAACTTCACGATAAAGGGTGTTTCCCCCTCAACGCGCGCGACCACGCGCCATCGTTGCTTGTTGCCTTTTCGTGCAGAAAGAACTCGCACGGGTGCCTTTCTGGCCATACCGGCCTTGGCACTAAGCGCGCTCCACGCCGCCTGAGCCTCACGCTCAAAATCCGGTTGCAGCATAATCATCCCCCTGCCTTTCGGCCAAAGCCCTTGGATAATTCCCTCCATTTGCCTATCACTTCCTCACATGAAAAGAACGTCGTATTTGGGTTGCGCTTTTGCAATTCACACTGGGGGCCGCAGCTTATGCCGCGCAAGATAATCCTGCATGCGGGATTTCACAAAACAGGTACCGCCAGCCTGCAACAAACGCTGCGCGCCAACCGTGCGGCGCTACGCCCTGAAATCCGTCTTGTCTTGCGCCCTGGCATGACCGCCCTGTGCGAATGCTGCCGCGCCTACAGCCGCTCGCGTGAGGATTATGATCTCGGCTTGGTGAAATATGAGGCCGCAATGCTGGTTGAACGCTTAGAGGAAGAGGACGCAACCACCATCGTGATCAGCTCCGAAGACCTCAGCGGCCACATGCCGGGGCGGCACGGCTTGCACGGCTATGGCGCGGCGCCTCATCTGATCCGCGCTCTGTCAGTGGCGTTCAAAGCAGCGGCCCCAGATGATGAGATTGTGTTCTTTTTCTCCACTAGAAGTGCGGAGCCGTGGCTGCGCAGTTGCTACGCCCAACACCTGCGCACCGCTCGGATGGTCTGGGATGAGGCGGATTATGTAAAGCGCCTCAAGACCTCTGCCGAACATGATAAAATCCTCGGCCTCGTTGGGCGCGAAGTGTCAGGGCATACCGTTTTGCAAGCAGCACTTGAGGACCATGAAGCGCGACCCCTTGGGATGGCAGACGCACTGCTGGACCACGTGGACCTGAGCGTAGACCGCCGCGCAAATCTTGGCTTGGCCGCACCGCGCAATGCCGCGCTACCTGCGGATATTTTGACCGAACTGCTTGCGCTCAACCGCTCTGATCTGGACAATGCGGCCCTACGAAACGCAAAACGGACATTGATCGAAGGGGCCACCTGATGCCGCGCAAAATTGTCGTACACGCAGGGTTTCACAAGACCGGCACGTCCACCGTTCAGGCCGTGCTGCGCACCAACCGCAAGGTCCTGATGCCCGCGCTGGCGATCCGTCTCAAAGGGCAAATGCAGGAGCTGATCAGCGCCACGCGCGGCTATTCCACCTACGGCACGGCGGATGCCCTCGACAAGGTGAGCCGCCGTTTTGACGCCCTGCTGGCGGACCTGCCCGGCATGCCGCGCCGCACGCTAGTGCTGAGTGCGGAGGAGCTGTCAGGCCACATGCCGGGTCGCGGCACCTTGGCCGATTACAGTGCGGCACCCGTTCTGATGTATCAATTCTGGCAACGCGCGCAGGTGAAGTTTCCGCAGACGCCCGTGGTGTTTTGCTTTGCCACCCGCACACCCGACGCATGGCAGCGCTCTGCATGGGCGGAGCATGTGAAGTCCTCCGGCATGAGGCTCGATTTCTCTGAGTACTCTGCCCGCTATCCACTGGCCTCTGACCTGGCCACTGTAGTGAGCGAGGTGCGCCGCCGCGTGCCAGCGCCCGTTCACAGCTATGCACTGGAAGACTGTGCCGACCTGCCCCTTGGCCCTGCGGATCCTGTGCTGGACCTGTGCGATATTCCCGACGATATCCGCGCCACGCTCACGCCCCAACCGCCCCAGAATACCCGTATGGGTGAAGACATGCTTGCCGCCTTGCTGGAGATCAACAGGGCGCATAAAGACGCAGATGCGCGCAACGCCGCCAAGGCGCAACTTTTGGGCAAAGGACCTGACACATGACACCGCCCAATCGCTCCCACGGGAAGCAGCGCGTAATGCCCACTCTAAAGCCGCGCGAATTAATGCAAGACACGCCCGACTACGTGCATGTCTGGCAAGCGCATGTGCTGACCCTGTTCCCGGAGTTGTTTCCCGGTGTGCTAGGCGCCAGCCTGACGGGCCGTGCGCTCAAGGAAGGTCAATGGCAGCTCAAGGCGCATGACCTACGCGAATACGGCCTGACCAAACACCGCAACGTCGATGATACGCCCGCAGGCGGCGGTGCGGGTATGGTCCTGCGCGCCGATGTGATTGGCCCTGCGATTGAAGCTGTTCAAGCGCGCGCGCAAGGGCGCTGGCCCATCCTGTATATGTCGCCGCGCGGCAAGCGGTTTGATCAGGCAATGGCCCGCGATCTGGCGGATTGTGCCGGTGTGACCATGCTGTGTGGCCGGTTCGAAGGTGTGGACGAGCGCGTGATCGAGCATTACGGCATTACCGAAGTCTCCCTCGGGGATTTTGTGATGACGGGCGGTGAACTTGCTGCCCAAGCTATGATTGACGCCACCGTACGCTTGCTCCCCGGTGTGCTTGGCAACGCCGAGAGCACGGTGGAGGAGAGCCATTCCGCCGGGCTGCTGGAGCATCCGCAATACACCAAACCTGCCGAATGGAACGGACGCGCGATCCCACCGGTGCTGATGTCCGGCAACCATGCCGAGATCGCAAAATGGCGACGCGAGATGTCGCATCGCCTGACCCAAGAGCGGCGTCCAGACCTATGGGCTGCGCATAAGGCAGGCGAGGATGAGTGATTGGGCCGCTCTTGATGTGGAACTGGCTCTGTGGGCATCCAAAGGACTAAACCCGCGCCTATGGTGGCGCGATGACGATGCACAGGCCGTGACGCCCGATTTAGAGCGGTTGCTCGCGCTCTCCGACAGCTACGCCGTGCCTATACATTTGTCAGTAATCCCCGAGGGGCTGCAGCCTGAACTTGCCCCGCGATTGCGCGATGCGGGCTATGCTTTTGTGCTGCAACACGGGCTTGTGCATAAAAACCATGAGCCAAAGGGTGCGCCCGCATCCGAGGTGGGGGACAACCGCGATCTGAGTTTGCAGGAGCAAGACCTTCGCAGAGGCTGGGACATCTTGCAGGCCGCTGATATGCCACGTCTCTTGGACGGTTTTGTGCCACCGTGGAACCGAATCGGTGATGCCACACGGCGACGACTGCCCGACTGGGGTTACAGCTTTGTATCCGCCTATGAGGGGCGCGGTGATGATGCGGACATTGCGGGCCTAACACAGATCGACGCCCACCTTGATCCGATCCGCTGGAAATATGATCGCGTGTTTCGTGGAGAGGATAAGATGTTGGCGATGCTGATCGAACATTTGCGTGACCGCCGCGTAAACGCCCCCGCACGGCCCGTTGGCTATGTCACCCACCATCTACAAACCAGCGATGCGATCTGGGATTTCACGGACCGGCTGTTTGCGCGCACCCGTGGCATGTGGTGGACAGTACCAGATATGCAAAAGGAGACCTGAGACATGGTCCAAGTCACGTTTGCAACGCCCGCGCAGCGCGAGGAGGTAGAGGACTTTATGCACGCCGCGTTCCCACGTGCGAAATGGGGGGCAGAGGGATGGAATCGCTTACTCGCCAATCGTTGGGGCGGAAAGCAGGGCGAATTTGCCGTGACGGCGCGGGATGGTGATACGCTCGTCGGTGTGATGGGCATGAACGACAGCATCCGCCACACGCCGCGCGGACCACAACGCTACCGCAATCTGACCTCGTGGTACGTGCTGAAATCCCATCGCGGCATGGGGCTGGGAGAGACGCTGATGCACACCGCTATGCGCGACCCACAAGTCACCTCTACCAACCTGACCAGCGCCAAAGCCGCGCTGCCGTTGGTCGACCGGATCGGGTTTAAAGTGCTGGATGCCGCGCGCTTTGTCTGGCGGCAAAGCGGGCATGCGAATTTGCCTCTCACGCTTGATCCGCTGAGGGATGCAGCACTTGGTTCGGTAGATGCCCAAGTGCTGCGTGATCATGCGGACCTGAACCTGAAACCCGTCACCATCGAGACCGCTGACGGCCCTTGCACCTTGGTCCTGTCAGTCAAACAAAAGGTTGATGAATACGTGACCCATGAGATTGTTTATGTGGGTCAGCCCAACCTGCTGGCGCGTCATGGCAGCGTTATCGCAGATACACTGCTGCCCGATGAAGGGACCATTTTAAGTATTGATAGCCGTCTGGCGGCAGGAGCAAAGCCGGACTCAGTGGAAGAGATCGAAGTGCCACGTTTCTACAAGGGAGACAGCCTGCTGCCTGCCGAGATTGATCACATGTATTCGGAAATCGTCCTGATGGATATGAAGCTTTATTAGCAACACATCGGGATGCTCTGCCCCCAAATATAGCTTTAGGGGGCAGGGCTTTGTCAAAACCGTTTAGGCGTTTTTGCGCAGATACGCAGCAATCTCGTCTTTGAGCGTCAAACGCTCGCGGCGCATTTTCTGCATGTTGTCATCACTTGTTGGTTCCACATCCGTCTCCGCGCGATGAATGGCGCGGTTCACGGAGTGATAATCCTCCGACAGCTTGACAAAGTGGTTGTCCGACTGGCGCAAGGTCGCCATCTGCTCTGCCTGCTCCGGGAATTCTTCGACCAGTTCGTGTGGGGTATGTGACATGTACTTTCCTTCTTACGTGTTGCGTTGTTTGGGATGGAGCGAGGACGCCAGAATGTGTTGGGATTGTTCCAGAATCGCCTCCGCCTGATGAAAAATCTTGGGATCAGGTGAAAGGGCCACTTCCAAGTCTTTTTCGGGGTAGTCCAACTGGGACAAAAAGTGGCGCATGCAGGTGAGGCGCGCGCGCTTTTTGTCGTTGGAGCGAATGACGGTCCACGGCGCATCGGCGGTATCCGTATAGAAAAACATCGCCTCCTTCGCCTCCGTGTAGTCGTCCCATTTGTTCAAACTGGCACGGTCAATTGGCGACAGCTTCCAGCGTTTGAGCGGGTCAGTCTCACGGGAGGCAAAACGTTGCTTTTGCTCTTCTTGAGTGACCGAGAACCAGTATTTGAACAGGCGGGTGCCGCTGCGGGTCAGCATCTGCTCAAAATCGGGAGTCTGGCGCATGAATTCAAGGTATTCGGAGGGCGAGCAAAAATCCATCACACGCTCGACACCGGCACGGTTGTACCATGAGCGATCATAGAGAACCATTTCGCCAGAGGTAGGCAAATGCTTGATATAGCGTTGGAAATACCACTGGCCACGCTCTTCTTCCGTGGGTTTATTGAGGGCAACAACCCGCACAGCACGTGGATTGAGGTGCTCGGTAAAGCGTTTGATCGTGCCGCCTTTGCCTGCCGCATCACGGCCCTCGAACAGTAGCACAAATCTCTGCCCTGTCTCCTGCACCCAATGCTGCACCTTGAGTAACTCGACCTGCAAGGCGGCTTTCTCCGCCTCGTAGGCGCGGGGCGAAAGCCTCGTTTTATAGGGGTATTCACCCTGCTCGAACCCGACAATAGTTGTGCTTTCGCTCCCATTGGTCTGACCATTTTTCGCTTTCGTCATTGGCGTCTCCCTCGCTGCTTTAATACCGACACATCTTTTGCTTATTTGGCACCCCTCCGCATTGATTTGGATCAATCTCGGCGCGTCACTCAGTCCTTGATTTGCATGCCCATCGGGCCTATACGCGCAGCAACTCGGAATCGCACCAAACGCGACTCGGGGTATTGCGCTATGGGCGCAGCGAATAAGCAAACGATGATGCTACCTTCGGTGGACCGCTACGGCAGGTTCAAAAGGACAGACCGAAGCTCTTGGATCGGTAAAACAACTTCGTGGCATACCACGAGCATTAATAGGAGCATCAGATGAACCTGATCGCACAAATCGAGGCGGAACATATCGCCGAACTCGCCAAGGAAATCCCTGATTTCCGCGCTGGCGATACAATCCGGGTCGGCTTTCGCGTAACCGAAGGCACACGCACCCGTGTACAGAACTATGAAGGTGTTTGCATCTCCCGCAAGCACGGCAAAGGCATCGCCGGCGCATTCACTGTTCGCAAAATCTCATTCGGTGAAGGCGTGGAACGTGTGTTCCCCCTGCACTCCACCAACATCGACAACATCACCGTGATCCGTCGCGGCCGTGTGCGTCGTGCGAAACTTTACTATCTGCGTACGCGCCGTGGTAAGTCTGCACGTATTGTTGAAAACACAAACTACAAAGCACCGAAGGCGTAAACGAGATGAAATCAGATACACATCCCGAATATCACACGATCAACGTCAAAATGACCGACGGTACGATCCTGGAGATGAAATCAACTTGGGGCAAAGAAGGCGATCAGCTGTCGCTTGATATCGACCCAACCGTTCACCCCGCGTGGACAGGCAGCTCCGGCCGTCTGCTCGACACCGGTGGCCGCGTGTCCAAGTTCAAGAACAAATACGCTGGTCTTGGCTTCTAATCAGGCCCCCAGTGAACAGATCGAAAGGCGCATCCTCGGAAGGGGGTGCGCCTTTTGCGTTAGGAGACGCCTATGACCGATGACATTATCATCTATGAGCGCCGGGTTTGGGACGCGCTGCTGGCGGGAGATGCCGCCGCTGATGTCACCCTTTTGCATCCAGAGTTTATCGGTGTGTACTCGGACGGGTTTGCGGGCCGCGATGTGCATGTGGGACAATTGGCACAGGGGCCGACCATCGTATCCTACACCCTCAGCGAAGTTACCGTGAAGCACTTGGGCGACGATCACGCCCTGATTTGCTACCGCGCAACGTTTCAGCGCACCTCCCGCGACACGTCCGAGCAGATGCTCGTCAGCTCGATCTGGCAAAAGCAAGACAGCGGCTGGATCAATATCTTTAGCCAAGACACGCCCGCAGTCTAGCTCAGCAACTCGGCCACCAG
>CBDTVN010000101.1:0-10635 GCA_965364195.1 uncultured Sulfitobacter sp. | reverse complement strand
CAGACCCGAATTCCAACATCTGATAAATCTGTGGATCAGGCTTGATCACGCCCATATGACCGGAGATGAAATCACGATCAAATCCGCGCAAGAACAAGTATTTGGTTGCGGCAAGTGCGTAGGTCTCGATCCCGAAATTGGTCAGGGAAAACACCGGCACACCCTTTTCCTGCAGCGCGGCCATCAGGCGGACAGAGTGGTCGATCGCTGGGGACGCAAGATCGAGCCAGTTGTCGTGCCAGTGCCAGATTTCGGCATGCCAGTGCGGGAAGGCATCGGCAGTCTCGGTAATGACGGCAGTGAAATTTTCGCCCCGGTCAACACGGTCGTTCATCGCGTGCAGGTCGACATCAACGAACATAGCGCGGCGTCGATCCTCTCCGAGCCAGTCGTCGAAATACCGCTCGGGTTGCCATTCAATGAGCACGTTGCCGATGTCAAAAATCACTGCCTTTGGTGTCATGAATTACCTTTCTGCGGGAGCTGAAATTTGAAAAATTTAGGCTTCACAGCTTGCTGGCCGCTCTGATTTCGCGCTCAAGCGCCTCAAGAAAGCGTGAGCGATCCGCCTTTGTAAAGCCTTTGCCACCGCCTTGTCGAAACGGATCAGCCGCACGCAGGTCCGTCATCAGGTCGCGGGTTGCCAGCACGTTGCCAATGTTGGCTTGGGTCAACGCCTCACCGTTATGCTTGATCACGCGCGCACCGGCCTCGACGCATTTGGCAGCCAGCGGAATATCCCCTGTCACTACGACATCGCCGCGCCCTGCGCGATCCGCGATCCACATGTCGGCAACGTCAGGACCGTCAGGTACGATGATGTTCTCGACATACGGGTTTTGCGAGGGGCGCAGGCCTCCGTTGCACACCATATACATCTTGAGCTTGTGACGCGTAATCACCCGCTCCGCCTCATCCTTGACTGGACAGGCATCGGCATCAATATAGACGGCTGTCATGCGGACCACAGCGCGTCAGCATGGAAGGTCACGTGATCTTCCATAAAGGTCGCGATGAAGAAATAGCTGTGATCATATCCAGGTTGCATGCGGAAGGTCCCGTTCTGGCGACGCTTCGCCATTGCGGCGCTCAGCGCTTCGGGTTGGAGCAAATCGAGGAATTGATCATCTGTGCCTTGGTCGATCAGGACCGGACCATCAAAACCCTTTTCCTGCATCAACAGGGTCGCGTCGTGGGCGGACCAAGTGGTCTCGTCAGTTCCCAGATATGCAGAGAGCTGTTTACGGCCCCAGTCACTCGCCGTGGGATGCGCGATGGGGGCAAAGGCGGAGACCGAAGCGAAGCGCCCGGGCAAAGACATCGCAAGGGTTAGAGCGCCATGGCCCCCCATGGAATGTCCGGTGATGGATTGGCGCTCCATATCCAGTGGATAATGCTCAGTCAAAAGCGCTGGTAATTCATCGGCAATATAGGACCACATCTGGAAGTGTGGCTTCCACAGGTCTTGGGTCGCGTCCACATAGAAGCCCGCCCCTTGGCCGAGATCATATGCCTCGTCATTGGCCACACCTTCGCCACGCGGAGAGGTGTCAGGGAAGACAAGCGCAATGCCCTGCTCTGCAGCCCATGCTTGTGCTCCCGCTTTGACCATTGCGTTTTCGTGTGTGCAGGTCAGGCCGGACAGAAACCACAGCACGGGTACGGGGCCGTCCTGTGCTTCGGCGGGGAGAAACAAAGCGAAAGTCATATCACAGGCGCAGCTGCTGGACGCGTGTTTGATGACGTGCTGTGTGCCGCCAAAACAGGCGTTGGACGAGATGGTTTCCATGGAAGGCTCCTATTGCGAGATCACCCATGGCTACCGAGCGCGGCGCGGCGGGGCAAGTCTTAGCTGCCTGTGAGCCACGCAATCCAGACGCTCACTGTGACAATGCTCAGCGCGGTAGAGACAAGGATCGTCGCCGAGACGCGATGAGGGGCGACCCCGTAATGTTGGGCGAGGATATAGACATTGCCCGCCACAGGTAAAGCCGCGGCCGAGATAACGACAGTGGCCTGATACGGATCCACCTTGAACAACACAAAACAGGCAAAGGCGACAAACAGGGGATGCAATATCAGTTTACAAAAGCTGAGCCACCCGGCGACCGAGATCCGCTCGGCTGATTTAGTCGCAAGCGAAGCGCCTATGGCAAAGAGCGCACCGGGCGTGGCAGCAGCCCCCAGCAGCGTCAGAAATTCGTTCATTGGCGCGGGGATCGGTATTTCAAGGCCGGACCATATCAGCCCCAGAGTGATTGCCACAATCATAGGGTTCCGAAGTAGGCCAAGGCCAACCGTGCGCAAAATAGCAAAGCTCATCCTACCATCGCGGGAGCCTGTGATCAGGATGGTGATCAGCGATGAAAAGACAATCAGATCCACAGCCAAGGCCAGCATAACAGGGCCAATCGCTTCGGCCCCCAAGAGCAGCGTCAGCATTGGCACCCCGAGGAAGCCTACATTCCCGATCGCAGCGCATTGCGCTTCAATCGCCGTAATCTCGACATTCAATCCGCGTATATAACTGACCAGCATGGCAATGCCGTACACAAACGCAGTGCCCCATAGGTAGGCGGCGACCAGACGGCCATCCCATACTTCGGCCAACGACAAGTTCGCAGAAAAGCGGAACAACATCGCTGACAGGGCAAAATAGAAGACGAATTTTGTAAGATAGGCGGTGGCTTCAGCCGTGAAAAACCGCGTGCGGCCAGCCCAATAGCCGACACCGATCAGTGCAAAAAAGGGAAGTGTTTTGAGGAAGATCGCCAACATGGGGCCACAGATAGCTTGGTCACCATGCCTGCGCTAGTGAAAACAAGCGTTCGGGTGTTTGCCCCGTCAACAGTCTTGGGTACATCTGGCGCACCAAGCAGACCACAACCGATTAGGTAGATGGTAATAGCGACCCACACGCGGTTTTCCCTTGGAAGTGAACTGCCGAGTTCATAAGATAGAGCTCCGTCTGATAGGAGCCGAAATGTCCGCAGTAACCGCGCCGCGCAATGATGCCATTCACCGTGGCCGCAAGTATGATCAGGTACTGGCGGGCGCGCGTCAGGTGTTCATGGCTGACGGGTTCGAGGGGGCTAGTGTGGACGAGATCGCGCGCGTGGCCGAAGTCTCTAAAGCGACCCTATATAAGTACTTTCCCGATAAAAGCGTCCTGTTTATCGAGGTCGCAAATATCGAGTGCCTGCGCCAAGCGGGCGCCGCCTTGGACCGGATTGACCGAGCTGCGCCGCCGCGTGAGGTTCTGGGACAAACGGGGCGCCATTTCCTAGGATTTGTGACCAGTAAATTTGGACAGCAGATGTTTCGAATCTGTATGGCCGAGTCAGGCCGCTTCCCCGAACTGGGCCGCCGCTTTTACGAGTCTGGCCCTGCGGTAATGCGGTCAGAAATGGCGGCGTATTTCGCAGATGCCTGTGCGCGGGAAGAGTTGGAGATTGAGGATTACATCATGGCCGCCGATCAGTTTGGCGAGTTGTGCAAGGCTGAGCTGTGGATGCGGCTCATGTTTGGGGTTATCACCGAGGTAACGCTGGCAGATATCGACCGCGTGGTTGATAATGCAGTAGAGACATTTTTAGCGAGGTATGGAAGATGAAATATACGGTATTGGCAGGGCTTCTTTTGGCAGGTTGCGGCGTGGCAACCACACAAGCACCAAGCGCAGGAGGTGCCGCAGTCAGCGGCCCAGACACCTGTAATGCAGCCGCACATCAAGGACTCATCGGAATGGATGCCGCTTCATCACTTGCATTACCAGAGCCAAAGCGCCTGGTTGGGCCGAACGATGCGGTGACGACCGATTTTATTGCCGGTCGCCTGAATATTCAGTTGGACGACACTGACAACATCATCGCCATCACCTGCGGCTAGCCCTTGGGGCGGTTGTCAACGATACGCACTGCCTTACCCTCCGAACGGGGGACAGAGCCGCTGCTGCCGACTTCGACTTTTACGCTGATCCCCACGGCCTGTTTCACGGCTGCGGATAGGGCTGCGGTGGCCGTGACGCGGTCGGAATCGTGGGCGCGCTGATCGGCAATCTCTGTCAGAATGCGCATTTGATCCATCCTGTCAGGGCGAGATAGCTCGATCTGGAAATGTGGCGCAAGTGCGGGTTGCTGCATGATCAGCTCTTCTATCTGGGTCGGGAACACATTGACGCCGCGCAAGATGATCATGTCGTCGCTGCGGCCTGTTACTTTCTCCATCCGGCGCATGCTGCGCGCCGTACCTGCCAGCAGGCGTGTCAGATCGCGCGTGCGGTAACGGACAATCGGGAACGCCTCTTTGGTCAGTGAGGTAAATACGAGCTCGCCTTGCTCCCCTTCGCCAACCAATTCGCCGGTCTCGGGGTTGATGATCTCGGGATAGAAGTGATCCTCCCAGATGTGCAGGCCATCCTTACTCTCGACGCATTCCATCGAGACACCCGGCCCCATCACTTCGGACAAGCCGTAAATATCCACGGCATGCATGTCGAAAGCTTGCTCGATTTCAAGGCGCATTGCGTTGGTCCAAGGCTCTGCACCAAAGATACCAACTTCGAGTGAGCATTCGCGCGGATCCAAACCTTGATTGCTGAACTCGTCCAAGATGGACAGTGCATAGGACGGTGTGACGGTAATGCCCTTGGGTTTGAAGTCTTCAATCAGGCGCACCTGACGGGGTGTCATGCCGCCTGAGACCGGCACGGAAGACAAACCCAATGTGTCCGCGCCCAAATGGATGCCCATACCGCCGGTAAACAGGCCGTAGCCATACGCATTGTGTAGCATATCACCCGGACACATGCCCGCCGCACGCAAGGACCGTGCGACCACGGTGCCCCAATTTGCCAAATCATTTGCGGTGTAGCCCACAACAGTCGGTTGGCCCGTCGTGCCGGAGGAGGCGTGAATCCGCTTTACCTCGTTGCGTGGCACGGCGAACATGCCAAAGGGATAGTTATCGCGCAGATCGGTTTTCACGGTGAAGGGAAATTTCGCCAGATCGCTCAGGCTCTTGATGTCGTCTGGATGCACGCCCGCCGCGTCAAAGCTGTTCTTGTAAAATGGGACATTGTCATAGGCATGGCGGACGGACCATTTCAGCCTTTCCAGCTGCAATGCTTCAATCTCGTCACGGCTGGCGATTTCAATCGCATCAAGGGTGCTGCGATCTGGCGTGAGGTCTTTCATGCGTTTTCTCCATCTTCAGGGAACAGATGCCCCTTAATTGTCCGTGACAGGCCGCGCATGGTGGCGACGGCGCGCCCGTCCTCACCAGTGACCATGACATCATATACACCGGATCGCCCACTCAATGCAGTCTCGGAGGCCGTCGCAGTGAGCAACTCACCTGCTTTGCCAGGCGCGATATAGGTAATCTGGTTTTGCTGGGCGAGGGTCAGTTTGTTGTAGCTGTTGCAGGCAAAAGCAAACGCACTGTCCGCGAGAGTAAAGATATAGCCACCGTGACAAATGCTGTGCCCGTTGAGCATCTGGTCATTTACCCGCATCGTGAGCGTTGCCGACCCCGGTGCAATGGCTGTGATCATCATTCCCAGACTGCTGCTGGCCTTGTCTGCTGCAAACATCGCATTTGCAGCCTTTTCCGCGCGCGTCTGTGGGGTCATGAATTAGCCTCAATACGTTTCACAATTTTCGAACCATAACCTGATTTGTAACACGATCAAGCATTTTGATGCTTGAGGGCTTGATTTGAGAAACTTTGGGGGCAAGTCTGACATTATGAACATACCAGTACACCCTACAGTCACCAACAGCTCAACCAAACCTGTCGAGCAGGTTGCATTTCAACGGGCCGAGCTTTCGGTGATCTTGTCGCTCTATGGCAGGATGGTCGCAGCGGGCGAATGGCGCGACTATGGAATATCCTGTTTGCGCGAGGTAGCCGTGTTTGCGGTATTCCGGCGCACGGCCGAGATGCCGCTTTATCGGATCGAAAAGCGGCCAAAACTGCGGATGAAACAAGGCATGTATTCAGTGGTTGGACCCGGTGGTCAGGTGCTAAAGCGCGGGCACGACCTCAAAGCTGTTTTGCGGGTGCTGGAGCGTAAGCTCATACGTGCGGTAGATTAGCATCAATGCATTCTTAGCTCATAGAAATAGAAGATTGGAGTTCTTATGAATGATTTTGCAGCGGCAGGGCAGGTACAGGATAGCGCCATTCCAGTTATTGACGTAGCGCCCGCGATCGACGGTTCAGATGTCGAGGGCGTGGCGGCACAAATCCACCATGCTGCGACCGAAGTTGGATTTTTCTATATCAGCGGACACGGGATCGCCCCCGAAGTGATGGAGGCAGCATTTGCCGTGACGCAGGATTTCTTCTCTCAGCCTGTGAGCGTGAAGGAAACAGTGGCCGTCAACACAGATCAACGCGGATGGATGGCCACAGGCATGTCCACACTCCAAGGAGCCAAGACGCATGACCTCAAGGAGGTATTCTTTTGGGGCGCCGAGACTGCTGCGGATGATGCGGACGTCCTTGCGCGCAAGCCTTTGGTCGCGGTTAATCAATGGCCGGATGCGGCGTATCCCCGTTTGCGCAACGATCTGACACCCTACTATGAGGCAGTCTGCGCTGTGGCGCGGCAGGTTATGTCAGCTTTGGCGCGCAGCCTTGATCGGCCTGCCGATTTCTTTGCCGAAGCTTATACAAAGCCATTGGCACGCGGGCAGTTGGTCTATTATCCGCCCTCAACTGCGTCCGATGAGGCCGAGGAGCGGTTCGGCGTGGCGGCGCATACGGATTTTGGCGTGCTGACTTTTCTGTTGCAGGACATGAACGGCGGCTTGCAGGTCAAGCTCAAGTCAGGCGAATGGGTTGAAGCGCCTCCGATCCCGGGCACGATTGTGTGCAACATCGGGGATCTGTTGGCGCGGTGGAGCAATGACCGGTTTGCCTCGACCTTGCACCGCGTAATCAACCGATCTGGGCGCGCACGCTATTCCATTCCCGTGTTCTTTGACCCGCACACAGATACCGTGGTTGACCCACGCGATCTGGGCGTGCCGGATGCGGAATGCCGCTACCCGCCCGTTACGGCGGGCGCGCATATTGCAGGACGCAATAAAAAGAGCTTTGCGCAGTTCAGGAAGGAATAGTCAGCCTACGGTGCGCCGTGATCGCCCCGTCGGTTTGGGCGATGCGGTCAATGGCATCCTGAATGGGCTCGAACACCACTGCCATTGCATGTGCGTTGGCGTGAATAATTGTCTCTTCGTCCCAGACAAGTGCCACATGCCCTTTCCAGAACAGAAGATCGTTCCGCTCTGGCACTGCGCTATCGTCAAGCAAAGTGCCAAGCTCGGCCTCCTGCATATCGCTGTCGCCACCGCAGGGGATACCACACGCTGCACAAGCGGCCTGAACGAGGCCAGAGCAATCAATGCCCCACCGGCTGTTGCCGCCCCAAAGGTAGGGTGTGCCTGCGAACAGTGACGCGATGTCGGCGGGATCATCTGCGAAATCATCAATCGCAGTGATGTGTTGTATCGGGACAAAGCCATGGGAAGTTTGGATAAACCCGTCTTTTTCATCGAGTGCGGCAAGCAAGCTGCCATGGCTCATCGCGCTTCGGTCAATGGATTTGAACGCGGCATTTTGATAACCGTGGCTGGCGGGTGCGCTGACCTTATGCGTCAGCACCTGTGGTTTGGTCAACGATGCGACACCGACAAACCCGCAATACCCGTCCGCAGATGTTTGGACATAAGCCCAGCCTTCATGCCGCCACAGAACTTTGAGCTCCGCGCCCAGCAACAACTGACGATCCCGTGCGCCGTTTGGCTTACGCAGTAGGTTCACCACGCCGCGCCCGATTTGGGCGTCCTCGTTCAGGCCGGAAAATTCGGGATCGGGTGTTAGTCGGGCGTGGGTCATTTTGGCAATATCCTGTCGAGAGCGTCTAGCAATGCGCGGGACCCTTGCCCCACGCCCCCCTTGGCGCGCGCGGGTGCGGCGCTGGGTTGCCAGCCGTATATGTCGAAGTGCGCATAGTTGCTACCTGTCACGAACCGCCGCAAGAAAAGGGCCGCTGTGATGCATCCGGCAAAGCCGCCAGCGGGTGCGTTGTCGAGGTCGGCAACTGCGGGTTCGATCATGCTCTCATAAGGGTCATGGAACGGCAGCCGCCAAACGGGGTCGGCGACGGACGTGGCAGAAGCCTCAAGTGCGCTGACGAAATTTGCATCATCGCTAAAGTATGGCGCAAGGTCAGGACCAACCGCCACACGCGCAGCACCTGTCAGGGTTGCCATCGAGATGATCTGATCCGGTTTTTCTTCATCCGCCAGAGCCAGCGCATCGGCCAGCACAAGCCGCCCCTCGGCATCGGTGTTGTTGATCTCGACCGTCAGTCCCTTACGGGAGGTTAGGATATCTTGGGGCCGGAAAGCATTGCTGGAAACAGAGTTCTCAACTGCAGGGATCAGCACGCGAAGCTGCACCTGCGCTCCGGTTGCCATAATCATATGCGCAAGTCCCAGCACGGCAGCAGCACCGCCCATATCCTTTTTCATCAGGCCCATCGAGGATGCGGGTTTGAGGTTCAAACCACCAGTATCAAAGCAAACCCCTTTGCCGACCAGCGTGAGCGTAGGGCCCGTATCGCCCCACCGCATATCAATCAAACGCGGTGCGCGATCCGCAGCGCGGCCAACGGTGTGGATCATCGGCAGGTTCGCCGTCAGCAAGTCCTCCCCCACGGTCACCTCGATCTTTGCACCATGCTCTGCTGCTAGGTCGCGGGCAGCGTGCTCAAGATCGGGTGGGCCCATGTCGGAGGCAGGCGTATTGATGAGGGTGCGCGTCAACGCTTCGCCATTCGCGATCGCTTCAATGCGGGCCGCATCTATGCCCTCGGGTGGGATCAGATGAGCAGTCATCGGTGCGATGGTTTTGTAGCGATCAAACCGATAGCTGCTCAGCAACCATCCGAGCGCTTCGTTTTCCAACTGCTCCTCAGGCACGCCACTAGCAATACGGTAGGTGCCAGCAGGCAACTTTGCCGCCGCTGCTGCAAGGTGGAACCGCCCGCGTTTGCGCGTAACTGCATTGCCGTATCCGGCTGCCGCGAGCGCGGGCAGAGTATCTGTCGCAGGAAGGGATATTGCCTGACCGATGGCACCTGTAAACCCGCTTGCCCGCGCCCATGCCTCTGTGGTGGGTGGCAGCGTGCCAAGCCACCCCTCCGCAGCATCCTGAGATACAATATGAAGATCAATCGCGTCTGGTGCGTCAGCGGCAAAGCGTAAGGACATGGGGCTATGGACCTTTCAATGTGAATTCACGCCCCAAGCTATCTCATCCTGCCCGCGCTGCAAGCAGCCTCAGATGCTTAAATCCTCCATCGCCCAGATTGCGGACAGCGACCGCTCCCCGATTCTGAGCATGCGTGAGAGCGTGGCCGCCACCGCAACTTCGTCGTCATTATCGAGGCAGACAGTTACGTTACCCGCAACCTGCGCCAACCTGTGCATCCCGATCTGGTCCGCAATCGCGATCAAGGACCGCGCATGCTTGCGCAATTGCATCAGGTTGCGCGCACGCCAAAGCGTATCGCATTGCGCCAAACGCACCGCCAATTCCTCCATCGCACGCGATATGACGTCGCCGGCACCTGCCTCGCCCAGCTGTGCATAGAGTGTCCCCAGCCGGACCTGATCGAGCTGGATTTGTTCCGTCAGACGGATTTTAACAATGTCGTTCATCTCTCACCCCTAATGTTTGCCCCCACGGCTGTGGGTCTTATGAGGGGCAGGAGTTTTCAAATGGTTGCCACGCAGAGGTGTTTTCTCTCGAATTCGGTGATAATTCGGTCTAACTGTGAGCGAACAATTTTAGGAGACCTCTTTCCATGAACGAGGCAAAGCCCCTTCCGAGTTATCTATTGCAGCGGTATCACGGCTGGAAAGCAACGACTTATGCCGAAAACAGCGCATGGTATCGCAAGCTGGCGACTGGCGGCCAGCACCCCCGCGCTATGGTCATTTCATGCTGTGACAGCCGTGTGCATGTGACCTCGATCTTCGGTGCAGACCAGGGAGAGTTCTTCATCCACCGCAATGTTGCGAACCTTGTGCCTGCTTATAAACCTGACGGTGCACAGCACGGCACTTCTGCCGCAATTGAATATGCGGTGCAGGTGTTAAAGGTCGCCCATGTGATCGTTTTGGGTCATTCAAACTGTGGTGGCGTGCAGGGATGCTTGGATATGTGTGCAGGCAAAGCACCCGAGTTGGAAAGTAAAGAGAGCTTTGTCGGGCGTTGGATGGATATCTTGCGGCCCAAATACGAGCTGGTCAAAGACATCCTTGATCCGGCCGAGCAACTGCGACAGCTTGAGAAGCACTCGGTCATGATCTCGCTTGAGAATTTGATGACCTTTCCGTGGTTGGCTGAAAAGGTGACATCGGGAGAGTTGACGTTGCACGGAATGTGGACCGATATCGGTGAAGGCGGTCTTGAGTATTTTAACCCGACATCGGATCTGTTTGAATCGGTATAGGTTCGGCCGCCTGCACGTATGTCTATCTTCATTGGGCGTGAACTTTTGATTTTTTAACCTTGCAGGGCAAAACCTGCTGTCATCGATTATCCTGAGCTTTGTGC
>CBDTVN010000100.1:0-10667 GCA_965364195.1 uncultured Sulfitobacter sp. | reverse complement strand
TTTTCAATTCTGACAAAGAACCTTCGCAGACGCAGCTAAGGTCCGGTTTCCGCCCTTGGTGTCGATGGGCTCTCCAAAATGGTGGAATTTTCGCGGTTGCAGCGAACGGCTGAAAAGTCCGCAACTCGGTCGTAGGGTCTCCAGACTTCGCTGTGGCACCAATGGACGGCCGCTTATCTTACTGCGACGCAGCTGCTGGCGTCGGTCGATTTCGTTGCTGCATGTGCAAAGGCGAGTGCCGAAGCACTTCCGCTTTGGGCTTGGTCGCCGAGAATTGATAGGAGCCAAAGATACTGAACCGGAAAAGCGCTTCGAAAGTCGATGCACCGAAACCTCTGAAGGTGGGCAAGGCTACGCTGAATCCGTTGGGGTGGGCAGGCAGGGCAACCCTATGTAGAAGCGCTCCTTGACGATACTCGGCGGCGCGCAGAGCATTTGCGCCTAAGAAATCCAGCGATATCGATACCAAGCAGAACGTCGTGCGTAGCCATCTGGTAATCGAATGGTATAACAAAACGTAAATGGTGGCTGCTATGTCCGATAATATTGACGATAACCCACACGGTTTCAAAGGTGCCAACTACTGGCATGTGTCTGTCTTGCTGGAATGCCTCGACGACGATGATCGAGAATATTGGGAAATGCGTGTCAACGAACCCGGTAAAGACCCGAACACCTGTCACGCGCGATCGTATTGGCGCAAGAAGCTGATCGCCTGGTTCGCGGCCGCCCCCATACAATGCCCCTATTGCCGCCGTTTCTTCAAACCGCTGAACAAACAGCAGACGCTTTGCTCGCATAGTTGCGCCGTCAACTTGTCCCGCTATCGCCGCCGCAACGCGCACAAAGCCGACAAAGGTATGAAGTTCCTGCAACAGCCCCGCCGCCAGTTTCACCGCGACCGGATGGTCCGGCGCGCCATTGAGCTGCTCGAAGCGTATGAGGATCTGGCTGCGTTCACCGGTGTTGAGTGGGACTTCGAGCAATCCGCTGCGGAGATCCACGCCGCGCTCGACATCAAAGAAACCGTCGAACAGTTCATCGAAGACATCGCCACCTCCGACGACCCCAGGCCTTTGCGCATGGGCATGTTCACGCTAGTCTTCTGATGGCGGCGCGGCTGCCTTCTGGTCCTGATAACGTCGCCGCTGACCTGGCACGCATGCTGGACATCGAGATCGCGAGGTGTCCGATCTGCAACCATCCTGACCGCGCCGTCATCGAACGGTCGCTGCGTTCCGGCGTCCAGATCGGTTGGCTGCTCGAAAAATACGGCATTGCCCCCAACAGCGTCGCTCCGGCCAGGCACGTCGGTCGCCACGTCCCGGAACTGGAGCGTCGCGATTTCGATCCGGCGTATTCCGATGTGTTGGATTGAGGCGACGCGATAGACCGCGCCACCTGGTGCGTTGTCTTCCTACGTTCCGGCCACAAGCGCCTCAACTGAGAAACGCGACCTAAATGTGGGCCTACAGATGGGCCGTCCGCCAAACCTCAATTTAAACTACATATATAACAATGACTTACGCTCTGACATGGGCGAATCAGATCCGCCACTTTACCTTGTAAGTGGTTGAAATTAATCAGTTTACCCAAGATCCCGATCGACTACCCGCCATAGAGCCTGCCAACCTAAAAACGCTTAGAAGTGTTTGTTCAAGCTACTCGCCAAGAGGACTTTTGGCGTAGTGGTCCACCTGTTGATGCGGAGTAACCCCAACTCCGTTGTGATGGCGGATGCGGACTCCAAAGTTTAATGGCACCGAGTAGTACGCTCAAAGGAATGGGAATATACCGCAAGAATAGGGAGGCTCACTTCGCGAATATAAATCCTGAAGCGCGTGCCGTAACCGCATTCGCAGCCTCACCATTCACTCAAGGGATTCTTCCGCTCAAAAGCTACTTTTTATAACCCCAGATAACACAGTGCATCCTCACTTCGGGTTAGTGTGGCGTTCTGGCCCCCTTGGCCTAGGTCGGCCGTCAACCTTCGGCTCCGCACTTGCAGCCTAACTTCTAGAAGTCCAGAACGAAATAATTTGTGGGAAATGCGTGGGAAAAAAGAGGAGGAATGCCGAAGCAATCGAGCTATTGCCCTTTAATTTTATGGTGCTGTGAGGGAGGATTGAACTCCCGACCTCGTCATTACCAATGACGCGCTCTACCACTGAGCTACCACAGCGTTGGTATCGCGCTGATTAGCGGCAAATGCCGCGCCGCGCAAGCCAAATTCTCAGCTATCTGGACCCCGCCTCATAGCTACGATAGACAAGCGGTATGGCAGATAAAGACCCCTCTCAAACGCCGGCCGAAACGGCCAAAGCGGCACAAGCTGCGCGCAAGCAAGCGCGGCTGTCCCAAGCGCTCAAGGCCAATATGGCACGGCGCAAGGGGCAAGCACGAGCACGTGCGCCCGAGAGCGGCACCACAGGCACAGCGCAAGACGCGCAACACAAGGAAGACTAAGGCATGGACGCAATTCTGGTACGGGGCGGCGGTCCGCTCTCAGGCTCAATCCCGATCGCGGGGGCAAAGAACGCCTGCCTCACGCTCATGCCCGCGACCTTGCTGAGCGAGGAGCCCCTGACGCTTACAAATGCCCCGCGCCTTAGCGACATCAGTACCATGACACAGCTGCTGCAATCCTTGGGCGCTGAAATCTCCACGCTCCAAGAGGGCCGCGTGATCTCCATGTCGTGCCACGGCGACATCAATACCCGCGCAGAATATGACATCGTGCGCAAAATGCGCGCCTCCAATCTGGTGCTCGGGCCGTTGCTCGCGCGTGAAGGATACGCCGAAGTCTCGCTGCCGGGCGGTTGCGCCATCGGCGCACGTCCCATGGACATCCACACAGACGGTCTTGAGAAAATGGGGGCCAACATCGACCTGCGCGATGGCTACCTTTATGCAAAAGCTGCCGGTGGCCGTCTTAAGGGGGCCGTGATCGATTTCCCCTTTGCCTCCGTTGGCGCGACTGAAAACATCATGATGGCCGCGACGCTGGCCAAAGGCACCACCGTTATCAACAACGCCGCACGTGAGCCCGAGATCGTCGATCTTGCCGATTGCCTGCGCCGCATGGGCGCGCAGATCGAAGGTGACGGCACCTCCAACATCACCATCCAAGGTGTCGACCGCCTCGGCGCTGCAACGCACCCTGTTGTCACCGACCGGATCGAGCTTGGTACGTATATGCTTGCCCCTGCCATCTGCGGCGGTGAAGTCGAACTGCTGGGCGGTCGTCTCGACCTCGTCGGTGCCTTCTGCGAAAAACTCGATGCAGCTGGCATCGAAGTCACGCAAACAGACAAGGGGCTCAAGGTCAAACGCCGCACTGACCGTGTCAAAGCTGTTGATGTCACAACCGAGCCTTTCCCCGGTTTTCCCACCGATCTTCAAGCGCAAATGATGGCACTCCTATGCACCGCCGAAGGCACTTCCACACTGGAAGAGAAGATTTTCGAGAACCGCTTTATGCACGCGCCTGAACTCATCCGCATGGGGGCAAAGGTCGAAGTGCATGGCGGCAAAGCCGTTGTGACAGGTGTCGACAAACTCAAAGGTGCGCCTGTCATGGCCACCGATCTGCGCGCCTCCGTATCGCTCATCCTTGCGGGCATGGCCGCTGAGGGCGAGACTAAAGTCTCCCGCGTCTATCATCTCGATCGCGGGTATGAGCATGTTGTGACCAAGCTCTCGGGCGTGGGCGCAGATATCGAACGGATCAAAGACGAATGAGCATGGATGCAAAATTTGAAGACGGGGCTGAATCCCCCCTGAACCTTGGTGCACTGGATGCGGATGATCTGAAAATCATCTCCTCACTGACCCAAGACGCGGTTTTTCCAGCGTCAGAGATGAAATGGGACAAGCGGGCAGGGCGCTTTGCCCTCCTGCTCAACCGCATGCGCTGGGAGGATAACGGCGCGGAGCGTCACGTGCCCGAACGTGTGCAATCAGTCTTGATGTTCAACACCGTGCAAGGTGTCGCCTCCCAAGGTGTGCCACAAGGGGACCCTGACACGGTCCTGTCGCTGCTGCACATCGGGTTTGAGGAAACAGACGCCCCCTCTGGTCATATCATCCTGACACTGGCAGGGGACGGTGCGATCCGCCTCACCGTCGAAGCCCTTGATGTCACCCTAAAAGACGTCACACGCCCTTACACCGCTCCGTCGAAAAAACGTCCCAGCCACCCCGATTGATGGTCGTAATCCGGCAAGCAACGGCTGAGGACACGCAAATCTGGCGCAATCTGCGCCGCGATGGAATCCTGCGCTATCCCGAGGCGTTCATGCTGACATTGGCACAGCATGACGCAAGCGACGCCGCAGAGGATGCGTCTCGCCTGACAAACGGTGGGAAGTTCCTCGCACTGAATGGCGATGCACCCGTAGGCATGATCGGCATGAATCCATACGGCCTCCCTTCCATGCGGCACCGGTCCGAGATCGGCCCCCTTTACGTGACACCGGATTTCCAAGGAACACCCGTGGCGCGGCAGCTGTTGCTGGCGGCAATCGAGCATGCTCGCGCCACCGGGCATTGGCAGCTCGAACTCAATGTGAACGAGGCCAATACCCGCGCAGTCGCCTTCTACCTGCGAGAAGGCTTCACCCAATACGGACGCCTGCCCAACGCCGTGATCGGAGCAAACGGCCCCGAGCATGACTTGATGATGCTGCGCATCCTGCCGCACCCCTCTTGAGGCCCACCCCATTCCCCGCTAACTCCTGACCCAACCACAGGAGCCACCGCCATGCCCGTATTTCTCGATGCCACCGCCCCCGATTTCGAAGCTGCCTTCACCACGCTCCTGAACGCCAAGCGCGAGGACAGCCCCGATGTGGACGCCGTGGTCGCGGGTATCATCGCGGACGTGCGCGCCCGTGGGGATGCCGCGGTCATTGACCTCACCGCAAAATTCGACCGCATCACCCTCACGCCAGACACCCTGCGCATCACCCCTGCGGAGATTGCGAAAGCCGTCAAAGAGGTGAGCAGCGAGGACAAGGCAGCCTTGGAACTCGCCGCGACGCGAATCCGTGCCTATCACGAACGTCAGCTGCCCGAAGATGCCGAATGGACGGATGAGGCAGGTGCCACCCTCGGCTGGCGCTGGTCTGCCGTATCCGCCGCGGGCCTTTATGTCCCCGGTGGACTGGCAAGCTATCCCAGCTCCGTCCTGATGAACGCCATCCCCGCCAAAGTTGCAGGCGTCTCCCGCCTTGCCATGGTCGTGCCCACGCCTGATGGCATCCTTAACCCGCTGGTCCTCATGGCCGCGCACATCTCCGGTGTGGACGAGGTTTACCGCATCGGTGGCGCACAAGCAGTCGCAGCACTTGCCTACGGCACCGACACCATTCAACCCGTCGATAAAATTACCGGCCCCGGAAACGCTTTCGTCGCCGCTGCCAAACGCCGCGTGTTTGGTAAAGTTGGCATCGACATGATCGCAGGCCCCTCCGAGATTCTAATCGTCGCAGACTCCGACAATGATCCTGACTGGATCGCCCTCGATCTGCTGTCCCAAGCCGAGCATGACGAAAGCGCCCAATCTATCCTCATCACCACGGATGCCGCCTTGGGCAAAGCCGTGTCAGCGGCCGTCGACAAACGCTTGGAGACTCTGCAACGCGCCCACATCGCAGGGCCCTCATGGCGTGACTTTGGCGCGATTATCACGGTGCCTGACCTCGACGTGGCCGCAAAACTCACTGACCGCATTGCCCCCGAACACCTTGAGCTTTGCGTGGCCGACCCCCACGCCCTGAGCGCGCAGATTACCCACGCAGGCGCAATCTTCCTCGGGCAGTGGACGCCCGAAGCCATCGGCGACTATGTCGGCGGGCCCAATCACGTCCTGCCCACCGCCCGCTCCGCACGTTTCTCCTCCGGCCTTTCGGTCCTGGATTTCATGAAGCGTACAACGCTGGCCCACATGACCCCCGCCGCCCTGCGCGCTATCGGCCCCGCAGCTGAACGGCTGGCAAGCTCCGAGAGCCTTGAGGCGCACGGCCTTTCGGTCACAGCACGGTTGCGCAAACTCAACGACTAATTGCGCGCCCCCGCCCGCTGGTCTAAGACAGTCCGACACCTAAACCCGACCGGAGCCATGCCATGACGCGCATCACACATATCGTCCTCGATGACGCCAACATGCCGCCGCCAACGCCCGAGATCGAGCAGGAGCGCCGCGTCGCCATGTTTGATCTGCTGGAAGACAATACATTCACGCTGCCCAAACGTGACGACCGTCCTGCGCCCAACGGCCCCTATCACCTCGGCCTGTCCATTCGTGACAAACGCCTTGTGTTCGATGTTGCCACTGAAGACGATGAAAAAGCGGCTGAATTCCACCTGTCCCTCGGCCCCTTCCGCCAAGTCGTCAAAGACTACTTCCAAATCTGCGAGAGCTACTTTGACGCCGTCAAAAAGCTCCCCCCCGCCCAGATCGAGACGATCGATATGGCGCGGCGCGGCATTCACATGGAAGGATCGCGGGTCCTTCAGGAACGTCTGGAGGGCAAGGCAGAGATAGATATCGACACTGCCCGGCGCCTCTTTACCCTCATTTGCGTCCTGCATTTCGGAGGCTGAGGCGTGACACAAGAGCTCCCACAATCCGTGCTCTTTTGCTGTGATCACAACGCCGTCCGCTCCCCCATGGCCGAAGGGTTGATGAAGCAGATGTACGGCATGGACGTGTACGTCCAATCCGTCGGGGTCAAAAATGATCTGGAGATTGACGGCTTCTCTATCGCTGTCTGTCAGGAGTTGGGGGTGGAGCTCTCTCGCCACCGCTCGCGCAGCTTTGACGAGATGGAGAATTGGGGCGACGATCTGAGCTCATTCGATCTGGTGATTGCCCTGTCGCCTGCATCCCAACGCCGTGCGCTGGAGCTGACCCGTTTCTTCCATCTTGATGTTGAGTATTGGCCGATCCTCGATCCTACAGGTCTGGGGGAGGGGCGCGAGGCGAAGCTCACCCAATTCCGCGCCGCCCGCGACCAGATCGCCACGCGACTGCAAGGTCGATTCGGCGAACCGACCCAATCTCCGGTCTAGATAGTGGTCAGGCTCAGGTGCACACTCTGGCCGCAGTCTGGCCGAACGCTTTCCACACATCCCAAAACGCATTGTCAGCGGAACGATGAGATTGCCGCCATTCCTGCATTTTGTGCGGGTCCTTGAACGCCTTCACGCCGCGCCGCTGTTGGCCGCTCGACAATTCGCGATCCGCAACCGCCTGAACACAGCCACAGCGCGCTGAACTTGCCGCCTTGCGCCCCTGCGACAAACACGCACGCTGGAGCGGACCCGTCGCATAAAGCTGGGTCGGCGCCATCGCCCCGCGAGTCGTATAATTCGTCGCTCCACCGCCACACGCGGTCAAAGTCGACACTGCAACCAGTGCTAAAATCGTTGTTTTCATAGTATCTGCCTTCGTCTCACATCGCGCTGGGGTTTTCCCCTTTTTGAGCGACTGTTTTTGCTTTGCGCAATATTAGCATGAATGAGGGGCAGGTGGGAAGTGGGGAGTGGCAAGGACGGAAAATGTTAAAGGGCTACCAATGCGCCTTCGTGCTGTTTGAGCACAGGATAGCCGCAGGACGATATTTGAGTCGCATCTATGTCCTTGAGTTGCGGTAGAATACTCAACAGTTGCGCGCGCGCCGATGGTGAAACCGTTCTGAGTGCCTCACCACCGGGATGAAAACTCTCTGTCCATGCACCGTTGGTTAGAATAACGGCATGTTCATCCAGCAAGAGGTGGTGATATTGCACTTGGCCGCCACGTTTAAGCCGCACATCTGTATCGTTGAGGAGGTGGATTGCCGGCACCAACACCATCTCCTCGCCAAACAACAATTCGGCTTGCCAGCCCTCGACCAGTACACGGTGCTGCTGTGAAACCAGCAACGGTTCTGTATTCCCTAAAACGCCCGTTTCGAACCGGACAGGAGCACAAGTGCCTTTAGCCTCAAACCGGCTTGCACCTGTCCAGCGCACCACCTGGATCCCGTGGTCGCGCGTGATTACTGCGTCGCCGGCCGCAATATCTTCAACGGCGCGCCCGCCCTGTGGGGTCATCACCATCGTACCTGAGACGACGCATATCGGTGTCGCATAGGTCGTTGCGGCAAAGCTTGGACCTTCAAAAGTCCCAGAAACTGTTAAGGCAACTCCAACAGGTGGAAACCCGCCAGGACCGCCAATAAAGGCGAGACCTTCAACAGTGCCATATGCTGGTGAAGAGTTGTTCACGTTAAACCCGACCAATTGCCAGGTATTCACCCCGTCGGTAACGGTAATTCCATACTCAGCTTCGACCACCGTGTTGGAGGCATAAGGTGTACCATCAATGGTCTGCGCGCCGAACAAGCGTTGGCTGTTATCGCTGTCTTGAAAATCCGCATCGTCATCAGTGATTTCAATGGCCGCCCACGTACCAGTATTGAGCGTGATGGTTAAGCCGTTCAAATGGGTGCCATTTCCTTGGTCGACCCCGTCCAGCTGACCGCCGCCGCTGATCGAAATCTGGCTCTCACCCAACACATATATACTGTAATCTGCGGGCATTCTGCTCCAGCCACTTCTTTTACGTGGGTATGCGGAGGCAATTAGGGCAGTTTAAGTAATATTAGAGGCAATTTTGCGATAATGTAGGAATATCGAAGCAGATCAGCAGGTGCCGTTCGGAAGGTAGAATTGTGATGCAGGGGGCGGCCAGTCGGGCTGCGGCATCATCCACCTTGACCGCCCTCAAAAACCCCTACATATCCTAACCATGACACCACTTTCACACATCCGCAATTTCTCCATCGTCGCCCACATCGACCATGGCAAATCCACCCTCGCTGATCGCCTCATCCAAGAGACGAACACCGTCGCCATGCGCGATATGAAGGCGCAGATGCTGGACAGCATGGACATCGAGCGCGAGCGCGGCATCACGATCAAGGCCCAGACCGTGCGGATCAACTATACCGCGCTGAACGGCGAGGATTACGTCCTCAACCTGATCGACACCCCCGGCCACGTCGATTTCGCCTATGAGGTCTCCCGCTCCATGCGTGCGGTTGAAGGCTCTCTGCTGGTTGTGGACAGCACCCAAGGCGTCGAAGCCCAAACCCTTGCCAACGTCTATCACGCGCTGGACGCCGACCACGAAATTGTCCCGGTCCTGAACAAAATCGACCTGCCCGCCACCGATTGTGACCGCGTGGCCGAACAGATCGAGGACGTCATCGGCATCGATGCCTCCGGCGCCATTCGCGTCTCTGCCAAAACCGGCGAGGGCATTGTGGAAACGTTAGAGGCCGTCGTGCATCTGCTGCCCGCACCCAAAGGTACCCTCGACGCGCCGCTCAAGGCGATGCTTGTCGATTCGTGGTACGATAGCTACCTCGGCGTGATCGTCCTCGTCCGCATTATGGACGGCAAGCTGAAAAAGGGCGACAAGATCACGATGATGCAAAGCGGCTCGGTCCACCATGTCGACCGCATCGGCGTCTTCCGCCCCGCCATGACCGAAATTGACGTGCTTGGCCCCGGCGATATCGGCTTTCTTACTGCGAGCATCAAGCAGGTCCGCGATACACGCGTGGGCGACACGATCACCCATGAGAAAAAGCCCTGCGAAACCGCGCTCCCCGGCTTTAAACCGTCCCAACCCGTTGTCTTTTGTGGCCTCTTCCCTGTGGACGCCGCCCTGTTTGAAGACCTGCGCGACAGCATTGAAAAGCTGGCCCTCAATGATGCCTCCTTCAGCTATGAGATGGAGACTTCCGCAGCGCTGGGCTTTGGTTTCCGCTGCGGCTTTCTCGGGTTGCTGCACCTCGAGGTGATCCGCGACCGGATCGAGCGTGAGTATGACATCGACCTGATCACCACCGCGCCCAGCGTGATCTACGACATCCACATGAAGGACGGGACGATGCAGCAGTTGCACAACCCCGCCGACATGCCCGACCTCACCTTCGTTGACCACATCGAGGAGCCGCGGATCAAGGCGACGATCCTTGTGCCCGACGAATACCTCGGTGATGTCCTCAAGCTGTGCCAAGACCGCCGCGGCATGCAGATGGACCTCACCTACGCAGGCTCCCGCGCGATGGTCGTCTATGACCTGCCGCTCAACGAGGTGGTGTTCGACTTCTACGACCGCCTCAAATCGGTAACAAAGGGCTACGCAAGCTTCGACTACTCGATGATCGGCTACCGCGAGGACGCGCTGGTCAAAATGAGCATCCTCGTCAACGACGAACCCGTCGACGCGCTGAGCACTATGGTTCACCGCGACCGTGCCGAGATGCGCGGCCGCGCGATGGTCGAAAAACTAAAAGACCTCATCCCCCGCCACATGTTCAAAATCCCGATCCAAGCGGCCATCGGCGGCAAAGTCATCGCCCGCGAGACCCTCTCGGCCATGCGCAAAGACGTCACGGCCAAATGCTACGGCGGCGACGCCACGCGTAAACGCAAGCTGCTGGATAAGCAGAAGGCGGGTAAAAAGAAGATGCGGCAGTTCGGTAGCGTGAACATTCCGCAGGAAGCATTTATTTCAGCGCTAAAAATGGACGGCTAGAAGTCGATCATTTTAACTCGAAACGTAGTTTCTCATGTACCGGATTACTTAAGCTTGATAACACCAACTT
>CBDTVN010000099.1:0-10712 GCA_965364195.1 uncultured Sulfitobacter sp. | reverse complement strand
GCCGATACATTCGATCGCCAGTGCAGTTTTCTGATCCGGAACTTCGACATGAGTTGGCAGAACCAGCGAAAGCGTATGGTCTCCAGCCTGGCTGTCAGGGGCAAGCATATGCTGGTCTCGACCCTCTACCGATTATAGCAAATTAACCCGCTTTATCAACGATCACGCATTTCACTACGGTCAAAGCAATTGCACAAGTCTGAAAGCACTTCAAATCGTGCAGCATGGTCGTGCTCATCTCCGACATATCCGCATTAAAGATGCGCGAAAGCGCCACGTATTTTCCCTTAGCAAGCTCTTGCAATAAAGTGTCCAAACAGATGCGGTAAAGTCGTAAAGTTTCGAGTAGGCGAGCCTAATCCCGATCCCCTTTGGCGTTGACACGGGATCGAAACCCGCACCTGTAAACGCTTGAAAAGCGCTATGTCTGCTATGCAGGGCCGTACCGTGCTTAGACTTGCCTCAATGATCTGGCGTAAGACAACACGATTTGCATGCGAAACCTTGATTGGGATCAGGTCGCTACCGGTTTCTCCTTACGAAGACCGGTCGCTGCGCCCTTTGGGTGGTGAGCTCCAATTCGCGCTTGTACGGAGTTCGGGTGTATACATTGTTTGGCGTGCGCGACCTTCGTTCTTAGAGGCGTAGAGCGCAATATCAGCATTCTCCATCACGGTCTCACGTGTGGCTGTATTGCTGCCTTGTATCCATACAGTCCCGATGCTGGCAGAAATCTTGCACATCGCATCATTGAATGGGATCGGGATTTCGATCCGGTCGATGATACGGCGGCCGACCCGCTCCAGCACGTCAATGTCACTTACTTCCGGCAGGATAACGGTAAACTCGTCTCCGCCGACCCGCGCGACAGTATCAGTGCTCCGCGTCTCTTCAATCATCGCCTGAGCGGCAACCTGCAACACATGATCACCGGCCGCGTGGCCCAACGTGTCATTCACCGCCTTGAAGTAGTCCAGATCAATGTGCATTACCGCAAATGCCGCATTTGCTGCCAACAGCTGCTCCAAAAGCTGGTCCATCGCACGGCGGTTTTTCAACCCTGTCAGCGTATCAGTATAGGCTTGCTCTTCGGCTGCCGTCTTGGCTCCCTGCAAACGCAGGTTGAGCTTGCGTGACGCTTCCATCGCGGCCGATTTTGCCTCCACCAGATACAGCATTTCAATCGCTAGGTCAGTGGCGGCAAAATCCGCATTGGTCAGAGCATAATCGCGCACGCCATCAAGAATGGAGATGCCAAACGAGAGGTTCACAATGGCCGCACCCTGTCCGTCAGGGACAAGAACCCCTTTGAGGCGTGCAGGCGGTGTTCCGATCAACTCAAGATGTAGCTTGAGATGGTGCGCGCCCCAGAGCTGCGCCATGGTTGTGATCCCGCGCGGGCGCATCACTGCAAATGCATCCATAAAAGGCATGCCCGTCAAATTCGTATCTGGGCGCAGCTTTTGGGTGGTGGGGCCGACATGTGTGATGACCCCATCCGCATTCAGCGTCAGATGCATCGGACACAGCACGTCCAGCACTTCAGGATTTCCAACGGTTTTCATGATGCCCGTGCACCAAGATCAAAGGCACGCCCATCCGCAAAGTCCGCCGCAACCATCTGGATGTGAACAGTTTCCTTACCCGTCGCACACTCCTCAAGCTCAAGCAGCGCAAGCACACCATAGTCATCAGCCATAACCCGCAGCACGCCCATCATAAGGTGCCCAAACCCTGCAAGCGGGCTGTCGCAGATCAGACTAAAGTGCCCCTCCTCATGGCCGTGCAACTCAATCGCGGGCAGGTACAAATCAGACACCGCCATTTGCGCACGGTCCGGCAGATCATCCAATGAATGTAGAAAATCTTCAAAGTTCATTCCGCCAAAGCGGAGCAAGCGACGCACTGCCTCCGTATTGGGGTGCGAAACCAGATACGCTCCGATGTCCTCCATCAGCTCACCGCGCGCACGGCCCAGAACTTCTCCCATGGCCTCCAGCACAGCAGGGCCAATCGCATCATCATAAGACAGCATTGCCTCGAATTCCGGCGGAGAGACATTGGCGCGTGCAGCAACCTCTACCCACGCAGCAATGCCGTAGCTATCGCTCATGTAATTTTGAAAACTGCGGTTGATAAGCCCGTGCATGGCCGCCTCTTGCTGTTACCTCCCCCATTGATGATGGGAAGGCGTTAACAAGCGGCTAAAGAACACCCCGTTCTTGCGATTTTGGTTAAAAATCCGTTGGCGCGCCGCCCTCGGATTTACGTCGCGCGACAAAGGCGGCCAGTTCCTCACGGATCGCCACGTCCATTGGCGGCTCCTCAAAGCTGGCGACTATTTCTTTATACATGTGATGTGCGCGCTCTTGCGTCCAAATACCACCCGCGACCTCCCAGCCTTCAAAATTTGTCCAATCACTCAGAAACGGCTGGTAAAACGCGGTGGTATAGCGGTCTTGGGTATGTTGGATGCCAAAGAAGTGGCTGCCATGGCCCACCTCCTTGACCGCATCAAACGCAATCTCGTCCACGCCCGTAGCGCAAATTTCGGGCGCCATATATCGCTGAATTTGCTGCAATATTTCGCAATCCATGATGAACTTCTCGGGCGAGGCAATCAGCCCACCCTCAAGCCAACCCGCCGCGTGGTAAACCATATTGGTCCCCGACTGCACTGCTGCCCACAGCGAATTGGACGTCTCCCACATCGCCTGACCGTCCGGTACGTTGGCCGCGCACACGCCCGAAGACCGCATCGGCAGTCCATAGAAACGGCACATCTGGCCCGTCATCTGGGTCGCGCGCATGTACTCGGGTGTGCCGAACGCGGGCGCACCGGTTTTCATATCAACATTCGACGTAAACGTGCCGACGGCCACACTCGCCCCCGGCCGCACAATCTGGGCCAGCACGACTGCAATCAATGCCTCGGCCAGCGATTGCGCCACAGCGCCCGCCATCGTCACAGGCGCCATCGCACCTGCCAAAGTAAACGGCGTGACAACCAAGCCCTGATTGCGGCGAGCGACGCGGATCCAGCCGTCCAGCATAGGGATGTCATGCTTGAGCGGCGAAGTTGAGTTGATGTTGGTGTACATCTTGGGACTGGCCTCGAATTCCTCATCCGTCCAGCCGCCCGAGATGCGCACCATCTCCATCACATCTTCCACTCGTTCCTTGCCCAAGGAATAGGCGTGCATGGCTTTATCCGTGATGGTCAGCTTGTCATAAAGCACATCCAAATGGCGCACCGAGGCATGGATATCCACCGGCTCCACCGGATAGCCGCCGGCAAAGTGGATGCAGTTGAAATATTGCGTCAGTTTGAGCAAATCTTGGCATTTCTCTCGCGTTCCAGCCACCTTGCCGCCCGTTGACATGTCCCAATAACTCGGCGGAGACGAAACGTTACCGAACACCAAATTCTTACCACCAATGGTGATCTTGCGGTCGGGATTACGCGGCGTGATCGTAAACTCTGATGGAGCCATGGCGACGTACTCCATCACCATTTCACGGCCCATGCGCACGTTCTCGCCCTCTACCGTACAGCCCGCTTTACGCAACAGCTCCTTGGCCTCGGCGTTGTAGATTTCAATCCCGATCTCTTCGAGAATCCGCATTGCGCCATTGTGGATCGCCTCAACCCCCTCGGGGCCCAGCGGCTCTGTAGGACGGTCAATATTTATCGGGGGGTTCCACGGCATCTGCTCGATAACAGAAGTGCCACGACGTGTTTTGGCGCCTGCACGGCCGCCTCCACGGGTTCTGCGTTTCGGCGCTTCTGTCATGGCTGTCTCCTCTGGATTCAGACACCAGAAGGCCTCAGTCCCGCGCGCGCGGCCTATCCATCCGCGACGAATTCTGTCGCATTTGTAACTTCAAGCGACGCCATGCGCCGTAAGCCACACTGGAATTTCACCGATATCGCGCAGCACAACATCCGAAAGCGGCGCAAGGACTTCCGCCGTGGCCGCCCCCGTCAGGACCGCAACTGTGCGCATCCCTGCCGCGCGGCCCGCATGCATGTCATGTGTACTGTCACCCACCATCACGATCTGTTCAGGCGACAGATTCACAGCTTGCGCAAAGGCCAGCAGCTGCCCCGGACCGGGTTTTGCACCATGGCCACTGTCATAGCCCGCGATGAAGTCAAACAGCTCCGTTATGCCAGCGGATGCCAGATGAGCATGCGCTGGTGCTTCGCTGTCGTTGGTCGCCACACCCAACGCCAAACCGCGCGCGCGGAATCCTTCCAACAACGGCACTAAAGGTACCGCAGGCTGTTGCGGTGCCGCGCTCGCCTCCTCGTCAATCATGATTAAGACCTGGTCCCGCGCCACATCTGGAAAATGCAGGGCAAGGGCATCTGCAATCTCTCCGGCGGTGCCTGCAATCACAAGGCTGTCGCTGGCGAATCTCCCCGTAACGAAATCAAACCCGATAGCGTCGCCCATGCGCCCAGCACGGACCTCATCTCCTACTGCGGCGCGGCGTAAGAACCGCTGGGCCCATGCTTCCCACGTGGCCGCAAAATCAAACAAGGTCCCGTCCTTGTCAAAGCACAAACCTTTGATCATTGCCCTACCCTCGCTCATGTCCAATGCCTCTGCTCACCGCCGGGCAGCCCCATACGGGCCTCGGCAAGACGCTCGTATGGAATGGATTGCGCATCACAGCATGCAATCACCCAAGCATCATCCATCAAAAGAAAGTCCAGCACAGAGCCCAGAAAGTCAGGATCTGTCACAGCATTGCGCATGTTCTCCTGCGAGGCACCGGTGGAGCCCAGAAAGACGGGCAGCAAATCTTCGTTGCCCACCAGCCATGTAAAACATTCGATCGCAATCGTCTCGGCGGCATTCCGCGTAAGGCTCATTATGGCGCTCCGTTTAGCTCAAAATCTCAACTCTTTGTTAATCATTTGATCAGAAAACTAAACCCAATATGAACGCGGATAGAGGAAGGATCGAAAGTGCAGGGTAAAATCCTAATCGTTGACGGTATTTCGACCAACCGTATCGTGCTCAAAGTGAAACTGACAGCGGCCTTTTATCAGGTTATTCAGGCCGGATCGTTGGTGGAGGCGATTGATCTGATCGCCTCCAAGACACCCGATCTGGTCCTCACTGCGATGAACTTGCCTGATGGCTCCGCCGCAGAGCTGTGTGCGCACCTGCGCGAATCCCATAAAACAGCCAACTTGCCTGTCCTCGCTGTTGCGTCCTCAAATGATCCGCAAAAACGGCTCGATACACTCCACGCGGGGGCCTTTGACGTAATGAACAAGCCCGTGCACGAAACGCTGTTGCTGGGTCGTGTACGCAATATGATCCGCGCGCACCGCACCTTTGCGCAATGGCAGTTGCGCGATGACACCCGCTGTGCGCTGGGACTGTCAGAGGCGCCTGCAGAGTTCGTGCGCCCCGTCAATGTGTCGCTCATAGGGATTGAGGCGGGACCATTGCGCGGCTGGCTGCCGCAGCTATCGCCCCATATGCCCGCGCGCTACACCGTCACGTTGTTACGCGACGCCATGGCATCGTTGCATGCCGATACCCCGCCCGACGCCATCGTCCTTGCCCTCCCAACCACAGCCGCGCAAAGCGATACATGCCTGCGCCTGATCTCTGGGCTGCGCGCCAGTGCGCTGACCCAAGATATCGCATTGCTGGTTCTGCAAAAGGTCGAAGATCCCTATCAGGCAACCTCTGCACTTGATATGGGCGCGGATGATGTGATGACGGGCGGCTTTAACGCGGCCGAGCTGGCCTTGCGGCTTACAGCATTGCTCAAGCGCAAGCGGCAAGCTGCACAGCTGTTGCAAAGCGTGCGCACAGGATTGCGGGAGGCTGTGAACGACCCGCTGACAGGTCTCTATAACCGCCGCTATGCGATGCCCTTTATGACGCGGCTGATCGAGCGAAGCGCTGCGAACCAAACCAGTTTTGCAGTGATTGTCGCGGATATGGATCACTTCAAACGCATCAACGACCTTTATGGCCATGCCTCCGGCGATGCGGTGCTGGTAGAGACAGCGCGCCGTCTGGGAAATGCCGTGCGCGGCTCTGATATGATTGCCCGCATGGGCGGTGAGGAATTCCTGATTGCCATGCCCGCCGCAGATGTCGCCACTGCGCGCACGGTGGCCCACCGCGTGTGCCAAGCCATCGGGCATACTCCCTTTATCATCCCCGGTGCAGCGGAACCTGTACATATCACGATCAGCCTTGGTCTCGCTATGAGCCGTACGGGATCAATTAAGGGGCAGCATATTCCCGATGGTGTGGATACCCTGCTCGACCACGCGGACAAGGCGCTTTATGCGGCCAAATTACAGGGGCGAAACCGTGTAAATTTTAGCCTCGCACAGGCGAATCCCGCCGCCTAAACCCACACGTCAAAGTTGCTACTCTCCCTTGTGGCGTTCTTTCCAAGAGCGTTTTCCGCGCTGTGACATCTGCTCCATCCGGTCGGCATAAGCGCCGCGCTCCTGCGCGCTCATCGCAGAAATCTCGGACAACCATGCCTCACTTGCCGCTGCCCTACGTTGCAGCCCGCCGTCGCGTTGCGCGTCAAGCACGCGGGTAGCGGTGGCAGGGTCAAACGGCTCTTGGCGCAGCGCCGCCAGCATATCTGCGGCATCTCCCTCGCGGCGCGGCGTACTGCGCATCTGCTCGCGGATCGCACGGCGCGTTTCGCGCGGCAGCGCTTTCAAATAAAGCGCACCGCCCATGGATGCACGCGGCCCTCCGCGCCCCTCACCGCTGTGTCGCCACACAGCGCCGCCCACCGCAGCCACCACCGCGAGGTTCAGCGCAAGCGACAGCCCCAAGACAACAGGCATCCACCGTCTATTCTTAACCGTATCCGCCATCACATTATCCCTCTTCAATATCCCAATCGAACCCCGTGAGGTCCGTCACATCGTAGGTCTCGTCCGTCTCAACTGCGCCAAACAACACCAGCGGGTCCACCCTTTCGACGGGCGGTGCCACCCCGATCCAGAACCCCACCACCGTGGCCGTGACCAATCCGCCAAGGCCCGCAGGCCCGCCCACCGCCGCCATTACCCGCCGCCACAGCGGCACAGAGGGCAAGTGCGCCACGCTGTCCGCTATGATCCGCGTTGTCAGATCACCCCGCATCTGCGGCGGCTGCGCACGCGCATCCTCAAACAACGCTTCCAGATCGAACTTGTCAGGTTGTGTCATCGTCATACCCCAATGCATCGCGCTGTGCGGCCAAATCAGCCGTTAGCGCCCGTTTCCCGCGAGCTGTGAGGCTTTCCACCGCCTCAACGCCCACGTCTAAAATCTCGGCGATATCCGGATTCGCCAACCCTTCGATGTGGCGTAGCACCACCGCTTGTCGTTGCCGCTCCGGCAACCTCAGCAGCGCCGCCTGAAGCGCATCATGGCGCGCGCTGTCTTGCAGGCGCGTCTCCATGCCCGGTGCAGGATCAGCAGGCGCATCCGCCTCGTCCAGTGTCTCGGCCCGCTGCCCGCGCAACCGGTCAAAGCACAGGTTCGCCACAACGCGGTAGAGCCATGTTGCGGCCTGCGCGCGCCCTGCATCCCAGTTAGGTGCCTGCTTCCACAGCCGCAGCATCGCTTCTTGGGTCACGTCCTCCGCCTCTGCGCGGTCGCCTAACACACGAAACGCATGGGCATAGGCCCGTGGAGAAAGCCGCGCTGACAAAAGTCTAGCCGCTGCCTCATCCCCCGCCGCATAGCGCGCCAGCAGATCAGCATCCGCATCGCGGACCTCGCTATAATCGCTGGTGTCTTTCAAGGGCTACTTTCCACAGAGATCATGAGGATATCCGGCCCCACACAGGCAGAGCCGGACGTCTATTCAGGCTTAGTCTTTAGCATGCCCGTGCTTTTTGCCATGGCCGCGCGCCTTTGCAAACTCTTCCATGCTCAAAGCGCCATTCTTGTCCGCATCCAGCTTTGCAATCATCTTGGCAGGATCGCGGCGTGCTTGCATCTCGTCCAGCGTGATGCCGCCACTACCGTCTACGTCCATTTTAGCAAAGCGTTTGGCCGCGTACTTGCCCATTTCGCCCTGGTCAAGCTCGGCCGCACTCAACATCCCGTCGCCATTAGCATCAAACCGCTCCAGCATGCGGTCACGGTGCTTGTTGTTTGCGCGGGCAGCGATTTCTGACACCGTGAGCGCCCCGTCCCCGTCTGTATCAGCGGCAGCAAACCGTGCAGCGGCCTGCGCTGTAATCTCTTCTACTGTCACTTGCCCGTCGCTGTTTGCGTCAATCTGGGCAAAGCGGGCCTCGTGCTGTGCGCCCCCACGATGAGAGTCGTCATCGCGCGCCTGTACGCTGGTCGCGACAAGCCCTGCTACGATGGCCAATACAGTGACTGATTCCTTAAACATGGTGCTCTCCATTTATTTTGTTGCTGCGCGGCCGAGGTTCATCCCTTTTCGCCGTGCAGTTGGGATTGGTACGTTGCCCCACGCAGGTTCCGTCGCAGATTTCGCAAAAAATTCACCAACCCTAACCTTGGGACAAATCGCCACCTTTCATTTTGGCAATAATTGGCTCAATTAGGAGGCTGACACAGCTTTAGGATGCTCCATGCCCGATTTCGCCGCACAAACGAACACCACACTGGATGAAGAAACCGTCTCAGCAGAGCGCCTCCGTAGACCCGCAATGCTGCGTGGCTGGCGCGGTAAATGCCCGAATTGCGGCGCCGGTCCTTTGTTACACAGCTACCTCAAAGTGAACGACAAATGCACCGTCTGTGAGCAGGAGTTTCACCATCACCGTGCCGATGACGGTCCCGCATACCTCACAATCCTGGTTGTCGGGCATTTGATGGGCGTGATGCTGCACTTTGTCTTTATACAGTTCCGGCCAGAGCCGATTGTCCTGTTTACCATATTTTCGGTTGGCAGCATCGGTTTGTCCCTCTACCTTCTCCCCAGATTTAAAGGGGCTTTGATCGGCTTCCAATGGGCTAAGGAAATGGGTGGGTTTGCCCGCACATCCTGACAGCGCCCTGAACCACTGAGGGACTTATGAGCATCGATAAATCGGCGATCCGCCATGCGTCCACGGTCATTGTGATCCGCGACCGGATGACCTCCCCCTCGATCCTTATGGGGCAGCGCGGCGCGAAGGCCGCTTTCATGCCGAACAAATTCGTCTTTCCCGGTGGTGCTGTTGATGCAGATGACGCGCATATACCTCTTGCCACCCCGCTCAACACGCAATGTGCGGCGCGCATTCAGGACGATGCCGATGCCGCCCTGTCCCATGCCATTCCTGTCGCCGCCATTCGCGAGCTGTGGGAAGAGACCGGCCTGATCCTTGGTGCAAAGGGGATTTGGGAACGTGAGGTTCCTGCCGATTGGCGCAGCTTTGCCGACACTGGCCACCTGCCGCATGCTGACCCGCTGCAATTCGTGTTCCGCGCGTTGACGCCACCGGGCCGCCCCCGCCGCTTTGATGCGCGGTTCTTCTTGGTGGATGTAGACGACATCGCCAGTGATCCTGACAATTTCGACGCTGCCTGTGATGAGCTTTCCCACCTACAATGGGTCCCACTCACACATGCGCGCAAATTCGACATGCCCTTCATCACCGAAGTTGTACTCGCCGAAGTCGAGGCCCGCGCCCGCGATCTCAATGCGCCCGAGTCGGTCCCCTATTTCAAGAACAACGACGAAGAGAGCCTGTTTTTGCGCCTCAAAGGCAATGCACGGCCCTACAACGGGCAAGACTAGCTAGATCACGAGGATCAACAGCAAGATCGACGCCACGAGGATCGTCATGCCAATCGCTTCGCGTTTTGTGATCTTTTCTTTGAAGAACAACGTTGATGCCACCACGCTCAGGATCAGCTCAACCTGCCCCAGCGCCTTTACATAGGCCGCATTTTGCAGCGTGAATGCGATGAACCAGCACAGTGAGCCCCCCATCGAGGTCAGGCCGATCCACACCGCGATCCGACGCGCACGCCATACGCGCCCCATCTCGCCACGCTCACGCAGGTAAAGCCAGACCGTCATGATCAGCGTCTGCATGATCACCACCGCCATCAGCGTCACCCCCGCACGCAGCAGTGGATCCTCCGTTGCGAGCGTAAGCGATGCACCGCGATAACTCACCGCCGAGAAGGCAAACAGGATACCACTCGCAATCCCAAGCCCTGCCGCACGGTTGCGCAGGTCCGACAGATGAAACCCCTTCGCCTCCTTGCCGCCCGACAGCAGCAGCAGCCCCACCAGCCCCAGCATAATCGCACCAAAGCCACCCCAGCTCACACGGTCGCCCAGCAGCAGCACGCCAACCAGCACCGTCTGGATCACTTCGGTCTTCTTAAACGTGATCCCCACGGCAAAATTGCGTTCCTTGAACAATAGTACCACGCAGACAGTCGCCAAAATCTGGGAGGTCCCGCCCAGCAGGCCAAACCCCCAAAACCGTGCATCCATTGCAGGCAGGCTGGCCCCCGTCCCGCGCATGTAAACGATCAACAACAACGCGATAAACGGCGCGGAATACAAAAAGCGCGAAAAGGTCGCTCCCGCCGCACTCAGTGTGGACGTCGCCAACACTTTTTGCAGCATGAAACGGATGGTTTGGAAAACAGCCGCAAGCAGGGAAACAAGTATCCACAGGTCCGGCATGACAAGATCAGGCAAATTCATACTGCCCTAGTGCCTCACCCAGCCCGATC
>CBDTVN010000098.1:0-10734 GCA_965364195.1 uncultured Sulfitobacter sp. | reverse complement strand
GCAGATATTCAATACCATCCGTCGCATCCGCGAGAGCATGACAATGGCTTGGGATGCGCGTGGTCATTGCGTCCTGCGCAAAGGCAGGGGCGGAAAACAGCGCAAGTGCGAGAGTCAAACGAAGCAGCATAGCATCAGCCTAACATCGGTCTTTACAATCTCAAAACATAACTGCCCTCTGCGACATTCCGCCCCGACACTTGCTGAAATTTTTAGGCGTGCCACCCAACGCACCGCCGTGAGCAATTATTTCAACAACAAAAGCATGCGCACAGGTTCATTTCACGTTCATGCCCCACCCACATTTCCGTGTGCTCACATTCCGTCACGGGCAATTCATTTGAGCGGAGCGGAAATTTGGCCCATCTAGGATGCAGACACCAGCAACACTGAAAGGAAGATACCATGAAGCCCATCTTCACCACTTTTGCGGCACTGACCCTTGCAACCGGCCTTGCCCTTGCAGGTTCCGCCGCCACCGCAGACAGCAACAAGATCACCTACAAGCAGAACGGCACAACATGGAGCACCTCAAATAACATCAGTGTTTTTGGGTCAAATGGGCGGGACCGATCCTATAGCGAGCACCGTCATGCAGGCCACTTCGGCGCACCGTTTCTAGGCAGCTATGGCCGCGACGGGACGTATAATAAACCAGTGTATGACGCCCTGCGCGCAAATGACCGCCGCAGCAAAACACAGGTCGATCTAGGCAGCAACTAAGCCTACGTTCAGGTGGCGGTCGTTTTCCCCCGGCGATCGCCCCGTAGCGCCGCATAAAGAACATGCGTGCGCCAGCGTCCGTCAATCTGCAAATAGCTTTGCGCTACGCCCTCATATTTGAAACTCGAGCGTTCCAGCAACCCACGCGATGCGGCGTTCTCGGGCAAGCAGGCAGCCTCGATACGGCTCAGCTCGAGATGACTAAACGCATAATGCACCACTGTTTCGATCGCTTCGCGCATGTACCCTTGCCGCGCAAATGCCTCTCCGGTCCAATATCCCAGCGTCCCCGCCAAGGCAGGCCCACGGCGGATATTGTCGAGGGTGATCGCCCCCAACAGCATATTATCCTCGCGCCGTACCAAGAACAGCGGCATGGCCGTGCCTGCGTTGATCGAGCGGTTGGCCCAATAGACGCGGTTGGAAAACGCTTTGCGGCTCAGATGGTCTGGCGACCATGCAGGCTCCCACGGAGTGAGAAACTCACGACTTGCACTGCGCAGCGCGACCCACGGGCGAAAATCCTGATGGGCGGGCGGGCGCAGGGTCATCCGCTCCGTCTCGATCGTGAGTTTGCGCCGCAAAGACAGCATCAGGCCGCGCGCCTTGCCTCTAGCTCTTTGAGCGTTGGCGCTTTCTCAACAGGGCCGTAGAGCGCCAATGCTGCGGGGGCGGTCGCCGCCATCCGCTCTGCAAAATCGCGCACATCCCCTGTGGTAACAGCATCAATCTGGGCGATGGTCTCTTCCAGTGGCGGAATACGATCCCAAATCTGGATGAGCCGCGCGAGACGCTCTGCGCGATTGCTTGGTGACTCCAACCCCATCAACAGCCCTGCTTTCATCTGCGCACGCGCACGGGCGACTTCGGCGGCAGACATATCGGTTGCTGCGCGCTTCATCTCGTCGATCGTGATCCCCGCAAGCTCGGACAGTTGATCGCCGCTGGTTCCTGCATAAACTGTCATCATACCAGTATCGGCGTAAGCACCCGCTTGGGCAAAGATTGTATAACACAGGCCGCGGTTCTCACGGACCTCTTGGAACAGGCGGGACGACATACCGCCGCCAAGAGCGGAGGCATAAATCTGCGCTACGTAGATATCATCAGCACGGTAGCCTGGCGACTCGAATCCAAGCGCGAAATGCGCCTGCTCCAGTTCTTTCACTTGGCGGTGCTCACCGCCCACAAATGCGCCGGGCAGCGCCTGCACCAGCGGCTTCGGCGCCATATCGCCAAACAGTTTTTCAGCCATCGCAACCAGAGCATCATGGTCAACTGCTCCCGCGGCAGAGAGTATCATCTGCTCGGGGCCGTAGTGCTGATCAATGAACCCCGTGAGGTCGGTGCGGTTGAAATTCGACACACGCTCGGTGGGGCCAAGGATGGTGCGGCCCATAGGTTGGTCGGGATAGGCTTGCTCTTGCAGCCAATCAAAAATCACATCGTCGGGTGTGTCGAGGGCTTGGCCGATCTCTTGCAGGATTACGCCGCGCTCCACCTCTATCTCTGCATCATCCATCACGGGGTTGCGCAGAATGTCCGCGATCACCTCAAGGCCGAGCGGCACATCGTTTTCAAGCACACGCACGTAATAAGCAGTGACTTCGCGTGAAGTATAGGCGTTGATATAGCCGCCCACATCTTCAATCGCTTCGGCAATTTGCAGCGCCGTGCGCGTCTTCGTCCCCTTAAAAGCCATGTGCTCAAGGAAGTGGGCGATGCCATTTTGCGCGGGTGTCTCGTGGCGGCCACCAGCCCCCACCCAAACACCAATGGAAGCAGACGCTAGGCCCGGCATATGTTCTGTTACGATACGAAAGCCATTCGACAGGCGGTGCGTTTGCAGTGTCACTGAGCAATCAGTCCTTTAATTTGAGCTTTAAGCGCTTCGAGGTCATTTGGCACACGGGTCAAACGCTCGGGGCGGTCATAGAGGTCGGCCATGCGCGGAGGCAACGGCGGGCGGATGCCCGTTGCTGCTTCAACCGCGTCGGGGAATTTCGCGGGGTGTGCCGTGGCCAGCGTAATCATCGGCGTGGCAGGATCGCGCATTTCGTTTGCGACCTTCACGCCAACGGCGGAATGAGGGCACAGCAGCTCTGCGCTGTTCGCCAGCACGTTTGTGATTGTAGCCGAAGTTTCTTCCTCGGATGCGCGGCCAGAGGCGTAATGCTCGGACAGCACCTGTGCTGCGCCCTGAGATACATCAAACCCGCCCTGCCCCAACTCTGTCATCAGTTGCGCCACGGCACCCCCGTCACGGTCATAGGCATCAAACAACGCGCGCTCGAAGTTGGAGCTGACCTGAATGTCCATGGACGGGCTGATCGACGGGTGCACGGTATCTTTGTGATAGCCGTGACCGCTGAGGCAGCGGTGAAGAATGTCGTTCTGGTTGGTCGCCACGATCAACTGGTCTATTGGTAGACCCATCTTCTTGGCGATGTAGCCTGCGAAAATGTCACCGAAGTTACCAGTCGGCACCGTAAAACTGACTTTCCGATCCGGCGCACCAAGGCTGACAGCGGAGGTGAAGTAGTAGACCACTTGCGCCAGCACACGGCCCCAGTTGATCGAGTTCACACCGGCCAGCTTAACCCCGTCACGGAATTCGAAGTCGTTGAACATATCCTTGAGGCGCGCTTGGCAATCGTCAAAATCACCATCCATAGCCAGCGCATGTACGTTGCTCTCGCTTGGTGTGGTCATCTGGCGGCGCTGCACTTCGGAAACGCGGCCATGGGGATAGAGGATCACCACATCCACGTTATCAAGGCCGCGGAACGCCTCAATCGCGGCCGAGCCTGTGTCGCCGGATGTCGCACCAACAATCGTCACCCGTTCGCCCTTACGGCCCAAGGCAAGCTGGAACATCTGTCCTATCAACTGCATGGCGAAATCTTTAAACGCCAGCGTCGGCCCGTGGAACAGCTCTAGCAGGAAATGGTTGGGTGCGAGTTCTTTGAGTGGCGCGCGGCTGTCGTGACCAAAGTTGGCGTAGGCTTTTGCAATCAGATCGCGAAATTCATCATCGCTGAATGTATCGCCAATAAACGGGCGCATCACCGTATAGGCAACCTGCTCATACGACTGCCCCGCCATTGCGGCAATGTCATCACGGCTCAGCTGCGGGATGCTCTCGGGCACATACAATCCGCCATCACGGGCAAGGCCCGTCAGCATCGCTTCCTCGAAACTCAATATCGGCGCAGTGCCACGGGTAGAGATATAGCGCATCGGTCAGCTCAATCGTTTAGGGCGCGGCGGGCGCGCATGGTGAAGGCAAAGGTCATGGCAAGCCAGATTGCAGCAAGCGAGAACCACGTAATCGCGTAGGAAAGGTGGTCGTTTGGAATCGCCGTCGTGTCAACCGGTAGAGGGATGATTGGCGCATCGTCAAAGGAGGTTTTTTTGGCCACAACAAGCACCGGCTCTGTCTTGAGCGCTTCTGCCATGTCATCAATTTCACGCGCAAACCAGATGTTCTTTGCAATGTCAGGGGCAGGTGTGAAACCGTCCGTTTCCTGCGGCCATTGCAGATTACCTCGCACAGTGACGGAACCTTCATGACTGGGAACATTCGGTTGATCCACAGGCGTAAATCCACGGTCCAGCAGCACGCGACGCCCCCCCATATCAAACGCAGAGATAATGCGGTAACCAGCGCCAATCTCTTTTTGGCTGACCAGCACACGCAGGTATGTCGGGTCTAGAACGCCTCTGATTTCCACAGGCAAATAGGCATCGTTCACCGGATCCAGCACATCGGGCAACGGGATCGGGGCCGCCTCAATCCGCGCATCAATGTCGGCAATCACACCCAGCTTCCAGTCCAACCTCTGTACCTGCCAAATGCCGAGCGAGACCAAGATTGCTGCCCCGCCAAGACCAATTGAAAAGAAGAACAGACTGCGGCGCATACAGGCTCCGGTAAGCAAAGGAGGAATAAAAAACGCGCGAGGCTGTTGGCCCCGCGCGTGTCTATGTAACTTGTACTGCTAGAGGTGCAAGGCCGTGATCAGTTTCCGGGGATACCGAAAACGTACACAGCAAAGAACAAGAACAGCCATACAACGTCAACGAAGTGCCAGTACCATGCGGCAGCCTCAAACCCGACGTGGTTCTCTGAGTCGAAGTGGCCGGCGCGGGCGCGGAACCAGCAGACCAACAGGAAGATTGTCCCAATGATCACGTGGAAGCCATGGAAGCCTGTGGCCATGAAGAAGTTAGAGAAGAATTTATCTCCGCCAAATTCCCAACCTTCGTGCAGCAGGTGCTCATACTCATATGCCTGGAGCGCAGTGAAAAGCACACCCAGAACCACCGCGATGATCAAACCGTTCTTGAGGTCTGCACGGTTGTTTCCGTGGACCAACGCGTGGTGCGCCCATGTCACAGCACAACCCGACAGCAACAGGACCAACGTGTTGATCAGCGGCAGGTGGAACGCATCAACCTGATAAATCTGTGGAGGGACGTATGTTGACCCGAAATATTCGTTCATCGGGTACATCGCGTGCTTGAAGAAGCTCCAGAACCACGCAACGAAGAACATCACTTCGGACATAATGAACAAGATAAAGCCGTAGCGTAGGCCGATCTGGACCACCTTGGTATGATCACCAATTTTGCTTTCTTCAACGACTTCGGACCACCAAGCAAAGCAGCAATAAAGTGTGCCGACAAGGCCGATCAGAAAGACAAAGGGCGTTACGGAGTGCATCCAGAGGACGCCACCGGTTAGCATGACAAATGCAAACAGCGCGCTGAGCAGAGGCCAGATGGACGGGGCTAGAATATGATAGTCGTGGTTTTTTGCGTGGGCCATTTTGGGCGTCCCTGTGTTTTCAGTCTTAGTTCAGTTCGGTCGGCTGATCCGTTTCGAGGGCGGCATACCCTTCAGGCAGATCAATTTCGTAGAATGTATAGGAGAGTGTGATGGTATGTATATACTGACCTTCACGATCGCCTACAATTTCGGGGTCAACAAAGAAGCTGACGGGCATTTGCACGCGCTCACCTGGGGCAAGAACCTGCTCTTCAAAGCAGAAGCAGTCGATTTTCTCAAAAAACGCACCTGCCTGATAGGGCGTCACGTTATAGGATGCCATGCCAGCGATGGGTCTATCGGTGGGGTTGTATGCCTCGTAAAAGGCCAAACCTGTTTCACCGATGCGGATTTCCATCTCGCGCTCGACAGGCTTGAACTCCCACGCCATTTTGTTGTTGAGCGATCCGTCAAAGCGGATTCTGATCGTCTCTTCCAACACATCTTCGGGTGCGACCGACGCATACCCAACGGTGCCACCGAATCCGGTAACACGGCAGAACCAGTCATAGAAAGGAACAGACGCCCATGCGAGACCGCCCATCACCACCACAAGCCCAACAGTCTGGGCAACAGTTTTTCCTGGACCAGAAAGCGCCATCAGTCTGTGCCCTCTACTGAGATCTGCTCACCCACACCGTTTGCGGATGAGGCAGGTATCTGAAACTCTGCAGACGTGATTTTTGTGTAGGTCAAAATCATTATCAGTATGACAAAACCACCCAGCATCAGGCCAACCCCAATGTTCAAGCTTTTGCGGCGTGTGTGAATTTCATGTTCAGGACGTAGTGCCATTACCAGCCTCCAAATCCGATGGGTTTCAATGTCGCTTCGGCAAGGATCGCGAGAAAATGCGCGAAGAGATACCACAGCGACAGGCGGAAAAATTTGCGCTCGACAGCAAAGTTATCAACCTCGCAGATCTCCTCGTCACGCTTCCAGATGTCATATGCGCCTTTGAGGAACAGCCCGTTCAACACCAGCGCAGTCGCCAGATAAATCCAGCCGCCGATCCCTGTAAACGCGGCCCCTACGGCCAAAATCACCAGCAAAATAGTGTAGACAAGAATATGGTTGCGGGTGGAGCGGCGGCCATGCGTGACCGTCAACATCGGCACTTTTGCATCATCATAGTCGTTGCGCATGAACAGGGCGAGCGCCCAGAAGTGCGGTGGCGTCCACATAAAGATGAGTGCGAACATCAACCACGGCTCAAGAACAAGGATATCACCCGTTGCGATGATCCAGCCTATCACAGGCGGAAACGCCCCCGCCGCGCCACCGATCACGATGTTATGCGGGGTCGAGCGTTTGAGCCACATGGAATAGGGCACAACGTAGAAGAAAATCGTGAAGGCCAGCATGAAACCCGCGAGCAAGTTGGCACTCAGCGACAGCATCATGACCGAGAGGCCAGAGAGCGCCGCACCAAGGTACATCGCGGACTGTGCAGTGACCTTGCCCGCAGGGATAGGGCGTTTCGCCGTACGCTTCATCACCGCGTCAATGTCTGCGTCCCACCACATGTTCAGCGCACCCGATGCACCCGCACCAATCGCCAGAAACAGGATCGAAGCAAAGCCGATCACAGGGTTTACAGACATCGGCGCCGCCAGCATGCCCACAACAGCCGTAAAGACGACCAACTGCATCACGCGCGGCTTCATCAGGGCGTAGTAGTCGCCCAGCTGCGGATCGCTTTCAAAGCTCTGCACATTTGTCACGTCGGTCATTATCCGGTCATCCCATTATGGCGCGTAGGGCAAATTATCTAGCAAAGGGCCACAGCGCAGGGTCAAAGGCTGTGGATTGGTAGGGCGGCATCACTGCGCGCCCTCCACGTCACATTAGTCAGCAGATGCGACGGTGATCGGCTGTGCAATACCTGCGTATTCTTCTTTCGCACGGCTCAGCCATTCGGCATAGGCCTCTTCAGACACAACCTTCACCGTGATCGGCATATAGGCATGAGCCTGACCGCACAATTCAGAGCACTGACCGAAGTAAACGCCTTCTTTTTCGGCCTTGAACCACAGCTCTGCCAGACGTCCCGGTACAGCATCCTGCTTCACGCCGAATGCAGGGATTGTCCACGCATGGATCACGTCTGAACCGGTCACTTGCATAACGATCGTCTTGTTGATCGGCACAACCACGGCCGTGTCCGTCGCCAACAGCCATTCGCTCTCGGAGTAGCCGGCTTCTTCAAGCTGTGCGATCACTTCGGGCGTTTTCATGTTCTCGCCGCCCAGCGCAGGTGCACCAATCATATAGCTGTCAAAGCCGAAATCATCATCGACGTACTCATAGGACCAATACCACTGGTTCCCAACAGCCTTAATCGTGACATCTGCCACAGGAATTTCCTGCTGGCGGAACAAAATTGGCAGCGACCATGCACCGATCGCGACAAGAATAACAATCGGAACAATAGTCCATGCAATCTCGACGGGGGTGTGGTGAGTAAATGTTGCGGGCGTTGGGTTACGTTTTGAATTATAGCGGTACGCCACCCACAGGATCAACCCGGTGACGAAAAGAGTGATGATCGTGATGATCACCAGAATCATGCCGTCCAACCATTGCAGGTCGGTCGCAAGCTCAGTCACGCCGGGCTGGAAACCCATCTTACCGTCAACAGGCGTACCGATGATCTCAAGTCCTTGTGGATCAACGCTTTGCGCCCATGCAGGTGCGCTCGTGAAGCCAGCCAAAAGGCCGGCAAGTGTGAGGTGCTTTGTCATCATTTTCGTCCTGATTTTCTTGACCCTAAGTGGATAAAACGCGCAGGGTGGCTGCCCGCCGTTGTAATCTTGCGTCTTACAATCATATTCTGGTTACGAAAGAAAGTCCTATGCTTGCGTCAAATGGACACCAAGCACCCTCTCACCTCTACATCCCCACGAACCGGAGCGCCACTTATGTCTGACATGCCCTTTTCACCCTTTGATGACATCCTTGACCGTGAAACCGCGCTCACCGTTCTGCGCGGCGCCGTGGCAGGTGCCGACGATGGCGAGCTGTTTTTCGAGCGCCGCCGCTCGGAGGCATTGATGTTCGACGACGGACGGCTCAAGACCGCCAGCTATGACGCCGCTACCGGATTCGGTCTGCGCGCAGTGCGCGGCGAAGTGGCCGGATACGCCCATTCCACCGAGATTTCAGAAGCCGCACTGCGCCGTGCAGCCCAGACAGCACGCCTTGCCGTGGGCGATGGTGGCGGGACGTGGGCCGATGCGCCCATTGGCACGAATAAGCAGCTATATACCGACCAAGATCCGATTGCAGGGGCTGCTTTCTCGGTAAAAGTTGAGACGCTTCGTGAAATGGACGATTATTGCCGCAACCTGGACAAGCGTGTGGTGCAGGTAAGCGCATCTATTGCAGCCTCGATCCAAGAGGTGGAGATTCTGCGCCCCGAGGGCACTTCTGTCCGCGATATTCGCCCCATGACCCGCGTAAACGTCTCTATTATAGTTGAGCATGAAGGCCGCCGAGAAAGTGGCACGGCGGGTGGTGGCGGACGCATCGGTCTGGACGGTTTGCTCGCGCCTGCGGATTGGCAGGGCAAAGCGCGCGAGGCGCTGCGCATCGCTTTGGTCAATCTCGACGCGGTCCCCGCCCCTGCGGGCATGATGGACGTCGTCCTTGGCCCAGGCTGGCCCGGTATCTTGCTGCATGAGGCCATCGGCCACGGCCTTGAGGGCGATTTCAACCGCAAAGGCACTTCCGCGTTTGCGGGCCTGATGGGCCAACAAATCGCCGCCAAAGGCGTGACCGTGCTCGACGATGGCACGATTCCCGACCGCCGTGGCTCTATTTCGGTGGATGACGAAGGCACGCCCAGCGCCAAAAACGTCCTGATCGAGGACGGAAAGTTGGTCGATTACATGCAGGACCGCCAGAACGCGCGCCTCATGGGTGTCAAAAGCACTGGCAACGGACGCCGCGAAAGCTTTGCCCACATCCCCATGCCGCGCATGACGAACACCTATATGCTGGGCGGCGACACTGCCCCCGGCGATATTGTAGCTGACCTTAAGGACGGTATTTACGCCGTCGGATTCGGCGGCGGTCAGGTGGATATCACCAACGGCAAGTTCGTGTTCTCCTGTACTGAGGCTTACCGCGTCGAAAATGGCGTTGTCGGTGCGCCAGTCAAAGGGGCAACGCTCATCGGCGACGGGGCCACTGCGCTTAAGCAGATCCGCGCGATCGGGAATGACCCGAGCCTTGATCCCGGAATGGGCAACTGCGGCAAGCAGGGCCAATGGGTGCCTGTGGGCGTGGGCCAGCCGACGCTGATGATCGGCGGGCTGACGATAGGCGGTGCCGCTGCTTGAGCGGTTGAAACAATTCAAGTTGATCTGATTCACGTCCTGTTAACCACCGAAAGGTAATACTGATTCCAGCAACAGACGGAGCCACGGGATGACTGACAGGAACATCAATCCTTCTTCCACTCACCCCCCACTCCCACCCCCCCCGGAAGGCGAACAGTTTGCCCGTCTCCGTCTGTTGCGCTCGCGCCGGGTCGGTATATCCACGTATAAACGACTGCTGATTGAACACGGCACTGCGCAAAATGCGCTGGCCGCGCTGCCTGAGGTGGCGCGCGCCGCGGGCGTAAGGGGATACGAAATATGCCCCGAGGGTGTCGTGCGCGCCGAACTGCGCGCTGCCCATGCTCAGGGCGCGAAACTGCTGCACATTGATCACCCTGATTATCCTGCATCCTTGGCTGAGCTTGACGATGCGCCGCCGTTTTTGTGGCTGCTCGGCGATCCAGCATTACTGGCCAAGCCGATGATTGCTCTTGTGGGTGCGCGCAATGCCTCGTCGCTCGGAACGCGGATGGCGCGCACCCTTGCCCATGAACTCGGCGAGGCGGGGTTTGTTGTTGTCTCGGGCCTGGCACGCGGCGTGGATGCCGCCGCACATCTGGCCGCCCTGCCATACGGCACAATCGCCGTGCAAGCGGGCGGTGTGGATATAATGTACCCCGCCGAAAATACCGCCCTTGCCGAGGATATCGCCAAACAGGGCTTGCGCCTGTCCGAACAACCTATGGGCCTGCAACCCACAGCGCGTTATTTCCCAAAGCGAAACCGCATCATATCCGGCCTCGCCCGCGCAACTGTGGTGGTGGAGGCCGCTGCAAAGTCAGGCAGCCTCATCAC
>CBDTVN010000097.1:0-10843 GCA_965364195.1 uncultured Sulfitobacter sp. | reverse complement strand
GCCCTAACGGGTCAGCTCGAGAATATCAAAATCACTCTCATTGACGGGTGCGGGAAACATCAACCGCGCCCGTCTGTCCGAGATCCTCTCAAACACCCCAACATCGGGTGTGACAGTCCCACTGCCTTCAAATGCAGGATCGAGATCACCGTAGTTTTGCGGCTTCTCAGATGAGACATACCCGACGCCCAAATAGATCGCGCGCCCCTCCCGCATCTCGATCCGCCCCGATGTGCGCTGGGAGCCTGACAGTTTTTCAAACGTGATGCCTGTATTGTCCAAGCTCATGCTGCATTTAAAGTTCGTATAAACGACCAACCGTGGCTCACCGCCCAGCTTCATCGTCCGGCACTTCCATTCCCCTTGCAGCGATGGATCAAACGCCACCTGGGGCACACCGCCTAGGGCAGTGGTCAGCGCGGCCACATCACTATCCGAGCCCCCCGCCATCGCCTCTAACAGAGCTGTTCCCGCCAGACGCTCGAACCTGTCGAGCCGCGCTTGCTCCTGCGGTCTGATTTCCTGCGCCACCGCACTACCAGCGAGGAGCAGGGCAAGCCCAGCAAGGAGCGCGGACCTCACGCTTCATTCTCCCAGCTATGTTGTTGCAAGACCTCAAGCGGCACCACATCGAGCGCGCGGATATGCGTCGCGGCCAGATGCACTTTTGGCCCGCACCCTTCCTCGGCGGCTTGCAAGAACCGCCCCGCACAAAGGCACCATGGATCACCGGGTTTCAGCCCTGCAAAGCCAAATGCAGGCTGTGGCGTCGACAAATCATTGCCCACGTATTTGGAAAAAGCCAAAAACTCAGCTGTAATCACGGCACAGACCGTATGGCTGGCTTCGTCACCGGCACAGGTGTTGCAATGCCCATCACGGAAAAAACCGGTCACCGGATCGCTCCCGCACAACGCTAAGGCACCGCCCTCTACGTTGATACTTTCGTCAGGTTTCATCTGATCTCCCCTCAAATACTACCGGCAATGGCGCGGAAAATCGCGACATTTTCATCTGCGACGCCCTCATCCCGGAAGTTGCGGTCTGCCGCGTTGGTGGCGATCACAATACCACGCGCACGGTTGATGTAAGTATATTGCCCGTAAATACCTCGTGCCATAAATTCACCCGCCACAGCCCCCTTTGGAATCCACCATTGGTAGCCATACCCGATCTCTCCCGCCGCAGTGGGGGCAGAGGGCGCCGTAGAGGCTTCCACCCATGCCTGTGGTACAATCTGCTGGCCGTTATAGCTGCCGTTTTGCAAATACATCTGCCCCATCCTCGCGTAGTCGCGGGTGGTCAGGTTGAGCCCACCCAGCACAAAGGCGGTGCCGAAGCCGTCTGTCAGGTAATAAGGCTCCCGTTCCATTCCCATGGGTGCGATGATCCGCTCGCTCAACAGCTCTGAGATGGGCCGCCCAGTGGCGCCACGCACCACCATCGATAAGATATGCGTATCAATCGAGACATACTTCCACCCCACACCCGCATCCGCGAATCTGTCCGTCAGATCGCTGGCAAAGTCATCCATACTCCCGCCAAGAGCCAGCACACGGCCCATCCGGTTGATATCCGAGCTTTGATCGAGGTAATCCTCGTCGAACGTTACGCCACTCGCCATATTGAGAACATTTCGGATGCTCGCCCCGTCATAAGCGCCGCCTTTGAGCGTAGGCGCATATTGCACAACCGGATCATCGATCGACGCGATGGTTCCGTCCTCCAGCAGCACACCGACCAGCGCCGACAAGTAGCTTTTCGCCATGGACCACGAAATGCGCAGATCCTCGGGCGCAGTCCCTTTATAGTAACTCTCATGCACAATCTGGCCATCCTTGAGCACGACAAGCGCTGTGACATCACGCGCCTCAACCCAGTCCATGGCCTCCGAAGGCAAACTGGCATCCGCGCCATAAAGCAGCTCGGCGGTAGGTCCATTCCCGCGCGCCACAGGTATGGTCAGAAAGGCCGCGTCCATGTGGGAAAAGTTATTCACAATTTTCTCTTCCGAAAAGAGTGAGTTCACTGCCAGCAGTCGCGTGATCTGTTCACGCTGCCACAGTCCAACCACCACAGCAGCGAGCACCAGCATCAAAAAGAGGCGGAATATCCATTTTCCGAAGGTGCGCATGGTTTGTCGTCCTTATCTGTGAGGGCATACGCAAACATGCGTTTAAAGATGGGCGCAAGACAAGCATGCCGCACAGTTAAGTAGCGCCGCCATGCCGCCACTCAATCCAGCGCCCATGGAAATCTGCACGCCCCAGCGCCAGAGTGATGTCACCGGGCCACAGGCGCAAGGTCACCGCGGCGCCCGTTGTGTCCCCGTCACTCTCCATGGACAGCCACGCTAGCGGACGTTCAGGGGTTGCTCGCACACCTGCTGCCTCTATCAATGCGGTGCCACGGGCCTGAACATCGCGTGGAAAGTACTGCCACGCAACCGAGTGCTGGATGAGGTGCAAATGCCCTTGGGGCGCACGAGCAAGGCGTCCGGCCAACCAATCCACAGCATCGCCGCGATCAATCCGCGCAGTCATCACAGAAGCGGCAGAGCGGGTCAGTGACAAACGCTCCGGCTGGTCCGGCCACAGATAGGCGGTCAGGCGTAGCAAATGATCGGCGCGCTGTGGGTCAAGCGGGTTCAGGTCCACACCTGCGCGCGTTGCGATCCGCGGCGTGACATCCAGCGGGGCAGGACCGCGCCACTCTGGTGTAAGCGACAGCACCGGCATATCGGGTCCGTATCGCTTTCCGCCCAGTTCCAGCGCGTAGTGGTCCCACATCAGGTTAAGGCCACCACTCGCCCCCAATTCACTTAGATGTACAGGCAGATCGAATTGCGCCACCGCCACCCGTGCCCCTGCGATGAGTGCTGCGGAGCGGCGGACCTCATTGGTTTGCGGCGGGCTCTCGACCCAATCGAGCAGGAAGTCAGCGTGGGTCTCCAACGCGGCCAGCACGGCACTACACAAGGCATCTTCATCGGGCATATGCGGTGGATAGACCGCCATGAGATCTGCGTCGCGCTGCGTTAACACCAGTGCATGCAAGCCACCGGCAATGCGGAGGGGCAGGGAATGACCCGCTGGTCCGATATCGCCGCCAAAACTGGCAAATTTGCGTGCGATTGCGCTCCCCATCGGCCAATGGTCGGCCAGCTGGGTCAGCAAGCGCTCCATAAAGGGACTGCCCAAAGCCGCGCAGGCGGTGGCCTGATGGCGAAATGCGTTTATCAGGATCATTTGAACCGTCCCAACAGTTTTTGCAGTGCGCTTTGCGGTTCTTCTTGCTTGGGCCGCTCTGCGCTAACTGGTGCAGGCTTTGACGGGCTGGGTTTCTTCGGACCTTTTGTGCCCGTCGAGGAACGTGCTGGAGCCGTGCGCAGGCTCACCGCGTTCATGAACTTGGCGTTATCACCCGCCGCAAGATATTCGGCCCCGTCGCTGATCCCGCGCAGCACATCATCGAGCCACTCTGCCTCGACTTTGGCAAAATCGCTCAGCACATAGCCCGCCACGCGGTCCTTGTGACCCGGATGCCCGATCCCCAGTCGCACGCGGCCATACTCCGGCCCCAGATGGCTGTGGATCGAGCGTAGGCCGTTATGCCCCGCATGCCCGCCGCCCATTTTGAACTTCACTTTACCGGGCGCGAGGTCCAGCTCGTCATGCAGAACAATCACATCTTCCGGCTCTAACTTGTAAAACCGCATGGCTGCCGCAACGCTGTCACCGGATTTGTTCATGAACGTCTCGGGGCGCAACAGGACCGCGCGCGTGCTGCCGAAACGGCCTTCGCTCAGGCTTCCCTGATGTTTGGATTTCCACGGACCAAAATCATGATCCGCCACAATCTGCTCAACCGCCATGAACCCGATATTGTGACGATTGCGCGCGTATTTGGCACCCGGATTGCCGAGACCTACGATGAGTTTCATATGCTGCTCCGTTGCTTGTGCCGCATCATATGGAGCGGGCAGGGCAGCGTCCAGCGCCAGCGTGTGTCAGGGGCTGCCTGTCTGTATGAAATGGTCTGGCCTGAATGGCAAAAGCTGATCCTTCTCCAGCAGTGGATAGTGAGTTCCGCCAAGCACCGCACCATCAGCGTTCCACACAATCTGCATTTGCGCATCCTGCACACGGTAGACCAAGCCGGGATACATACGCGGCTTCACCAGCCTGTCGTGCGCATAGGTGGCGACAAACGCAGACCGCCGCGCAATATCTCGGCGGTTGAGATGGCGCATATAAAGAGCAATCAGCGCCACCAGCGGAGTGATTGCGCAAAGCAGATCAATAAGTATCGCTTCTGCGCTGTTGGGTGCCAGCCCAAGCAGATTTGAAGGGCCGAGTGCACTGCGCGCTAGGGAGAATACACCAACAAGATAGGCGAGGGTGATCGGCGCAAGAATTGCCAGCCATGTGACGCTGCGCTCTTGCACACGGGCCAGTGTGCCGCCGATATCAGGCGGGGGAGGAGGCGCTAATTTCATATATCTCGATAGGCCCGTAACGCGCTCTGAGTAAAGGAAAACGGGGCCGCCCGAATGAGCGACCCCGTTTCTATTTTTTGGAAAAAGTGTCGAAGATTACTCTTCGCCGCCTTCTGTAGGTACTTCTGCGGAGGCATCTGCTTCGACATCATCTTCATCATCACCCGAGGAGACGAGTGCGGATGGTGCAGAGACCTGTGCAATCACAAAGTCACGGTCAATCACAGGCTTGGAGCCATCTGGCAATGTGACACTTGAAATTGTGATGTTGTCGCCAACCTCCAGCGCGGAGATGTCCACAACGATGCTTTCAGGAATGTCAGCAGCCGTTACAACCAGTTCGACTTCAGGGCGCAGCACATTGAGTGTACCACCCTTTTTCAGACCAGGGCATTCTTCTTCGCCAGTGATCTCGACGTTGATGAACAGGTTGATCTGTGTGGTACGCTTGAGGCGCATGAAGTCGACGTGCGTTGGCAGGTCTTTTACAACATGGCGCTGAACGTCGCGGCAGATAACGCGTACGTCATCGTGACCTTCAACTTTCATGTTGAACAAGGTCGCTTTGAAGCGGCCTTTGCGCAGCATGGTCAGCAGCTTGTTGAAATCCATCTGGATCGGCAGTGGATCTGTATCACCACCAAAAACAATTCCCGGTACCATGCCATCGCGGCGTGCCTGACGAGCGGCGCCCTTGCCTGTCCCCGTGCGTGCTTGAACTTCAAGATCTGGGATCTCTCCGGCCATAATAATTCTCCATAAATTAGGGCGAAGCGCCTCCAAGGCTGTCGCTTCGCGTGAAGTCGCGCACATATACGGGAATCGGGTTCATGGGAAGCTTTAATTGCCCGCAACGGGTGGGGGACATTTTGGGGCGCTGCCCCGTCTTTGCACAAGGCAAAGCCTCCCCGGAGTTTTTTGGCCAAATGAGAATAGGTGTGTGTCAGGTTTCGGTAATCAGGTGGCCGCCGGAGGCAGTGACGTGGGCGTGTAAAGCGATCTCATCGGCGTAGCGGGTTTCGAATTTTTTGAGGGTGTCCGGGCTGGCGCGGGTAGGGGCATTGGGCGAAATGTTTTGAGGTTTGAAGTTAATCTCGCTCTCCATGCGGGTTTGGAGGAAGTCGCGCAGCACGGGCTGAGCCTCATAGGCGAACAAATGGGTAATGCCCAAGTGCCCGTTTTCGTCGGTCAGAAACTTCAATTGTGTACCGATGCGCGCCCAAGGAGGGGGATTGTCCGATATGATGGCCTGAACGAAGCCATCAAAACCTACCTCTAGCGACGCGGCGCGGTAGCGGTACCAGCTGCGCAGATGCTCTAGCGGTGCGCGGATGACGGCCATTGTTTCGGGCTCCAGATCATAGGCTTCGCGCAGGAAAGGTGCGATCTTGCGCTGGTAACGGCCCACTGGTGTATGCTTGCGATGTTTGTAGAACGCGATATCAGCCCACGGCTTTAGCGCCGATTCCATCGCCGTCGACCCCGTCTTTGGGGTCGAGAAGAGCACCAGATTTTGCTCGGAAAAGATCAGCATCAGTCTTGCCAGTCGCCCTCAAAGTTCTTTGGGACCAGCAGGTTATGGCGGCCTAGATCGTTCACATTGGTCTCACCGCACAGCGCCATAGTTGTGTCGAGCTCTTTGTGAATGACCTCAAGCGCGCGTGTCACACCCGCCTGTCCCATCGCACCGAGGCCATAGATAAATGCGCGCCCGATATAGGTGCCTTTTGCCCCCATCGCCATCGCTTTGAGCACGTCCTGTCCCGACCGGATGCCGCTGTCCATATGCACCTCGATCTCGTGGCCCACTGCGTCAAGGATTGAGGGCAATACGCGGATCGAGCTGAGCGCGCCATCGAGTTGCCGCCCGCCATGGTTGCTGACGATGATGGCATCTGCGCCGACTTGTAGGGCCATTTTTGCGTCTTCTGCATCAAGGATACCTTTCAGGATCACTTTGCCGCCCCACTGCTCTTTGATCTTGGCGATTTTACCCCAGTCGAGGGACGGGTCGAATTGCTCGGCGGTCCACGCACTCAGGTTCGACGCATCGGAGATATTCTCCACATGGCCGACAATATTGCCAAAGCTGCGGTTCTTGGTTTGCAGCATCTCAATGCCCCAGCGCCACTTTGTAGCAAGGTTTACGATCGTGGAGGGGGTCAGCTTTGGGGGGGCGGTCAGACCGTTTTTGATGTCTTTATGTCGCTGGCCCAGAATTTGCAGGTCTAGCGTGATCACCAGCGCAGAGCATTTTGCGGCGCGCGCCCGCTCGATCAGGCGGCTGACATAATCCTCGTCGCGCATGGTATAAAGCTGAAACCAGAACGGCTTGTTCGTTGCCCCCGCCACATCCTCGATGGAGTTGATTGACATAGTCGACAGGGTAAACGGCACACCGAATGCCTCAGCCGCTCGTGCCGCTTTGATCTCACCATCGGCGTGTTGCATCCCCGTCAGGCCCACAGGAGCAAGGGCCACGGGCATTGCCACGTCCTGTCCGATCATCTTGGTCGCGGTACTGCGCCCCGACATATCCACGGCCACGCGCTGGCGCAGGCGGATTTGATCAAAGTCGGACGTATTCTCGCGGAAGGTCTGCTCGGTCCAGCTGCCGCTTTCGGCATAGTCATAGAACATCTTTGGGACGCGGCGGCGGTGAATGCGTTTAAGATCGTCGATGTTCGTAATGACAGGCATGGCAGGCTTCCCGTGTGATTGGTCATGTTTATTTACCAATTAAGATGGTTTAGATCAACGGTGGATTTTGGGGACTTTTGGTAACGCCTCATGAGGGAGATAGGCGGGTTAGCGGGGCCGTTACGTATGTTTAATCCACGCGTTTCTGCCGCTGGCTCCCCCGCGTTACAAGCGCCAACTGTTGCTTTGAAATCAGGCAGTATAGTCTTGCCCGTATCGGGTGGGAATGACTGAAGGATTGATCCTATGCACAGGCGTAAAATTTTGGCGGCAGGTGGCGCTTATGGTTTGGTAGGTTTGTCAGGTAAATCGTCGGCAAAAAGCAGTTCAGGGTATTACGTTCCGCCTGAAGAAGCGCGGCACCAGCGCACCTTTATGCAATGGCCTGTGAACCGGCGCGTGCATCCTGACCGTGTATTTCTGGACATGGCACAGCAGACGATTGCCGATGTTGCAAATGCTATTTCAGAATTTGAGCCTGTGACAATGCTGGCGGCGCAAAGCGACCACGCGGGCGCAAAGAAGAAACTGTCAGGCGTTGTTGAGCTATGGGATATTCCGACTGAAGACCTGTGGTGTCGTGATGCTGGACCCCTCTTTGTTGTGAACGCACAAGGTGATCTTGCTGTAAGCCATATCCAGTTTAACGGGTGGGGCGGAAAGCAAGTGAACCAGCGCGACAAACAGATTGCAGCGCGTGTTGCAGACCGCCTTGGGGTGCAACTGTTGCCGACTGGATTGGTTGGTGAAGCGGGTGGCGTTGAGCATGACGGCCACGGGTTATTGCTTGCTCATGAGAGCAGCTGGGTGAACGACAACCGTAACCCAGGTTTGTCCCGCGAAGAGATCGAGAGGCGCCTGCTAGGCGCGTATGGGGCAGATCGTATGGTTTGGTCTGAAGGCGTCTGGGGTGAAGACATTACAGACTACCACATCGACAGTCTTGCGCGGTTTACGGGGCCCAATCGGGTGCTCATTAATTTGCCGGACATGCCCGACATGGATGATCCATTCCATGTCGCGGCCTTGGACACACATGATCGGCTGGTGGCCGAGGGGGTGGAGGTAGACGTCATTCCAGAGCCAAATCGCCGCCGCGTCAAAAGCGTCGATTTTGTCGCGTCTTATGCCAACTACTATGTCTGTAACGGCGCTGTTGTCGCTGCGCAGTTTGGGGACAGCGAGACCGACAAGATTGCGGTAGACGCGTTGGCCCGCCATTATCCCTCGCGTGAAATAGTCACGTTAAACGTTGATCCTTTGGGTGAGATGGGTGGCGGCATTCATTGCGCGACACAACAGATGCCCGCCGTATAATGTGAATTTCCCCCTGCACTCCGAAAATTGAGGCGATAGGGCCACTATGACGGCTCGTGTTGCTCTTGGCGCGCGGGTTGGTGTTACAGTTCAGTTTGAGAAAACGGAGCGCACGCAAAAAAGCGATCTACTCTCAGGCTGAATGCGCCCCGTCTGTCAGCGTCTTCACAAAGGCCAGCACCTGGTCCGTGCTTTTGCCTGCTGCGATCTGGCTCACAATCGCTGAGCCTACGACAACACCATCGGCCACCTGTGCGATGGCTTTTGATTTCTCGGGTGTATTTACGCCAAAGCCAACGACGACAGGGAGCCCCGTTGCTTCACGAATACGCACCACAGCGGGGGACACATCGCCAGCATCTGCTTCCGCAGCACCAGTGATGCCCGTGATTGAGACGTAGTAAACAAAGCCGGACGTGTTCTGCGCCACGCGCTTGAGCCGTTTGTCATCGGTGGTAGGGGTTGCCAGACGGATAAAGTTGATCCCGGCTTCTTGCGCAGGGATACACAGCTCGACATCCTCTTCGGGCGGCAGATCCACGATGATCAACCCGTCGATCCCCGCAGCTTTTGCCGCTTTCAAAAACGCATCCACGCCCATTGAATAGATCGGGTTATAATAGCCCATCAGCACAATCGGCGTGATGTCATCTTCCTTGCGGAACTCTGAAGCCAACTCAAGCGTGCGCAACAGCGTCATCCCACCATCCAGCGCGCGCTGACCTGCCAGTTGGATCGTCGGCCCGTCCGCCATCGGGTCGGTGAAGGGTAAGCCCAGCTCGATAATATCCACACCCGCCCCCGGCAGCCCGCGCACAATCTCCAGCGAGCGGTCAAAATCAGGGTCACCCGCCATGACATAAGACACAAATGCCTTTTTACCGTTGGCTTTGAGGTCGGCGAATTTGGCGTCAATGCGGGTCATGGAATGGCCTTTCCGGTCAGTGTTGCGGATGAATGCCCAATTCCGCAGCGGAAATCAATGCGGGGCTGGAAGTTTCAAACAGAATGCCTATTTCCCTTGCATGAATTATCTGCTCGCCATTTTGCTTCCGCCGCTATCAATCATGCTCACGGGCCGCCCGTTTCTGGGCGTGTTTATCTTCATCATTTGGGTGCCCGCACTTATCTTCAGCGGTGGGCTCACGCATCCCATGTTCATCTTGCTGGCATGGTTGCTGATCTTCACGTCACGCGAAGCCGCGGGCTAGGCTGCAACGCTGTGCTTGCGTCTGTGCGTGTGACGCCATAATAGGTGCGAAACGCAAAAAGGGATGCTATCATGGGTTTCAAAATGGGTATCGTCGGTCTGCCGAATGTTGGCAAATCAACGCTTTTCAACGCGCTCACCCGCACGGCTGCCGCACAGGCCGCTAACTTTCCCTTTTGCACGATTGAGCCGAACGTGGGCGAGGTTGCAGTGCCCGACGCGCGCCTCGACGCGTTGGCCGAGATCGCCAAATCCAAATCTATCATTCCGACGCGCATGACCTTCGTGGATATCGCGGGTCTGGTCAAAGGTGCGTCCAAAGGCGAAGGCCTCGGCAACCAGTTCCTCGCCAACATCCGCGAGACAGACGCGATTGCCCACGTGCTGCGTTGCTTTGAGGATGATGACGTCACCCACGTCGAGGACCGCGTGGATCCCGTGGCGGACGCGGAAACCATCGACACCGAGTTGATGCTCGCAGACCTTGAAAGCATCGAAAAACGTCGCGCTGGCCTCGTGCGCAAGATGAAGGGCAACGACAAAGATGCCGTGCAGCAAGACCGCCTGCTCGCCGCCGCCCAAGCCGCGATTGAAGAGGGCAACCCCGCCCGCACGGTCGCCGTAGACGAGGATGACGCCAAAGCATGGCGCATGCTGCAACTGCTGACGACCAAACCCGTCCTCTACGTTTGCAACGTAGGCGTTGATGACGCGGCCATCGGCAACGCCCACTCCGTTGCAGTGGCCAAAATGGCCGAAGCGCAAGGCAACTCCGCCGTGGTCATTTCCGCCCAAATCGAGGAAGAAATCAGCCAGCTTGATGCCGAGGACGCCCAGATGTTCCTCGACGACATGAACCTTGAAGAAGCAGGCCTCGACCGCCTCATCCGCGCAGGATATGAGCTGCTGCACCTTGAGACATACTTTACCGTAGGCCCCCAAGAAGCGCGCGCATGGACCATCAAATCCGGCACCTCCGCCCCCAAAGCCGCCGGCGTGATCCACGGTGATTTCGAAAAAGGCTTCATCCGCGCCGAAACAATCGCCTACGATGATTTTGTATCATTGGGAGGCGAGGGTCCCGCCAAAGAAGCCGGCAAAATGCGCGCTGAAGGCAA
>CBDTVN010000096.1:0-10921 GCA_965364195.1 uncultured Sulfitobacter sp. | reverse complement strand
GCTTCGTCCGCTGAGCCGCCGTTGAGCTATTCTCACGCCTCGGCCTTCTTCTCCCAGCGTCCGTCCTCATTGGCCCAATACTGCGCAGACACGCCCTCCGCCACGAGCGCCTTCCACTGCCCGCGCGCATGCGCCAGTGCTTCCTCGTCATAGCCGTCAAACAGTATGCACACCCGCTCCATCGCGGCCACATCCGCCGCACTCACCTGCGCCGATTGCACTGCCATGACACATTGCGCCGCGTTCACATTCTCGATCTGTACACCCATCAAAACAGGTTGATCCGCGTCCTGCGCGCCACCCTCAAGGCCGTGGGGCAGGAAGCTATCCTCCGGCCCCAACCAAAGTGCTGCATCAAGCGCCTCAAGCCCCGCACGGTCGGTGCCGCGCACAGAAACGTTCCATCCGGCAGACAGCGACTTCTCCAACAACATGCGCAGCGTCGTCTCCAACGGCTGCCCCTTGAGCTGGTAGAACATCGCGACACCCACAGCGTTTACTCCGTCTCGTAATTATCTGCGATTAAACGATTAAGGGATGCCACACCCCAGCCTGTCGCGCCGACTGGCGCAAGTGATGTCTCGGATTTCACTGAGGCTACACCCGCAATATCGAGATGAATCCACGGGCAGTCCTCCTTTACAAACCTTGCCAAGAATTGCGCCGCAGTGATGGACCCTGCCGCCGGTCCGCCGATGTTCTTCATATCCGCAATACGGCTTTTGAGCAGGTCGTCATAGGCTTTGCCCATCGGCATACGCCAGGCACCTTCGCCCTCGGCTTCCGCCGCCTTAAGGAAATCGTTGCAAAACGACGTGTTGTTGGAAAAGACACCAGCATTTTCATGGCCAAGACTGGTAATGATTGCCCCCGTCAACGTCGCCAGATCAATCATAGCGGCGGGCTTATACTGCTCCTGCGCGTACCACATCACATCACACAGCACCAAACGACCCTCGGCGTCAGTGTTGAGGTTTTCAACCGTGTCGCCCTTCATGGTTGTCACCACGTCACCGGGCCGCGAAGCATTACCGGACGGCATATTCTCGACGATGCCGACCAGCCCCACAACATTGGCCTTCGCACCGCGCAACGCCAGCGTGCGCATCACACCCGCAACCACCGCAGAGCCGCCCATATCCATGGTCATATCGCCCATGCCTGCACCGGGTTTCAGCGATATCCCGCCTGTATCAAACACAACACCCTTACCGACCAGCGCGAGCGGCGCAGCGTCCTTTGCCCCGCCATCCCAGCGCATCACAACCACATAAGACGGGCTAACCGAGCCCTGACCCACGGACAAAAGCGTTCTCATTCCTAGCTTTACAAGCGCCTTTTCATCCAGCACTTCGACCTTAAGTCCAAGGCTCTCCATCTCTTTGAGACGCTCTGTATAATTGGTGGTGGTCAGCACATTGGCAGGCTCGTTCGTCAGATCACGGCACATATGTGCACCCTCGGCCACGGCGAGCATTGCCGTACTTGCCGCCTCAGCTTCCGCAATCTTCCCGTGCATTACCTTGACCGCGCCGCTGCGCTCACTGTCCGCGCTTTTGTGATCCTCAAACGCATAGTCGCGCATGGCAAAGCCGAAGACGACCTCCTGCGGTTGGCGCAAGGGCGCGCAGAGCATCAGCATATCCGCCTTACCGCCACGCGTCTTGGCCAGTGCCGCGCCCGCTTTGCGCGCTGCCATCCCCTTGGCACCGCGCTCAAGGCGCACAACATCCACCGCGTCGGCTTTCATACCCGCCGGATAGGCAAGGCTCACCACATCGGCGTCTTTCATCTTGCCCCAGCGCTCACTCTCCACCAGCCGTGCAACCGCCCCCTTGGTGAGACGATTTACCCGCCGCGCACCGGGGTCCAGCTTGCCTTCACCGTCAATAAACACGGCCACGCGGCCCATATGCTCGGCTACGGTGTCGAGGTCGGTCTCGGCAAAGGAAATCGGGGTGAGTGTGCTCATGATGTGCGCCTTTTTGCTATGTGTTGCCACAAGACCTAGCGCGCTCAAGCGCCCAAGACCAGATATGAGTTTTATGCGCCCTACATTTGGGGTAAAGTCCCTCAAACGCCGTTAGAGCAAGAGCATGAGGAGGGAATCGGGTGGCAAAATTTGACCGCTACATGCTGTCGCAGCTGCTGGTTCTGTTTGGCTTCTTTGCGCTGGTGCTTGTCTCGATCTTCTGGATCAACCGCGCGGTTGTCTTGTTTGACCGCCTGATTGGCGATGGCCAGACCGCACTTGTGTTTCTCGAGTTTTCCGCCCTCGGCATGCCCCGCCTCATTGCGACCGTCCTGCCCATCGCCAGTTTTGCGGCTGCCGTTTATGTTACCAACCGCATGACATCCGACAGCGAATTGACTGTGCTTCAGGCCACGGGGTCCAGCCCTTGGGCCCTTGCACGGCCTGTATTGGTGTTCGGTGTCTGCGTGGCCCTGTTCATGGCAACGCTAAGTAACTTTTTGGTGCCCATGGCCACCTCCCAACTCAAGGAGCGTGAGCAGGAAGTCTCCCAGAACGTCACCGCACGTCTGCTAACGGAGGGGACATTCTTGCACCCGACCAAACAGGTGACCTTTTACACCCGCATTATTGATACGGACGGCGTACTGCGTGATGTGTTCCTGTCAGATCGCCGCACCCCCGAGATGGATATCATTTATACCGCCGCCGAGGCTTACCTCTTGCGCCACGGGGAAGCCACGACCCTTATTATGGTAGACGGGCTGGCCCAGCGGATGGAGCAAAACGGCCTGCGCCTTACCACCGCGAAATTCGCAGACTTTTCCTTCGATATCTCCTCACTCGTCAGAAGCGACGTGATCGAAAAGACAAAAATCGCAAATCTCACCACGCCTGCGCTGCTGGGCAGCTGGGATACCGTTCAAGAAACCTCTGGCCGTAGTGCCGGCGCAGTCGCAGAAGAGCTACACTCCCGCTTTGCCCAGCCGCTATTTTGCATTGTCGCCGCCCTCGTAGGGTTCAGCACACTACTCATCGGCGGTTTTTCGCGCTTTGGGGTCTGGCGCGAAATTGTGATCGCGTTTGGCCTCCTGATCTTCCTTGACGGTGTGCGCGGAACACTGTCGGCGGAGGTGGTGAGCAAGGCTGCGCTTTGGCCGCTGCTGTACCTGCCTTCTCTTATCGGGGCCGTGATTGCGGGCATGATGCTGCTGCATGCGGCAAATCCGGCATGGCGCGCACGGCTCAAACGGCGCGGGGCTGCGGTATGATCCTGCACCTCTATTTTGCGCGCCGCTTTGCAATGAGCTTCCTGCTCATCACCGCCATTTTGTTTATCCTCATCGCATTGACGGGTCTGTTCGAGGAAACGCGGCGCTCCTTTGCCGATACCGTCACCTTCCGCGATTTGGTGACGCTGACGCTTTTGGACGCCCCGCAAAAAATCAACCTGATCCTACCGCTTAATATGGTGCTGGCCACCGTGGTGCTGTTCTTGTCAATGTCGCGCTCATCCGAGATGGTAATCACCCGCGCATCTGGCCGCTCAGCGCTCCACACACTTGTCTCTCCGATAATTGTGGCCTTGATCATCGGGTTTATGGTCGTTGGCGTGTTCAACCCGATCGTCGCGGCGACGTCCAAACGATATGAGCAACTCTCGGACCAGTTCGCGAGCGGTGGTGGCTCAGCCCTGTCGATCTCCGAGGAAGGGCTATGGCTGCGCCAAGGCACTGCCGAGGGTCAGACCGTGATCCGCGCATGGCGCTCCAACAATGACGGGTCGGTGCTGTATGATGTGACGTTCATCAGCTATGATTTTGACGGCGGTCCAACCCGGAGGGTAGAGGCAAGCAGCGCAGCCCTTGGTGACGAGGGTTGGAACCTGCGAGACGCGAAATCATGGCCGCTTGAAGCAGGCGTAAATTCCGAGGGCAATTCAAAGCAGCATAATACGCTGTTCATCCCCTCCACCCTCACGCTGGACCGCATCCGCGAAAGCTTTGGTAAGGCGGGTACGATTTCAATCTACAACTTACCCACCTTCATCCGCCAGCTTGAATACTCCGGATTCTCCCCACGCCGCCACAAGGTCTGGCTTCAGTCCGAGCTGGCGCGCCCCTTGTTCCTGATTGCGATGGTTATGGTTGCGAGCGCCTTTACCATGCGCCATACCAGATCTGGAGGGACAGGCGTTGCTGTCCTCACCGCTGTCTTGTTTGGGTTCGGCTTGTATTTTATCCGCAGTTTTGCGCAGATCTTGGGCGAGAATGGCCAAATCCCCGTGCTTCTAGCCGCCTGGGCGCCCCCGATTGCGGCTATTTTGTTCGCGTTGGGCCTACTGCTTCACCGTGAGGATGGCTAAGGCAATGCGGTTGTTAATCCTCCTTTTGCTGGCACTGATACCGCTGCGTGCTGCCGCCCAAGACGCGGCGCTGTTGGTCGCTGACCAGCTTTATATCACCCGCGAACGCGAACTGGTCGCCTCCGGCAATGTCGAGGCGTTCCAAAACGGGGTGCGCCTGCGCGCGACCTCGATCCGCTATAACGAGGGGACAGGCGCGCTGACGATCGAGGGTCCGATCATCCTGACCGAAAGCGACGGCACCCTCATCACCGCTACCTCAGCCGAACTTGATGCGGATATGCGCAACGGTATCCTAAAAGGGGCGCGGCTGGTGTTGAACCAGCAGCTGCAACTCGCCGCTGTACAGATCGACCGCGTCGGTGGCCGTTATACCCAGCTCCATAAAACCGCCGTCACGTCCTGTCGCATTTGTGATGATGGCAGCCCGCCCCTGTGGCAAATCAGGGCCAAGCGGGTGATCTATGACGAACTAGAAGACCAGCTCTACTTTGATGAGGCACAATTCCGTATCGGACGGGTCCCCGTCTTCTGGATTCCTCATTTGCGGCTTCCCGGCCCAACGGTTGAGCGCGCCACGGGCTTCCTTACGCCCTCCATCCGCAGCACCTCCAACCTCGGTGTCGGCCTCAAACTTCCCTACTTCATCAAGCTGAGCGAGAAGCGGGACCTGATCCTCACACCCTACCTCTCCAGCTCGACCAAGACGCTCGAGTTCCGCTACCGTCAGGCCTATCGCAACGGGCGCATCCAATTTGACGGTGCGGTCACCAACGACGATCTGCGCCCCAATGATACACGCGGCTATCTGTTCGGGCGCGGTCTGTTCGCCCTCCCCCAAGACTTCTCGCTTTATTTCGCCATCGAGAGCGTGAGCGATGACGGGTATCTGGAAGAATATGACTACTCCGATGCTGACCGGCTGCGCTCCGAGATTTCCATCAGCCGTGCGCGGCGTGACGAATATATCCGCGCGAGTTTTTACAACCTCAAATCCCTGCGCGACGATGAAGTGAACGAAACACTGCCGACCCTAGTGCTTGATGGCGAATACGAGCGCCGTTTCTTCCCCCAAGCCCTGAGTGGCGAAATTCGGACCCGCCTAATTGTCCACACCCACAGGCGCACATCCGACCTGCCCGCCGACAGCGATGATGCCGATGACATCGTGGACGGCCGTGATGTGGCGCGCCTTAGTGCACAAATGGATTGGCTCCGCAGCTTTACCTTTCCAAGCGGCCTACGCACCGATGTCCGCGCCGGAGTAGCTTTCAATGCATTTGAAATCTCACAGGATCTTACCACGCCCGATGACCCCTCCGAGATCACCCCACACGCTGCAATCACCCTGCGCTATCCTTTGTCCAAGACGACCGCCGCTGGCGTCAACCATGTGCTAGAACCTGTGGTGCAACTGAACTGGACCGGTGGCAGCCGTCTCGATATCCCGAATGAAGAAAGTACGCTTGTCGAGTTTGATCAGGGCAACTTGCTCAGCCTGTCACGCTTTCCGCGCGCGGACCGGCGCGAGCGTGGTGCTATGGCCGCATTTGGTGTGGCTTGGTCCCGCTTTAACCCTACGGGGTGGGATACACATTTGAACGTGGCGCAAGTCTTTCGCGAAGTTAATGACACATCCTTCACCACCACCTCCGGTCTTAATGGCCTGTCCTCGGATTTCCTTATCGCAGGCCAGATCGATTCTGGTGATGGCGTCAGCCTCACGGGGCGCAGCTTGTTCCAGCAGGACCTGACCCTCTCAAAAGCAGAGCTGCGCGGTGACTATGCGTTTACGCGCGGCCGTATCGGTGGTTCTTATGTTTGGCTCCAGGATGACGTCGAAGAGGATCGCGCCAGAGAGGTCTCCGAATTTACCTTCGATGGCAGCTATCAAATCAGCCAGTTCTGGACTGCATCGGCCAACTGGCGCTATGATGTATCCTCTGACCGCGCTGCGACCGCAGGCCTCGGCTTGCGCTACGAAAACGAGTGTGTGACCCTCGATCTCAGGGTTAAACGCCGCTATACAAGCTCAACCAGTATTGAGCCCTCAACCGATTTTGGATTTAATGTCGGCCTGCGGGGCTTTGCCGCTGATACCGGAACAGAAAGATACGTCCGCTCATGTTCAAACTAAAACCTGCCCTCGCCGCTGCGGTGCTTGCTACCGCTCTTACCGGCCCTGCTCATGCGCAAAATATGTTTGCCCCTGTGGCTACGGTCAACGACAGCGTTGTGACCGAATTCGAGGTGCAGCAGCGCGTGCTTTTTTTACAAATCCTCAATGCGCGCGGCGCCACCCGTAAAGCCGCTCTTGAGAGCCTCATTAGCGAGCGTTTGCGCGGCGAAGCGATCCGCGATTCAGGGCTGGTGCTCACCCCTAACGGGATCAACGATGCTCTCGAGGAATTTGCAAGCCGCGCCGATCTTACCCGCGAAGAGTTCACCACCGCCCTTGACGGCGCAGGCGTAGCAAAAGAAACATACCGCGATTATGTCATCTCCGGCATTGCGTGGCGTGATCTGATCCGGGAACGCTACAGCTCCCGTGTTAGCGTCTCGGAGGCCGAAATCGACCGCGCGCTTTCCACTCAAAGCGCGGGTGTCTCGAACATCCGCGTTCTTGTCTCGGAGATCATCATTCCCGCGCCCCCAGAAGAGGCCGCCAATGTCGCTGCGATTGCGGAACAGATCTCAAAAAGCAAGTCTGCCAGCGAATTTTCGGACTTTGCGCGCAAATACTCCGCCACCGCAACACGCGACGCAGGGGGTCGGCTCCCATGGCAAGCACTGAGCGATCTGCCACCCTCCTTACAACCACTGCTGCTCTCGCTCTCACCGGGTGAAGTCAGCGAACCGCTTAACATCCCCAATGCTGTGGCCCTGTTCCAGCTGCTCGATGTCGAAGAGACCGGTAATCCCGTCAAAATCTATTCCACAATCGAGTACGCCGCCTACTACATGGCTGGTGGGCGATCCGAGCAAACGTTGCAACAAGCCGCCAACCTCAGGGCACAAGTCGATGTCTGCGACGATCTTTACGCCTTTGCGGAAGGGCAGCCTGAAAGTGTACTGGACCGCGAAACCCTGCCACCCTCCAAAATTCCGCAGGATTTCGCGATTGAGCTGAGCAAGCTTGATGAGGGCGAAGTCTCCACAGCGCTGACCCGCGCCGACGGCCAAGCCCTTGTTTTTCTGATGATGTGCGGCAGAACCGCCGAGCAGAACGCTGAAGTCGACCGTGAACAGGTGGCCGGCGCCATTCGCCAGCGCCGTCTGTCGGGCTTCGCTGATGGCCTACTTGCCGAATTGCGCGCCGAAGCCCGCATTAGCCTGAAATGAAACCCGTCATTCTGACTTGCGGCGAACCCGCAGGCATCGGTCCCGAAGTGGCCGCCCTTGCGTGGGCGGCTTTGGCGGACCGTGTCCCTATGGTATGGCTCGGCGATCCACGTCACCTGCCCGCCGACACGCCGCACCAGATTATTGATGACTTGGCCAAGGCGGCGGATATCAGCAGGAGCACTTTGCCTGTTTTGCCCCACCCCTTTGCTCGGGACGCTGTCGCGGGCATTCCCGACCCTGCGAACGCAATCGGTGTCATCGACGTGATCGCCCGTGCTGTAGATTTGGTGCAATCGGGTGGCGCCGCCGCCATCTGCACCGCCCCGATCCACAAAAAGGCGCTCAAAGACGGCGCCAGTTTCGCCTACCCCGGCCATACCGAATATCTTGCGGCCCTCGCGGGGGATTGTGATGTGGTGATGATGCTCGCCTCCGAGCAATTGCGCGTGGTGCCTGCCACCATCCACATCGCCTTATCAGAGGTGCCAAAAGCACTAACCCCATCACTGCTGCGCCGTACCATCGAGATCACACACACAAGCCTGCAAACTCAATTCGGCATCGCCAGCCCTCGCATCGCGGTCAGCGGCCTCAACCCCCACGCGGGCGAAGGCGGTACCATGGGCACTGAGGAAACGGGCTGGATCAATACTTTGGTCTCAGACATGCGGGTCGAAGGCTACGCTCTCCAGGGACCGCTGCCCGCAGATACGATGTTCCACGCCGCAGCCCGCGCGCGGTATGACGCCGCCATTGCCATGTACCACGACCAAGCGTTGATCCCGATCAAAACCCTCGATTTCGACCGAGGCGTGAATGTTACCCTCGGCCTGCCGTTTATCCGCACCTCGCCGGATCACGGTACTGCGTTTGACATCGCGGGCAAAGGCATCGCAAACCCGACCAGCATGATAGAGGCGATCCGCATGGCCCACCGGATGAGCACGACATGACCAGCATCGACAACCTTCCCCCCCTGCGTCAGGTCATTGATGATCACGGGCTCCAAGCGCGTAAATCATTGGGGCAGAACTTCCTGCTCGACCTCAATCTCACCGCAAAAATCGCACGCCAAGCAGGCGACCTTACCCAATGCGACGTGCTCGAAATTGGCCCCGGTCCCGGTGGCCTCACCCGTGGTTTGCTGTCCGAGGGCGCCCGCCGCGTCTTGGTCATCGAGAAAGACAGCCGCTGCATTCCCGCCCTTGAGGAAATCGCCGCCGCCTACGCAGGCCGCCTCCAGATCATCGACGGCGATGCGCTCGAAGTGGACCCACTTGCCCATCTTACGCCACCCATCCGCGTAGCGGCAAACCTGCCCTATAACATCGGCACAGAACTGCTCGTCCGCTGGCTCACGCCCCAAGACTGGCCACCGTTCTGGCAAAGCCTGACATTGATGTTTCAACGCGAAGTGGCCGAGCGGATCGTGGCAAAACCGGGGTCCAAAGCCTACGGCCGCCTCGCCTTGCTCGCACAATGGCGCGCCGACGCAAAAATAGTGATCAACCTTCCGCCAGAGGCATTCTCACCACCGCCCAAAGTCTCCAGCGCTGTGGTCCACCTCACCGCCCTGCCCGAGCCGCGCTTTCCCGCCGACGCCGCGATCCTGTCGCGCACTGTGGCCGCCGCCTTTAACCAACGCCGCAAAATGCTCCGCTCCGCGCTCAAAGGCACAGCACCCGACATCGAAGACCGGCTCATCGCAGCGGGCCTCAAACCCACAGACCGTGCCGAGCAAATCCCGCTTGAGGGTTTCTGCGCGCTTGCCCGCGAACTGGCAAAACCCTAACGCCTATCTTTTTTGGGCCTATCTTATTTGGCCAGAAATACTCCGGGGGATCGGTGCGCAGCTCCGATGGGGGGCTGGCCCCCGATCACGTTTCAAACAGACACTGCCCTTTCAAAACAGACACTGCCCCAAAATGCAAAAGGCCCCGCATCTGCGAGGCCTTCTACATCATTCTGCCGCTTCGGGCTGGTCGCCACCCTCGGCTTTCGGGGCATCCCCATCCTCAAGCTTTGGTTTGGGCTTACGCCGCGGCGCACGTCTCGTTTTCGGCTTTGGCTCGGGCTCTGGCGTCTCGACCAGCGTGCTCCCTTCATCGCTCGCATCCGGCTGTGGCTGCTCTGACGGGTCCGCCGCAACAACTGGCTGCTCGGCGGCTTCGCGTTCCTGACGCTCCATCCGCTCGTTGCGTTCGCGGTCCCGCTCGGCTTGGCGCTCGCGGTTCAGGCGGTCCTGCTCGTCGCGCTCGGCCTGACGCTCGCGGTTGGCTTTCTCTTGCTCTTCGCGCTTGGCATCCATTTCCTTCTGCGCTTCACTCAACAGGCGCAAGTAATGCTCTGCGTGCTGCTGGAAATTCTCCATCGCAACGCGGTCGTTGCTCAGCTGGGCATCGCGCGCCAGCTGGTTGTATTTCTCGATCACCTGGCTGGGCGTGCCGCGCACTTTGCCTTCGGGGCCTGAGCTGTCGAACGTACGGTTGACGACATTGCCACCCTGATTATTGCCACCGCTACGGTTACGGTTTTTGTTATTACGCGAACGCGATCTTTGAGGTTTCATAGAGGGGGTCAGCCTTTTGGTGCTGTTAGTTGGTCAGGCCATCAGCGCGCTTTGCGCATGCTGTCGGCACGTTAAGATGTTGGGCATAAGCCGCGTGGGACCGTACAAGACGTTCATCACTGCAACAAGACATCAATAGCCTTTGATCCCCCTCAGGGGCAAGAGCGAATAAACCTAAAAACCTGCAATTTTCACGCTAAGCAGGGTTTTGCGCACAAATAACACGGTCCCGCCCGTCCAAATCTGGTAGAATCGCCACATCGGCCCAGCCTGCGGCCTCGAATATTGCACGCACCGCAGGTCCTTGTTTCCAGCCAATCTCGGCCATCACACGGCCCTGCGCGCTCAGATACTCCTGCGCGCGGGCGGCAATCAGGCGGTAAACGCTCAGCCCGTCCGCCCCGTCCGTCAGCGCCATCGCAGGCTCGTGCAGTGCCAGTTCCGGCGAGACATCCGCCATCTCGGCCTGCGCCAGATAGGGCGGATTGCTGACGATGAGATCATAACGCCCCTCAACAGCATCAAACCAATCCGACTGCAAAACGTGCGCCCGCGCCGCCACCCCGTGTAACACAGCGTTGGCACTGGCCTGCAAACACGCGCCCTCTGATAAATCGACCGCCACACCCGTGGCACTCTCCCGCTCGGCCAATAGCGTCACAAGGATGCA
>CBDTVN010000095.1:0-11405 GCA_965364195.1 uncultured Sulfitobacter sp. | reverse complement strand
GCGTTGCGCAGGTTGTAGACTAGCATAGGGAGAGGCGCACTTCACAAAACTAAGAAGCATAGGCATAGTAATACTTATCAGTATGCGCGTTTCTCTCTGAGCTATCAGATGCTTCGCGTAAATAGATAGCGTTTGTGCAAGGTTTGTTAGGTTTCTTTGCGCGAAAGTAGAGGTACGTTTGGCGGAGTATAGATGATGGATGCGCAAAGCCCTCTTGATCAAGAGCTAATCCACAACGCGCTCCCGTCGCTTTGGTCCGCAACCATAACCGTATCTCGCCGATATGGCATGGTGTGCGTAGGTGCATCGTGAACTCGGTTTCTCCACCGCACCGTGCAGATGAGCCGCTCTGCATACCGCGCCGAAGTTTGATCTAGCACAAAGTCGGGCGCGGGGCGCGGGGATAGGGTCTGGGTAACAAAATACGCAATCAACAGGAGAAACTTTACCATGACCAAATTCATCAATCCGGGCCTTACAAAAACCAGCCGACGTAATGTGTTGCGCGGCTCTGTGTTGGCGGGTGCTGCGGCGCTGACAGGGTCGGCGGCCCTCTCACGTCCGCGCGCACCAAAGTTGGATATCGCTAACGCAACTTCCAAAAATCTCTACAAAGCTGCGGCAAAGCAAACTGCAGAAAGCACTGCAAAAGCGGCGGACCTGAGTGGCTATACCCGCGTCAAGCAAGAGCTGGTCGCACCGCCCTATGCACCCGTGCATGAGCAAGTCGCGACAGGAGGCCCCAAGATCGTCGAGATCGAGATGGAAACCACCGAGCGCTTGATGGTGGTGGACGAGGACACTGGCGCTTCCGTTTGGGCGCTCACCTACAACGGTTCCGTGCCCGGCCCGCTGATAATCGTGCACGAGGGTGACATGGTCGAGCTGACCCTGCGCAACCCTTCCGACAGCATGATGGAGCACAACATTGACTTTCACGCCTCTACAGGTGCGTTGGGCGGTGGTGGTCTGACACACGTCTTTCCTGGTGAGGAAACCGTGCTGCGCTGGAAAGCGACCAAGCCGGGTTGCTTTACCTATCACTGTGCCCCGGGCGGTGCGATGATCCCGTATCACGTGACCCACGGAATGAACGGCGCTGTGATGGTGTTGCCGCGGGACGGGCTTAAGGACCGTGACGGTAATCAGCTGACCTATGACAAGATCGCCTACATCGGCGAGCAGGACTATTATCTGCCGATGGATGAGGATGGCGAGTACATCCAGTACGATGCCGCAGGTGACGATTATTCAGACAGTCTGGATGCGATGCGGACGCTGACGCCGACACACTGTGTGTTTAACGGGGCGGTGGGCGCGATCACTGGCGAGAATGCGATGAAATTCGCCGTCGGCGAAACGGTCTTGATGATCCATAATCAGGCCAACCGCGACAGCCGCCCACACTTGATCGGGGGGCACGGCAACTTTGTCTGGGAGACATCGTTCAGCGAGGCACCGTTGACCGGACTTGAGACATGGTTCGTGCGCGGAGGCACCGCAATGGCGGCGATGTATACCTTTGAGCAGCCGGGCGTTTACGCCTACGTTAACCACAACCTGATCGAAGCAGCACTGCTGGGTGCAACAGCGCATTTCGTGGTAGAGGGTGAGTGGAACAATACTCTGATGGAGCAAGTGGTCGCCCCGCGCGAATTTGAGGCCTGATTGGCTAGAGGAGAGTAAGATGATGACCATAACGTCGCGCTTGAAGAGTTTGTTGATCTTGCTCGCTGGTGTCGGTTTGGTTGTGTCTGTTATCGGGGCTGCGCAGATGATGCGCGGCCCCGCATTTGTGTCAGCATCTGAGCCGGACACTGCGATTGTGACCCTGCGCGATGGCACGGCCTTGCGCGTGCAAAAGCGTGAAGTGACAATTGCGCAATGGCAGACCTGTCATTTGGCGGGCCATTGCACATTGGCCATGTCGCCGCGCGCGGACACCGAGGATTATCCCGCAACGGGGCTTAGTTATCCCGATGCGATGGAATACCTGCGCTGGTTAAACACGCAAAGCGCGCGGATCTGGCGTCTGCCCACTGCGGCGGAATGGGCCGAGTTGGCGCAAGATGTCATGCCGCAAGTTGCCGATCCTATCTTCACGGACCCCTCCCTCACATGGGCCTCTACCTATCTGACGGAAGAGAACAAAACTGGACGCGCGTTGCGCCCAAGTGGTGCGTTTAGCGTCACGAATGAAGGGATTGAAGATATGGACGGAAACGTCTGGGAATGGACCAACGACTGCTATGCTGGTGCCAGCGGGCAAGGCGGGCGTGACCGCGACCGCTGCCCCGCGTATGTGATGGGCGGGGAGCATGAGGCGGTCATGTCATACCTCGTTCGAGACCCCGCCAGAGGTGGATGCGCAGTTGGCGCACCGCCAGCGCATCTGGGCGTTCGGTTTGTCTCAGCGGACAGCTGATCCCTCAAGCAATGCAGCGAGAGCCGCCTTTGGTCGGGTCACATCGGCGAGTGTATAAGCATCGAGTGTCGCAAAAAACGCGTCTTGCGCCTGTGCCAAAGGTCCGCGCAGGCCACAGGCGGGCAAAATCAGGCACGAGGTATCCGTGCCAAAACACTCTACCACAGGCGCATCCCGCCTCATTGCACGTACAACATCACCGACGCAGATTTCGGGCGCTGGGCGGGCAAGTGTCAAACCGCCGCCGCGGCCACGCGCAGACGTAGCAAAGCCGTTGGTCACCAATTGTGTCGCGACTTTTGACAGGTGGTTATCTGACAGGCCAAAAGTGCCGGCAATCTCAGAAGCTGAGACACGATCGGGCGTCCGCACCGCCAAGGTCATCAATATACGCAGCGCGTAGTCTGTGAATTTATCAAGTTGCATGGGAGTTTAATTAGCATTTGTAATGCGTATTTAAAAGCGATACATAATACGTATCTGAAATACTGATTAAAGGCGAAACCAATGACACTCGCGCAAGCATTCCTGTGGCCCGGCACAAAAGTCTGTGAACGTCTGGGCGTGGACCCCGAAGGCGAGGCCGGTCTCATCCGCTGGATGGTTAACACCCTCGTCTACCTCATCGTGAGCCTTGTGGTTGTCTGGTTCCTTATGTCGTGACGATTCCGCCACGTATCGCCGTGACAGAGGCACAGATTGACCGTGTTGTGGGGAAGTTTTACGCGCTCGTGCGGGTGGATCCGGTCCTTGGACCTGTCTTTGACGTGCACGTCACGGATTGGCCAACGCATGAGGAAAAAATTGGCCGTTTCTGGCGCAATGCGTTGCTTTTGCAGCGCAGTTATGACGGCAATCCGATGAAGAAACACAATGATGCAGGCAACGTAAACGCCGCACATTTCCCGCTTTGGCTTGCGCTGTTTGACACGGTTCTCGCGCAAGAACTGCCTGAGGCGCTGGCACAGGGATGGTCCCTTTTGGCCCATCGAATCGGACGCGGCTTAAGTTATGGATTGCCGCACAGCTGCGGTGCCATGGGCGTGCCGGATCTTCGGTTCTGAGCTGGCCAATACGCTCTGACCAAGCTCTTATCACCTCTCACGGCGCGTGCAGTTCTGTGGCTCTCAAGACTTGATCCAAAACTGCAGGGGTGTGTTTGAAGCCATTCGGAGCTCGGAGCAGTTCAAGCATTGCACCGATAACACCATCACCTGAGTGCTGCTGATTGCTGATATTCCCGAAATTTGCATCCCAAGCGTGACAAGATATCCATTCTCTTTCAAAGAACCAGTTGGTATTCGTCCCAAAACGACATAACAGAGCCGCCTCAGATATGAGACGCAATGATCAACAGAGTGAGAATGGGCTGAAAATGTCTGAGATGAGACAAAGTGCAGGGTCTGGCGTGACCGGTCAGAAACTAGGGCGCTCGCATGTGTCGAAGGCCGCACGCCTCTCCGTCGCACCCATGATGGATTGGACGGATACCCATTGCCGCACGCTCCACCGGCTGATGAGTGCCCATACACTGCTTTATACAGAGATGGTTACATCGCCTGCACTGGTGCGCGGGCATGCGCTGCATTTGTTAGATCATAACCCCTCTGAGCATCCTGTTGCCTTGCAGCTTGGCGGGTCCGATCCCTCCGAGTTGGCCGAGGCGGCGCGCCTCGGGGCACAGGCAGGCTATGATGAGATCAACCTCAACGTGGGCTGCCCGTCGGACCGTGTGCAATCAGGCGCGTTTGGTGCAGTGTTGATGAAGGATGCCGCATTGGTCGCCAAATGTGTGAGTGCGATGCAGCGCGCCGTAGATGTTGAAGTGACGGTGAAGTGCCGCATCGGGGTTGATGACCAAAACGCCGAAGAGGTCTTGCCGGAGTTTCTGAGCCGCATGGTCGGTTCAGGGATCGAGCGGATGACGATCCACGCGCGCAAAGCGTGGTTGAACGGGCTTAGCCCAAAGGAAAACCGCGATATTCCACCGCTGGATTATCCGTTGGTCCACAGCATGAAAGAGTTGTTTCCCAATTTGCATATCTCGCTCAATGGCGGGATCACCACGCTGGATGCAGCGGAGGCAGCGTTGGACGCGGGCCTGGACGGGGTGATGATCGGGCGCGCGGCCTATCACCAGCCCGCCGAGATATTATGTCAGGCGGATCGCCGCATTTTTGGCAGCGGCACGGATACCACAGCCGAAGGGGTGGTCCACGCCGTGCTCCCCTACATCGAGGCCCATTTGGACAAAGGCGGCAAACTGCAACAGATCACGCGGCACATGATGGGCCTGTTTGCGGGGCGTCCCGGTGCGCGCATCTGGCGGCGTGTTTTGTCGGAGGGTGCGCACCGCGAGGGGACTGGGACTGCCCTCGTCCTTGAGGCGCTGGAACAGATCGAGCTTCAAAGCGCACTGGCAAGCCAAGCGCACGCAGTGTAGCAAAAGCAAAACAAAGCAAGGAACGCACCGATGCCAGATACAATGTTGTTGATCCAGATGGCGGTGCTGCTGCTGGTGATCGGGGCCTTCGCGGGTGTTCTTGCAGGATTACTCGGCGTTGGTGGTGGTATCGTTTTGGTCCCTGCGTTTTTCTATGCATTTCAGACGCTTGGCTATGGTGGGGACCAACTCATGCAGATGTGTCTGGCCACATCACTGGCCACCATCATTGTCACGTCTGTCCGCTCCGTCATGTCGCATAATAAAAAGGGTGCTGTAGATTGGGGCATCCTGCGCGCTTGGGCGCCAGGCATTGTGATCGGCGCTGTGGTGGGGATGTTTGTGGTCTCCGGTCTGCGCTCGTCAACGTTGCAGGCGATTTTTGGTGTGCTGGCGCTGGCAGTGGGTCTTTACATGGGATTTGGCCGCGCGGAATGGCGGCTGGGGCAGACGATGCCAAACGGGCCTGTGCGTGCCGCGCTTTCGCCCGCCGTTGGGTTCTTGTCCGTCCTGATGGGGATTGGCGGGGGCAGCTTTGGTGTGCCACTGATGAGCCTTTATAACACGCCCATTCACCGCGCTGTGGCAACGGCGGCTGGGTTTGGTGTGGTGATTGCAGTCCCCTCGGTCATTGGGTTTTTGTTTGTCACGCTTGATCCTGCGACGCGCCCGCCCTTCACCATTGGCGCGGTCAATCTGGTGGCATTTGTGCTGGTGATTGCGATGACGCTGATCACGGCGCCCATCGGGGCAAAGCTGGCACATGCCATGGATCCCAAGCCGTTGAAGCGCGTGTTTGCCGTCTTTTTAGTGCTGGTGGCGCTAAACATGCTGCGTAAGGCGCTGATGGGGTGACGGTTGCGGATGGATTTGAGGTCTTTGACCATGATCCGCGAACTGCTGCCTGGGCGCAGGCGGCCTTGGATGAGGCACGCAAAGTTGCCGCTGATCCCCAGATGCAAGGCCCTGACAACCTGCGCCACGGGCGGACGTGGTTTGTGGGCGTTGATGCGCTGCCCAATGCCGGGGACGGGAGTATCGGTGGCGTCCCGCTCGCCGGACCATGGGAACGGCTTGTGCCAGAGCTTCCACAACACGCAGCGCAATTGTCGATCATCTATGCAGGCTACCCCAAACAGGACGTAGGCGAGAGTGATGCAAACCACCGCTACCGCCGCACCCGTTCTGCGGCGCATGTGGACGGATTGCTCCCCGTCGGTCCCGCGCGCCGACGGTTTGCGCAGGAGCATCATGCCTACATCCTGTCGCTGCCGCTGAATGATGTGGCGCAAGCGCCAACAGTCGTCTGGCGGGGCAGTCAGGGGATCATGCAAAATGCCCTGCGCCGTGCGATCGGGGAGGCTGATCCCGCGCAGATCGACATCACAGACGCCTACCAAGCAGCGCGCAGAGAGGTGTTCGAGACTTGTGAGCAAGTGCCGCTCCTCCTTACCCCCGGTCAAAGCGCACTGCTACATCCGTTTGTGTTGCACGGCACGCAAGCATGGGGCGAAGCACCGGACCCAAGCGGCGAGGGGCGCATGATCGCGTTTTTCCGGCCCGAATGTGCGGGTGGCGCTGCAGAATGGCTGGCCACATGACCACCACTGTTTTCTTTGCTGTCCTCACAGCGGCCTTCTTGCACGCTGCGTGGAATGCCATGGTCAAAGGTGGCGCTGACAAGCGCGTGACGATGGCCGCTGTGATGCTGGGCCATGTCCCGCCCGCAGCGCTTGCACTTTTGTTCGTGCCAACACCCTCAATCGAGAGCTTGCCATGGATGATCGCCGGGATTATCGCGCATCTGGGATATCAGGTATTTTTGCTCGGGGCCTATACCAAGGGCGACCTGAGCCAAGTTTATCCCATTGCGCGTGGCTTGGCCCCGCTTTTGGTCACAGCCGTGTCTGTAGTGTTGCTGGGAGAGCGACTGACCCTGCTCGAGACCACCGCGGTTGGCATGATCGCGATGGGCTTGATGAGCATGGCCTTGTTGCGCGGAACGGACGGGGCGCGCAATTCCGAGGCTGTGAAACTTGCGTTGATCACAGGCTGCTTCATCGCGTCCTATTCCTTGATTGATGGATACGGCGCGCGGGTGTCGGGCAGCCCGGTCGGCTTTTACGCCTACCTCGGCACCGGCAATGCCGTGCTGTTTGCGATTTATATTCGCCTGCGCCACCCAGGTGTTTTGCGTAGGATGTTCACCAGCGCGCGCCGCGTATTCTTCATTGGCGGTACTGCGTCCTTTACTGCGTATGCCATTGTAATCTGGGCCTTTACCCAAGCACCTATCGCCCTTGTGACCGCGCTGCGTGAGACGAGTATTGTTTTTGCAGTGTTGATCGGCGTGGTGATGTTCAAGGAGCGGTTGGACCGCAGCAAGGTCATCGCAGTGGCCGCCACCCTTCTGGGGGCTGGTCTTTTGCGTGTGGCACAACTGTAACCGTTTCGCCTCTGCACACAATAATCTTACCTTTGCCACATTGTTGCCAGATCAAATTGAGAGGTACGCTTAGGACACGCACCCGCAAGAGGGGCACTTTTGAGCATGAGGCAGGAATATGAAGCAGATTATCACAGGACCGTTTGGCCGCTTGGCCTATCACGATGCTGAGGCATTCGAGGTGGGGCTGTATCCCTCTTTGAACCAACCATGCTGTGCCTTTGCGCGTGGCGAACGACTGATTGCTGCAAATGATGCTGGTGGGCCGACGGTTATGCAGATGCCGCGCAAGATGCGCCGCCATGCTGCGGTTGTAATGTTCGGCAACCCTGCAAAACGCGAAATCTAATCTTCAGGACTTACGGGCAAGCCGCGCTGCTCGGCCGCCACGGCGCTTCGAGAACGCACCCGCACGCGATGGCAGCTCATCCATCACGGCGCGCCGCACCTCGGGGCTCATCTTTGACCACGCGCCAATCTCGTCGATGGAGCGTAGGCACCCGGTACACAGACGGCTCTCTGGATGGATCACACACAGCTTGATGCACGGGCTCTCGACTTCGGCACGTTTCCAGACTTCATCACTCATCGCTCAAATCTCCTGCACGCTGCGCAACACGCGCAACCTGTCCAGTACCCCTTGCAGGATAAACCCAGCCGCCACATGGTCGATCACTTCCGCACGACGTTTGCGCGACGTATCCGCCTCAAGCAGCGCACGCTCAGCCGCCACAGTCGACAGCCGCTCATCCCAATAGCTGATGGGAAGGGCAGGGTGCAAACGGTCAAAATTCCGCGCGAATGCACGGGTCGACTGACAGCGCGGCCCCTCGGAGCCGTCCATGTTGAAGGGCAGCCCGAGAATCAGCCCACCGATATTGCGCGCCGCGATAATCTCGCTCAGCCGTGCTGCATCCAGCCCAAATTTCTTGCGCCGTACCGTCTCAAGCGGGGTCGCTACGGATAACATGCTGTCGGTCACAGCCACGCCAATGGTCTTTTCGCCCAGATCAAGGCCGATAAGCGCGCGCATGGAGGGCAGGGCGGCGGAAAACTCGATGATATCCTCGTGTATCAATCGACCACTCCGGCATCACGGCCCGCAGCATTGATCATATCCAACGCGCTTGGATCGTCGGCAAAGACTTCAACCGCGTTTGTGTGGATTGCCAAAGCGCGTTCCCATTCGCCCAACACACCCAGCGAGGAGATCAGACGCGCCCAATCGCGCGCAGGGCCGCCTTCTTCGGCAAGACGCTGGGACAGGCCGCTGACCATGCTGCCGATCATGTCCATCCGCTCCGCTGGCGTCATGTCGCGGGCGCTGTCGATATCCTCGGCGCTGGGGCCACGCGCGGCGCTGCTGCCAATCTCGGGCAGGGCATAGCGCACACCGGCAAGCTCGGCCAACTCTTCAATCTGAGCGACAATCGGCGGTATCCATGGCGCATCCTCGGGCCCTGCACGCAGCAGCCCGTCCCAGATTCGAAATGCCTGATCGGGACGGCCCGTCTGGACCAGCATCAGACCAAGGTAATAGCGCGCCGTGCCGTTTGCAGGGTCCTGCGCCAATGCGGCGCGCAGGCTCATCTCAGCCTCTGGTGACACATAACCGCCAGCCGACAGCACCTGAAGCTCCCCGAGCTCGGCGAGGTCCTGCGTGTTGACGTCGTCTCCTTTTAGGGTGGCAAGCCTGACTTGCGCTTCCTTCGCGGCAGAAAAATTGCCAATGCGGCGCTCTTGCTGCACAAGCAACTGATGCCCCTGAATGTCATCGGGACGCTGTGACACAGTGCTGCGCAGCTGTTCCATCAAGGATCGGTACCGCGCGTCCATCTCGGGCGGGTCCACAAAAGGCGGGAGCGAGCGTTCGGCCACATCTTGTGCAGGACGCGACGTGCGAACTTCTTCGGCAAATTCAATGCGGTCTTTAAGGCTCATGTCGCCGTACCCCGGTGCACCCAACCACCAATAGCTTGTCACGCTTGCGACCAAGCCAACGGCGATCAGGCCAAGTGCTACACCAGTGGGCGCTTTGGAGACGCTGGCAGTTTCGTCTGTCCGAGCCTTATCCGCCGCAATCAGACGGCGTGCAATTTCGGCATGCACCCGTTCTGCGTCTGCTTTGCCAATTACGCCGCGCGCTACGTCGCGGTCCACTTCGGCCAATTGCCCGCGATACACCTCTACATCCGATTCAGCACGCGATCCGACTGCGCGGCGGCCCCCGCGCACAACCGCATTTGCCAGCACAGCAGCGACCATCACTGTGATCGCTCCGGCGACAATCCAGAAACTCAGCATACGTTTGGCTCTCCCTTGGTTCTCCCCCATGTAATACGCCACGCCCCTAACCAAAAGAGGGCAAAGCAGGTCCCGCGACGAATAGACCAATTCATATGCGCCTGCTTGCGGCCTATGTCGCAAAACTGGTATGGAGTGCCGCGCGGAGTATCCTCTTTTCCGGCCACTCCCCCATGAAGAACACAAGGGGCGTAACTCGTCCCGAATCCATTCCTTATCTGCCTCAGGGACACCAGCGATGAAAAAATACTCCGTATTTGCCGTGGCACGCGAAGCGATGCGCCACCACACTGGCTGGACGCGCGCATGGCGCGATGCGGCCCCGAAGAAACGCTATGATGCGATTATCATCGGTGCAGGCGGGCATGGCCTCGCTACGGCGTATTATCTGGGCAAGAACTTTGGCATCACCAATGTCGCGATCCTTGAAAAGGGTTGGCTTGGCGGCGGCAACACGGGACGCAACACAACCATCATCAGGTCCAACTATTTGCAGGATCCGTCGGCTGCAATCTACGAAAAGTCGCGCTCGTTGTACGAAACGATGTCGCAGGATCTCAACTATAATGTGATGTTTTCCCCACGTGGGGTCATCATGCTTGCACAAACCGAACATGAGGTGCGTGGCTACAAGCGCACGGCGCATGCCAATTTGCTTCAAGGTGTCACAACCGAATTCATCTCGCCTGCGAAGGTGAAACAGCTGGTTCCGATCATCAATCTCGACGGTCCGCGCTATCCTGTACTGGGCGGTCTGTGGCAGGCACGCGGTGGCACGGCGCGCCATGATGCGGTGGCTTGGGGCTATGCCCGCGCATGCTCCGATATGGGCATGGACGTTATCCAGCAGTGCGAAGTGACAGGTATTCAGTCTGTAGACGGCAAGGTCACGGGCGTCACCACCACACGCGGCGACATCGGCTGTGACAAGCTGGGCATGGTGGTCGCGGGCCACTCCGGTCATCTGGCCGAGATGGCGGGCTTTCGCATGCCTATCGAATCTGTTGCGTTGCAAGCACTGGTGTCAGAGCCGATCAAACCCTGTATGGACGTGGTCGTCATGGCAAACACGGTCCACGGCTACATGAGCCAGTCTGACAAGGGCGAAATGGTCATCGGCGGCGGCACCGACGGGTATAACAACTACACCCAGCGCGGCTCCTTCCATCACATCGAGGAAACGGTGCGCGCGCTTATCGAGACCTTCCCGATGGTAAGCCGTCTCAAAATGCTGCGCCAATGGGGCGGCATCGTTGACGTTACCGGCGACCGCTCGCCAATCCTGAGCAAAGCGCCCGTGGACGGCATTTTTATCAACTGCGGTTGGGGCACGGGTGGGTTTAAAGCCATTCCCGGCTCTGGTTGGGCTATGGCAGAGCTCATGGCCAAGGGCCGCTCACCGCTCACGGATGCGTTTGGATTGGAGCGTTTCACCGAAGGGCGCTTTATCGACGAAAGCGTAGCAGCCGGGGTGGCACACTGATGGTTTTAGCGATCAAATCCAGAAATTCGATGGACCGTGGCATCCTCGGCCTGAACCTTGGCAGCATGCCTGTGTGGCTCGGCCTGCGCTTGCAGGTTCAGATCATGCTTGAGAAGCGTCTGGTTCTTCTTGCGTTCGTAAATCGCGATAACGATTCCGATCACGAGAAACGCTCCAACAATGATAAAAAGCCATTCCATTTTATCAACATGGGTGCAGCAGCACCTGTATTCAAGCTTGGAGCATGCCCATGCTAATCGTATCCTGCCCCTGCTGCGGCGTTACCGCCGAAGAAACCGAATTC
>CBDTVN010000094.1:0-11426 GCA_965364195.1 uncultured Sulfitobacter sp. | reverse complement strand
GGGTGAGCAGCAGGCGGTCATTATCGCGCTGGTGCAGGCCTATGGACGGCTCGTCAAGGACGTAGAGAACGCCCGTTAGACCGGAGCCGATCTGGGAGGCCAGACGGATGCGTTGGCTCTCACCGCCACTTAGCGTACCACTTGAACGTGCGAGCGTAAGGTACTCTAACCCCACATTATTTAAGAATCCAAGTCGTTCTCTGATTTCTTTCAAAATCGCCTTAGCGATCTCGTTTTTCTGCGCTGTGAGTTGTTCCGGCACCTTGTTGCACCACTCATACGCTTCGCGGATCGACATCTGAACCACATGACCTGCGTGCAACAGTGTGTCGCCTTTACCGATTTTCACGGCCAGTGCTTCGGGCCGCAACCGGTAGCCTTCGCAAACGCCGCAAGGACGATTGTTCTGGTAGCGCTCGAACTCTTCGCGGATCCAGTTGCTATCGGTCTCGCGGTAACGGCGCTGCATGTTGGGAATGACGCCCTCGAACACGCGGCTCACCTCATAGACACGCCCGCCTTCATCATAGCGGAATTTGATCTCATCCTTGCCGGAGCCGTAGAGGAACACCTGCTGGATTTTAGGATCAATGTCCTTCCACTTGGCGGACTGGCTGAAATCGTAATGCTTGGCAATCGCCTCGATGGTTTGTTTGAAATAGGGGCTTTTGCCCTTGCGCCACGGCGCCAGCGCACCGTCATAGATTTTGAGGTTCTGATCCGGCACGACAAGGCGCTCATCAAAGAACAACTCTTTGCCCAACCCATCACAGGACGGACAGGCCCCGAAGGGCGCGTTGAACGAAAACAGGCGCGGCTCGATCTCGGGAATGGTGAAGCCACTGACCGGACAGGCGAATTTCTCGGAGAAGGTAAAGCGCTCAGGCTCCCCTTCACTGGGTGCAGTCTCGAGGACTGCGATGCCGTCGGCCAGATCAAGTGCTGTGCGCAGGCTGTCGGCCAACCGCGTCTCAAGGCCCTCACGGACGACGATGCGGTCCACAACGACATCGATGTCATGGCGGAATTTTTTATCCAGCGTGGGCGGCTCGTCCAGCTCGTAGAACTCACCGTTCACCTTGACCCGCTGAAAGCCGGTCTTGCGCAGCTCAAGGAACTCCTTGCGGTACTCACCCTTGCGGTCGCGGATGATCGGGGCCAGCAGATAGGCGCGGGTCCCCTCCTCCATCGCCATGATGCGGTCGACCATGTCCTGCACCTGCTGGGCATCAATCGGCTTGCCCGTGGTGGGCGAATACGGCGTACCAACGCGGGCAAAGAGCAGGCGCATATAGTCGTAAATTTCAGTGACAGTACCGACAGTGGAGCGCGGATTCTTTGACGTCGTCTTTTGCTCGATCGAGATCGCAGGGCTGAGGCCGGAGATGTGATCTACGTCTGGTTTCTGCATCATATCAAGGAATTGACGGGCATAGGCGCTCAAGCTCTCGACATAGCGACGCTGGCCTTCGGCATAGATGGTGTCAAATGCGAGGCTCGATTTACCAGACCCTGATAGCCCCGTAATCACCACCAGCTGATCGCGCGGAATATCCACGTCGATGTTTTTGAGATTGTGTTCGCGCGCGCCGCGCACTTCGATATATTTTAGCTCAGCCATGGTGGCACCCCTGTCATTCCTAACAGACATAGGTGGGGTTGCAGGATTCTCCAATGCAAAAATGCGAACAAACAGTAAACATCAGGTGTTTCTGCGCAGCTTTGCCAGCAGGAGGTGGAAGACCAAACCCAACACAAAGGCAATACCGGCGAGGACGGGCAGGCTCAGATACCCCCACCCTGCGAGGGCAAAGGCCATTACGGGCGTGCCAAGTGTGTTGCCAAGGTTGCCCATTTGCGCCATCGCGCCATTGGCCTGTGACTGCTCGGACGGGGTGGTGTTCAACTCTGGCACAGAGGCAAAGCTAGCCCCCTGAATGAGACCCAGCACCCCTGCCAATGTGAGACAAGCCAGCACCCCTGCAGGCACAAGCCATAGCCAAACCATACACAGCGCAGAGAGGGTGAAGCCGATCATCACCACCTGCACCGCAGGCATCACCCGTAGGAGTGCCACGCCAACGGTCATGGAGACGGAGATGCCCAACAAGGGCATGGCACCGATCACCATCGCACGATCTGCGGGGTCAAGATAAGGGGGCAGCACAGTGAGGATGGCAACAAAGCAGAAGGTGTAGAACAGCCAGCCAATGGCGGGCGCGCTGATCCTTGCGGAGCGGTAGATGGATACATGTACTGCCAGCATCGAGGCGAGTGAAATGACGGTAACAGCCGCCTCATCCGGCAAACGGCGCAAACGCGGACTAAGATAGAGGGCAAAAGCCGCCATATAGAGCGCGTGGAAGATAAACAGCGCGGGAATGCCAAGGGTCAGCGCTATGGGCCGCCCGAGCCAGACCATCAACGCGAACGCGATGCCAAAGAAGGTACCCCAAAGCGTCAGCGCCAGCCCGCGTTGCGCATCAGTGGCGATTTGGGCGATGAGTGTGGGCGCCGCGACGACAAGGGCCAGATGCGACGCCCCCTCGATGAGGCGCAAGAGAAACATCACAGGCAACGGAGGCAGGAACGATTGGCCCAGAGAGACAGCGGCCCCCAGCCAAAGCGCCAAGAGCAGCGAGCGTCGATAGCGCACCTTTGACACCAACATGGCAGCCACTGCGCCCAGCAGGATGCCGATGACGCCAATCATGGAAACCAGCCAGCCCAGAGCGGCCCCGCCCTCAGGGTAGATGCCGCCCAGCAGATCATAAATTACAGAAAATTTGGCGAATTGCATGGCCGCGCCCAGCCCTGCGCCCCAAAGCGCCAGTATCAGGGGCCATGATCCGGTCATCAGCTGCGCTCCGCCAGTGCCCATGCGCAGATTGGCATCATCGGATCATCCTCAATGTCATCCTCGCCCTCGATGTATTCGGGTGGCCACTGTTCTTCGAGGTTTCTTTTGGCCACGTGGCGATTGCCCCATTGGAAGGACTGTATGAGATGCTCCTCAAACCCGCATTCGATCAGAAAATTCTTGAGCCCCCGTGCGGACCAGCGTGAATTGTCCATGGGTGCCGCATGGAACGGCACAAAGAACGGCACCGCGACCCAAAATGCCACCTTTCTTGAGCATCTGGCGCACGTATTTGGTGGCTGTATAGGGGCGGTCGAGATGCTCCCAAACCTGATTGGCGAGGATCAGATCGAACTTACGCAGCTTGCCCGTCTCGGGGTCGAGGTACGGACCAGCGCAAATGTCATATTCGGGATAGCGAAACTGCTCATAGCTTTTGAAATCAAACTGTTGGCCATAGTGGCCCGACACTTCCGCCACCTTGAGGCGGGGTGGTTTGAGCTCCTGAATCATCCGACGCGAAGCGGGACCCATTACGACGCGATTGATGCTTACCATCGTTCGAGTATGCCTGCGCCCACAGGTGCCGTAAAGCGGCGACTGTGGGCGCGTAACCAATTACATGTGGATAACTTTATCATACGCGTCGAGCACGGATTCGTGCATCATTTCCGATAGGGTTGGATGCGGGAAGACGGTGTTCATCAGGTCTTCCTCGGTGGTTTCCAACTGGCGGCCCACAACGTAGCCTTGGATCAGCTCTGTCACTTCGGCGCCAATCATATGCGCGCCGAGCAACTCTCCCGTTTTGGCGTCAAAGATGGTTTTGATCATGCCGTTCTCTTCGCCCAATGCGATGGCTTTGCCGTTGCCAATGAACGGGAAGCGCCCGACCTTGATGTCATAGCCCAGCTCTTTTGCCTTGGCCTCGGTGTACCCGACGGAGGCGACCTGCGGGTGGCAGTATGTGCAGCCTGCAATGCTCTCGGGTTTGACCGGATGGGCATGCAGACCAGCCATAAGCTCAGCCACCATCACGCCCTCATGGGACGCTTTGTGGGCAAGCCACGGCGCGCCTGCGATATCACCAATAGCATAGAGGCCATCCACACCCGTGCGGCAGTATTCGTCCGTGACGACATGGGTGCGGTCGATTTTGACGCCTAGTTCTTCAAGGCCAAGATTTTCCACATTACCAACGATGCCTACAGCACTGATAACCGTGTCAAATTCATGCTTTTCAGTCTTGCCGCCCACCTCGATATGGGCGGTCACTTTGTCACCAGCACGGTCGAGTTTCTTGACCATCGCCTTTTGCATGATCTTCATGCCCTGCTTCTCGAACGACTTTTTCGCGAAGGCAGAAATTTCTTCGTCCTCCACGGGGAGCACGCGGTCCATGACCTCGACCACAGTCGTGTCAGCCCCCAGCGTATTGTAAAAGCTGGCGAATTCGATGCCGATTGCACCGGAGCCGATGACGAGCAGTTTCTTGGGCATGTGCACAGGTTGCAGCGCATGGCGGTACGTCCAGACCAGCTTTCCGTCTGCCTCAAGACCCGGCAATTCACGCGCACGTGCCCCAGTGGCCAACACGATGTTTTTCGCCGTCAGCTCTTCGGTGCCTTTGTCCGTCTTAACGCTCACTTTCCCCTTAGCAGGGATTGTCGCGTCGCCCATCACAACGGTGACTTTGTTCTTTTTCATCAGATGCCCGATGCCGCCCGAAAGCTGGCCCGCAACCTTGCGTGAGCGTTTGACCACCGCATCCAGATCATAGCTGATGCCTTCAACCTTCAGGCCGAACTCTTTGGCACGGTGCATGAGGTGAAATACCTCTGAGGAGCGCAGCATCGCCTTGGTCGGGATGCAGCCCCAGTTGAGGCAAATGCCCCCAAGGTTTTCACGCTCGATGATGCAGACTTTCATGCCGAGCTGCGCACCACGGATCGCGGCCACATAGCCGCCCGGCCCTGCGCCAATAACAATTAGATCAAAGGACTTATCGGCCATGGGCACCTCACACGTGTCAGCAGAAATATCTAGTTTAACGTTAAACTACCTCACTGTGCGTCGCAATGGCCTCAGGTGCAAGGCTGCTATGCAAAAGCCCGCGTTCAGGAAGAACGCGGGCCCTTAGCCGTGTTAGGATTAGAACTGTTGTTACGCTGCGAGGTCAGCTTGAAGCTGGCGCAGGGTATGGCCATAGCCGCCTTTTGCCGCATAGGCCTGCTCACTGCGGGTCGGATCACGCGAAAGGGCCTCATTGCGGTAGGGAAAGCGGCCAAATTCACGGATAACTTCGCGGTGCACTTGCGCATGCAGCAGGTTATTTTCGCCTGTTTGCGGCATCCGCTCAACCATCAGGCGGATACAGCGGTCCTGATCACACAGGTTTTCGGAGTGCATGAGCGGTAGATAGAAGAACTGGCGCGCAGGGGCGTCGATCTTGAGGTCCCACCCTTTGCAGATCGAACGTTTGGCCACAGCCAACGCTACCGCATCGGTCGCGAACGCCTCACCACTGCCGCGGAACATATTACGTGAAAGCTGGTCCGTCAGGATCAGATAGGCAAGTGCGCCGGAGGGATAGGTCAACCACATGCTCAGCCCGCCATCACGGGCCGTTTCCCATGTGGTCATAAATGTGTCGCGGATCTCGGCATCGACGGCATCATCAACTGCATACCATCCGTCCGGTCCAACACGGTCTAGCCAGAACTCTAGTACCTTCTCAGGGCCAACCATCACTATATCCTCTTTGCACAATCACTTACTCGTTTAGTTAAGAATAGATTAAGCAGTTTTCCTACACACGAATTGCGACAGAACCGTCATGTTTAGCGCAAACATAGGCCATTTGAGACACAAAGTTTCCTTTAGGTGGCAGATATTTGCCACATTATGTCGGCGTTTGAACGGTTTCCTCGTCTTCCAGCTCTGTCTCGATTGCATATTCTTGCGCAATTTCCATCGCTACGGATGTCGCTGTAGGGCCCATCGGCACATAGGAACCCGTCTCATCCATCGGCACGGTTGCACGCACGGTAGACCGGTAGCCCGCATAAACAATCATCGCGGCAAAGAGGATACCGGTGAAAAGATAGAACCCTGCGGGGCCAAGCGATGTACCCATCATCCAACCCGTTATCATCGGCCCCAAAATCGCACCCAGGCCGTTAATGAAGATCAGCCCGCCAGAGGCTGCGGTCATATCGTCATGCTCCAAAAAGTCATTGGTGTGCGCGATAAGCAGGGAATACAGCGGGTTCGCCATGCCGCCGATCACAAATGCGGACGTAAGCAGAAGCGTGAACACATCCCCTTTCAGCATGCCGAGGATACAGCCCAAACCGCCGATCACGGAGACCACAATTATCAGATACCGTCGATCCATACGGTCCGAAATCCAGCCGATAGGGTATTGCAGGATCACCGCCCCGATAAAAAATGTCGCCACGAAGGTCGAGATTTGAACAACGCTAAGGCCCGCCTTCGCACCGTAGACCGATGACATGCCGAACTGGGCCGAGAAAATGCCGCCAAGGATGAACATGCCGACACACCCCAGCGGAGAAAAGCTCATCAGTTTTTTGAGGCTCATCGGTTTGGTGGTCTCGAAGGCCGGTGTCGGGCTGATCGACAGAAGGATGGGCGTGATCGCCACGCTAACCAGAACAGAAGGGATAACAAAGAGAATAAAGCCGTCAGGCTCCGCCACGAGCAGCATTGCCTGTGCCGTCACAATGCCAAGCGTCTGGATGATCATATAAAGCGAGAGCGCCTGCCCTCTATTGGAGTTGTCTGCAGCATTATTGAGCCAGCTCTCCGCCGTGACATACACCGCAGAAAAGCAGAACCCGATCAGCACGCGGCCAATCACCCAAAGCCAGATGTAGGGAAAGGTGGGATAGAGGATCATCACGGCAGAGATCGCCGAGGCCAATGCGGCGAACACACGGACATGGCCCACCCGGCGGATCATATTGGGTGCCATGCGCGAGCCGCCGAGGAACCCCACAAAATAGGCAGACATCACGATCGACATCGCAAACGTGTCAAAGCCCTCAATCTCGCCGCGGATACCCAAGAGCGTACCTTGCATACCGTTGCCGAGCATCAAAAGGAACATACCAAACAGAAGCGCCCAAGCGCTGGTCAGGACCTGCCACATATCTCGTCTCCTAGACTGTCAATATACCCCTAGCGCCGCGCACAGTCGCTTGTCGGGTCACCTGCGACTCAATCAGTCGCTTTTGCGCGGCGGTATCAGGAGTGATGCGTCTCCGTAAGAGAAAAAACGATAGTTTTCGCTAATTGCGTGAGAATAAATATCGCGGACCGTCTGGGTCCCCATAAGGGCCGAGACCAGCATCATCAAAGTGGAGCGTGGGAGATGAAAATTGGTCATCAGCGCGTCGGCTACATTGAAGTGAAAGCCGGGCGTGATGAAGATGTCGGTGTCGCCCTCCCATGGCGCGATTGCCCCGCCTTTGCCCGCTGTCTCGATCAATCGCAGCGCGGTGGTGCCCACGGGGATCACACGGCCCCCTGCGGCTTTCGTGGCAGATATCTCATCGGCTGCTTGCGCGCTTACCTGGCCCCATTCGGAGTGCATTTTGTGGTCTGCTATATCGTCGACTTTGACAGGTAGGAACGTGCCGGCACCTACATGAAGCGTAACGTACGAAAACTCGACACCCATGACACGCAAGGCATCAAGCAATGGCGCATCGAAATGCAAGGATGCAGTTGGGGCGGCAACGGCTCCTGAATTCTTGGCCCAGATTGTTTGGTAATCCGTTTTATCCTGAGCATCGGCAGCGCGTTTGGCGGCAATGTAGGGGGGCAATGGCATGGCCCCTGCGGCGTTGAGGGCCGCGTCGAAATCATCGCCAGTCAGATTGAAGCGCAAAAAAGCCTGGCCATCTGCAACGCCTTCCATAGTGGCGCGCAAGTCGTCCGAGAATGTTACGTCCTCGCCGAATTTTAGCTTTTTCAACGGCTTGACCAAAGCAGACCAGATGCCCGCCTCTGCCTGAGGCTCCAACAGCGTTACTTCAACCTTGGCAGTCACCGGACCTTGGGCGCTGTCGCGATGACGGACGCCTGACAGGCGCGCAGGAATAACGCGGGTGTCGTTCAAGACCAACCGGTCCCCCGCACGCAGCCATTTGGTCAAATCATGCACTTGTGCATCTTGGATCGTGTCGCCCTGCGCAACCAACAGGCGCGCAGATGAACGCGGCTGTGCTGGGCGCACGGCAATCAAAGTTTCTGGGAGGTCAAAGTCAAAATCACTAAGTTTCATGAGCGCGCTTTAGCGTCCTTCGTAGGCTGGTTCAACGGGCCTTTGCGCGGGGGCCTGCGGCAAAGGCGCTGTTTCGCCGTCCACGCGGGGCAATCCGGTCTTGGGCGCGCGGAAAATGTCGCGTAACCCCCCGGGTGCCAGCACCGACAGTGGATTAATCGAGACTTTGGGCGATTTCGCCGCCCCTGTAAGGCTGTAGTTAAACCCAAGCAGCCCCTCGCCTTTGCGCGTCAGCACAGAGCCAATACCGTTGAGCAGATAAACAGGCGTAATCACCCCCTGCATGGCGATCTGTCCGCTGTCGGTGGCATAAACACCGTCCATTGACAGGCCCAGCGATGCGCCCGTTGCACTCCCCCGGCTGAGCGTCATGCGGTTTGGCGACAGACGAAATTCGGCTTCGACCTCGTCAAAGTATATCCCGTCACCGTTCATCTCGTTCACCAGTCCCACGATAGAGAGCGAATTGACCAGCGCGGCAATCGCGGGCGCATCCTTGATCGAGACACCGTCCACTTTGAGCTGCCCGTCAAAGGAATTGCCACTTCCTACAGGTAAAAGAGACACATCAAGTGTTCCGCCCACGGCCTGCTCTGCCACACCCGCAGAGCGCAGCACCCCGCCCGCATCCGCCGAGGTCAGGCGGACGGCAGTGCGTCCGCGTTGTGGCACCACGCGGCCCGACACGCCCGTACCGCCGTTCACCCGCGCCTCGAACGGACCATCAAGGCCACCAGTTGTTTTAAACGTTCCTGCCAGCCCTTGGAGCCAGAGTGTATTGGTGACTTGGAGTCGGTCAAGGGTCACGCGCATGGGCGGGCTTGGCGGGCCACCGGTTTCACCGCTCCCGCCAAATTGCGCCGTGCGCAAATCAACGCGTCCGCCCCGCACCACAACTTGCGGCGCACGGCCAGCCCCCCGTCCCACAAGTGCTGCACGCACGTCGAGCCAATCGCGCATCTTGAGCTGGTTCAGCTCCAACACGCCCAAGCCGCCATTCTCGGACAGCGAGATGCTGCCCCGCGCATCCAACCCTGCCCCACTCAACGAGATCGCGGTGACCTCGGGCCGTGCGCCAAGGCGGAGATCTATGTCCAGCGCTCCTGACGCCCCGCTGGTTTTGCGCCAGCCGATCTGCGGGATTTGCAACGCGACACCGCGCAGGCCGGAGCGCAGCGTCATGCGCGGCGATTGCCCACGCTCGAAATCTATGCCGATGTCGGCCTGCGTCTCCCCTGTCATCATCCCCTTGGGCAAGGCGACATTAAAAGCGGTCAGCGCCTGAGGCGTGATCTGGGCAGTGCCGCGCAGCGTGCTTTTTTCAGAACCAGCACCGATGGGCTGCTGCCAACTGCCGTCAAAGGCCACACCTTCCAGCGTCCCCCTTCCCGCAATTTTGACACTTCTATCATTCGCGACAATAGACATGCGCCGCGATTTAAGGCTGCGCCCTTTGATCAGATTGGTGCTGGTGAGATTGAGCAAGTCACCTGTAACATCAAATTTCACGTCTGCCGGACTGCCTCCGCGTTTGAGCGGGAAATTCAATGTGCCGGAGACCACGGCCTCCCCCGACCCAAGCTCTACGGGCAGATTGGTGCGGCGCATCACACCCATGGGGGGCTGGTCAAGCGCCCAAAGCGCTGCAGTGACGGAAGCACGGGCGTTGAGGCGGACAATCGCAGGTGTACCGCCCTTGACGCCAAGATCGGGCAAGATAAATGCCGAACGCTCGACCTTTACCGGACCACCAAGGCCCGCCTGCACGATGCCCTCATCCAGCGAGACGACAAACCGCTTTCCATCAAGACTGGCATGGCCGCGCAATTGGGTCACGGGGGGCAGTGTGCGCATGAATTTGACCGAGGCGTCTTGATAATCAAAGGCCAGATAGGTGCGCGGCGCCTCATTTGGTGCTAAGCGCAGCGCGAAATCGGCGTTGGTAATGTCCGCGTCAATTAGGTTCTTCACCAGCCATTTTCGGGTCTTGGGTTTTACCGCCTCGGGCCACAGCTCGATGATGCGGGCGGGATCAACCTGATCGGTGCGCGCATCAAGCGACACCTGCCACCCCTCGGGCTGTGCAGTCAGAGTGCCAAACGCATGACGCGTCTGAGCCCCGTCAAACAGATCAAGCCGTCCTATGTCGATCTTGAAAGGCTTTGTTTGCAGGCGAAAATCAATTTCGGCCCCATCGAGTTCTACCGGCTCTGGATAGAAATCCATGGGATTCGCGCGCAGCTCGGTCAAGCTAAATTGCCCCACCAATGCCTCAAGCGCGCCTGTGCGCAATCCGGAGAGCGATGCAGTTCCCTCGGCCCGCGCAGAGACCCATTTGCTGTCCACCGATAGCTCATCAAAGCGCAGCAGGCCGCGCGCGGCATCATATGAAAAATAGCTGCGCGCGCTGTCAAAGGGGATTGGCTGCGTTTCCGTATTGGGCTGTAACACGCCTGCCCCGATCTGGAGCGTTGCGCTGAGCGGGGCCAGCGTTCCGTTGGCGCGCACGCCGGAGCGGACAGAACCCGAAATCGGCGCTTTAAGCGCGCTCATCCAAGCGAAAGCAGGGCTTTGCGTGGCGATGTCGGCAGCCGAGGCATCATCGATGCGCACGCCAAATTGCGCTTCAGCCTCTCCGATCACGCTGGTATAATTTGCTGACAAAGTGGTCGCGGCAGCACCACCGCCCAGCACGGCCAAATCGGCAGAGGCCACTAGCGCACCATCCTTGCGCTGTGCAATCACGCGGCCCCCATCAAGGGTAAAGGCAGTACCTGCCCTACGGTCGATGAATTGTAAGGTCAGGCCGCGCACCTCTGCGTGGTCAAGATCGGCAAGGCCGGGCTGCTGCAGCACACTGTCAATCTGCGCCACCACGCGGCCCAATGGAGCACCTGTTGCATCTGGATCCGCCCCTGTGGTGAGATCGGTTTGCAGCAGGAATCTGCCGTCCTCCTCACGGATCAAAGTCGCAAAAACCCCCTGCAATGCCACCTCGGCGGGCTTTAGTTTTACCTCTCCTGCGCGCAGGGAGGCTAACGAAAACCTGACACGGGCTTCGGAAAAGCGGATCATCTCACGGCCCGTTTGGTCCGCCACGGCCACATTGCGCAAGCGCACGCGGGGACGCCAGCCTTCTTGCATGAGCAATCGCACCTCGCCAAAGCTGATTTTCAAATCTGGAAACTCGGCCACAAGGCGCGCCTCGATGCGGCTTTCTACCCAGTCGGGCAACACCACGGGACGGTCATAGAG